>JAPKBG010000025.1 GCA_028823485.1 Methylophilaceae bacterium | reverse complement strand
TGCGTGATAGCCGCAAGACTGTCCTGTATGAACTCAAGAAAGAAGCCTACGAGGTAGGTGCTAATGCCGTTGTGGGTGTTGACCTAGATTATGTGGAGTTATCTGCTGCTGGCTCTATGGTCATGCTGGTGGCGAGTGGGACTGCTGTTGTGATTGAAGCTGACGAGGGAGTCTAAAGATGGCTGAATGTATTGTTTGTGACAAAAAACTAGGCTTTTGGGAGGGCGACAAATACCGTCGCTGTTCAGATTGTGTAAAACAAGATAGTTGGCCCGAAGGCCATTCCAACTGGAGTGAACCCACGCCTGACATCGTGGATGGAACTACAATAACTGAGGAGCCTTTGCAGTATAAACCCACAACAACAGCAGCATCTGCGGCTAATTTTTGTGCTGCTGTAATTGCTTTCTGTAGCGTTGGTGCTTTTCTGATTTTATTTTTGGACAGCAATGCACTTTTGGCATTTGTGACTTTAGCGAGTGGATTGCTTGGGGCCGTAGTTATTGCTGTATTGGCTGAGATTGGCCACAATGTTGCTGGGTTAAATAGGAAAAACTAATTGTTTGCGATATTGAGGATTAACGAAATGACACGGCTATCTGTAAAAGCTCTAACACTCATTACTTTGGCGCTGACTCTTCTTATTTCATTGTTCTCTAAAGCTAACGCACTAGAGTTTTCTGAACACTTCGACGGCGCTATGCGAATTGATGGCGAAAGCACTTGGATACACGCGGATGGAACTTTTGAGAAGGGAGATTCGAAAAAGTTTGAGAGGTTCCTGGAGGAGACAAATATATGGCCTAATCAGCGTATCGTACTGAATTCTGGCGGGGGAAATGTACTTGAAGGGATCAAGATAGGCACCTTCATCCGCAAGTCAGGTTTCCGAACAGCCGTCGCTAAGAGTGTTAAAACTGGAGCGTTCTCTGAAGTAAAACCTGGTGTTTGCGCAAGCTCTTGTGTTCTTGCTTTTGCAGGTGGTGTCGAGCGAAGAGCCAGTACGGGTTCCAGAATTGGTGTCCACCAGATGTCGCGCGACTACAACAATGTAGCTAGAGGAACGCTAGTTACGTTCGCCGATTTGAAATCAAACATGTCTTTGACACAAACTTTCATTGGCCTGATTTTGACGCATTACATTCAGATGGGAATAGACCCTAAGATAATTTCGCACATGGTTGGAACTTCTGCAGAGGATATTCGCTGGCTGACACGTGAAGAATTCAAGTCCACTAACCTTGAGTTAAACCCCTTCATTTTTTCACCTTGGAATATTGAACTTTGGGGTCGCGGGATTGTCGCTTTTTCAAGGTCTGAGGACAAGAAAAAACAACTAACGCTATTCTGTGGAAAAGATAAAAAAATGAGATTTTTATTGAAAATTGAAGGGAAGCCACATTTTAATTCCTACACTAAACATGTCCAATTGGACCAATTTATGGTTGCTGGAAGCAAGGTGTCTGCTCGCGCCGCAAAAGTTCAGGTTAAGGATAACGCATTGATCATTTCTGGCCCTTGGTCAGGCTCATCAAAACCATCAAACTACATGAGTATCTTTAGTATTCAAGGAGAGGTTACGGGGACAGTTTCGGACATTTACAGCCTTTATTCTTTTAACAAAACTAATTTTGAACAGAGTGCCGAACTTGCACGTAAAAACTGCGTTTAGCTCTTTGTACCCAAGGAAGATAACCCATCATGTTCAACGATGACGTTCAGGCCATTTGTCCAGTGTGTAACGGACGGACCGTGACATACGATGCGACCAAGATAGCTTGTCTTGATTGTAAGTTTGAGGAGGCTTACGGCATTTCCTCTGAGGCTACCTCTGCAAGTACAAACGCACTCAAAGCTGACCAAATGATTATTGTGCTACAGCGATGGCAATTTGCGGGTTAGCCGATTGCTCATAGGTTATTCAAACCTTGCCTCGTTCAATGCCCATTAGGTTTCTGTAGCCGACCAAAAGTAAATCTTTGTCTTGGATTCATAGGTCGATAAGGGGGCAGACGGATTCATTCGGGTATGATCTGGAGGTTCCACGCTCCCTCATAAGCACCTTACAGGCTCACAGCAGCCTCAAGTGAACTCATGTAACCAAGAGCTTACTGCTGCTCAGTGAGGCGCTACGGTCCTCTACCAACGTGCCTTCATGCGCTGCACTGTAGTGGCTGATGCACCTAAGAAAGCACCATCAAGACCTTTAGCAGACTAGCCCAGTAAAGATTGTTGTGTTGCAACTTTGGTGCGTCTTGGGTTGGAGCTACTTGAGCCACCATATCCAAGATATTTATGTCACCACTCCTGTCACTACCCCTGTCACTACTTATTATTTCACACAAAAGCCATAAACAGCTAAACCTAAGGAAGATTTGCATTAGGTAAATCAAGATTATCCCTTGTTTATATAGCTATCCCGTGCCCCAGTGGCGGGTATGGTGAAAAGGTATCACGGCAGCTTCCCAAGCTTTAGTTACGAGTT
>JAPKBG010000024.1 GCA_028823485.1 Methylophilaceae bacterium | reverse complement strand
CATATACACTGAGCCGTAAAAAAGATGGGCTTAATCACGTACTAATCAATTTCGGTAAAAAGCCTGAGATATTGGCTGAAAAATAGAAGCATTCATACGCTCATGGGACAATGAAGCAGGGCCCATTGATGTCCAATCAACATCCGCTAATAATGAATTATCTGATGTCAGCTCAAGTGTCGATGTAACAACAAGTCCAGCCGCTCCAAAGAATACGGATAATGTAGCAGCACAATTGCAAGACATGCTCACCAGAACCTTTGATTTAGCATTAATTCTGATGCTTGAAGGCATACCAGAAGCTAAAAAAAGCGCACTCGATTTACTACAAAAATTACGATCAACAATATCTGAGCAGGTCTCAACTGAAAGTGAGCATGCGTTAAAAGACATTTTTTTAAAGTAGAAACAGAACAGGAAAATAAACAGGGTATCCACCAAAAACTCATCGGTATCCTTAACTTACTCGCCAAAAGCATGGCTGAGTTGACGTTGGAGGATGAGTGGTTAAAAGGTCAGTTGACCATTGTCAGTGATGTGCCGAGCAAGCCTGTCAATATTCTTACTTTAGGCAATGCTGAAAGCAGCTTAAAAGAATTAGTTCATAAACAGACCAACTTAAACCCTGCCTTACATGATTCGCAAGACTTAATCAAAAAATTGGCTGGCACTTTCATTTCACAGCTTGTGGATTCGACTGAAACGACCGATGAATACCATCAAAAAATTGGAAAGCACCAACATCAATTAGCTGGTATTGATAACATAGATGAATTAAATGGTGTGTTACAAACCGTGCTCGAAGATACACGCACGATGGGTTTGACGGTACAGCGTACGCGTAAAGTACAACGGCAGCCAAAAAAAAGTAACGCAGGCAAAGAGAAAAATCGAAGAGCTCTCTGCAGCATTGGAATATATTAACGAGGTCGCCAATGAAGACTTCTTAACGGGTACATTGAATCGCTGTGGTATGAATGAAGCTTTAGAGCGAGAATTCAGCCGTGCTGATCGGCACAACACAGCACTTTTGTATTGCGATGATGGATATTGATCATTTTAAAAAGCTTAATGATGCATTTAGCCATAGTACTGGCGATAAAGCGCTTACGCATTTTGCAAAGGTGATTAAAGAAGTTAAGCGACTGTCAGATGTGATCGCTCGATACGGTGGCGAAGAGTTTATTCTTATCCTACCCAATACTGAGCAAGATGATGGCGTCAAAGTCATGGAGCATGTACAACGCCAGCTGACGAAAAAATTCTTTATGTATAGTGACGAGCATGTTGTCATTACATTTAGTGCGGGTGTGGCGCAACGGATAGTTGAAGAAACGTCTGAGGAAATTATTTCCCGTGCGGATACTGCACTTTATGCTGCTAAAAATGCTGGTCGTAATCGCGTCATTCCTGCTAACCTGCAACAATAATCTTTGTCAAAGCGTTACAGAAGAAATAAGTAAGCGCACGAACAAGCTAAATATGGATAGACGTATCGTTCAGTTGCAACCGTATGCTGTCGGCTAGATTCGCCTGTGTTAATATCTCGCTAAATCAAATAACTCAGTTTTTAACTTAGCGTTAATCATCAATAAGCATATGAAATTCACTTTACATCACACAGATGGTCCTGCCCGTCGCGGCACGGTGCATCTTAAACATGGCGACGTTCAAACGCCCGCCTTTATGCCAGTTGGCACTTACGGCACGGTTAAAGCCATGTCGCCACTTGAGCTCAACGAGATTGACGCACATATCGTGCTCGGCAATACCTTTCATTTATGGTTGCGCCCAGGCTTAGACGTGATTGAAGCACATGGCGGCTTACATAAATTCATGGGCTGGGATAAACCCATTCTTACTGACTCGGGCGGTTTTCAAGTATTTAGCTTAGGTGCAATGCGTAAAATCAGTGAAGAAGGCGTTAAGTTTCAAAGCCCAATTAATGGTGATACTTGCTTTTTAACACCTGAAGAATCGATGCGTATTCAAAAGGTATTGAACTCTGACATCGTCATGGTTTTTGATGAATGCACGCCTCACCCTGCGACACATAAAGAAGCTGAAGACTCTATGCAGCTCTCATTACGCTGGGCACAGCGTAGTAAAGATGCACACCAAGGGAATGACAATGCTTTATTTGGCATTATTCAAGGTGGCATGTATGAAGACTTACGTGATGTTTCTTTGAATGGTTTAAAAGATATTGATTTTGATGGCTTTGCGATTGGCGGCTTATCGGTTGGTGAGCCTAAAGAAGACATGCAACGCATACTGGCACACACCGCGCCTCAAATGCCTACGGACAAACCACGCTATTTAATGGGTGTTGGTACACCTGAGGATTTAGTGAATGCCGTGAGTCATGGGGTGGATATGTTTGACTGCGTCATGCCAACGCGTAATGCCCGTAACGGCTGGTTGTTCACACAATATGGTGATGTGAAGATTAAAAATGCATTTTACAAACAGGATATGCAGCCTTTAGATGCCGACTGCGATTGCTATACCTGCCAAAACTTCACCCGTTCGTATTTACACCATTT
>JAPKBG010000006.1 GCA_028823485.1 Methylophilaceae bacterium | reverse complement strand
ATAAATAAATAAATAAATAAATAAATAAATAAATAAATAAATAAATAAATAAATTACCCTGCTACGTCTGGATGTTTTAAAGGTGAAGGTGCAAGATACCCGCGAAACAATGGTTGCTGCTAAATTCACCAAAACACTGCGAGATGCCATTAGTGGATTCTTTGAGGAGCTGAAAGAACGGTTGGTTTCTTCAAATGAACAACTTGCAGAAATCAAAACAATGATGAATGTGATGTATTACAAGTTTTCTAAAGAACATGGATTACGAAAATCAAAACCACCAGCCATTTTAACCTTGCAGTATCAAAAAGAATTAGAGAAGCTTGAACTTGCTTGTAAAGAGCAGTTTAATACAACCTTCAATATGATTGCGCATGAGAAAATGAATTTAACGACGATGTTTTTTGGGTCGTTATCGAGTCGTGTGATTGATGTTTATGAGGTTGCTAATCAAGATGTTGAAAGTTGGCTTAAAGCGGTGATATCCCCAATGGAGTCGTAAGTACGTGAGCATCAATTGCAATTGCGCCGCTGTTTAGAGAGTATTAAACGTATTTATAAAGCGACTGATACATTAGAAGACCGTATTTTTTAGCTTGAAAATATCGAAAAGAGTATTCGTACACAGGCAGAGGGTTTGCAAATGTTAGAATCTCTGATGAACAACGCATTAGTTTTTGAAGCGTATGTAGCAGAAGATACAGCAATAGCCGACAGTAAGCCGTGAGTGAGTCTCGTAAGATTAAAAAATAGCCGCTATAAGCGGCTATTTTTAATGGGCGAGTAAGCTAACTAGATGCTAACATTGCTTTCTTTACATTTTGCATCGCTTTTTGTTCGATTTGGCGAATACGCTCGGCTGAAACACCAAACTCTCCAGCTAGGTCATGTAATGTACTATTGTTTTTTTCATTCAGCCAGCGGGCTTCTACAATACGTCTACTTCTATCATCGAGACCCGCTAATGCATCGCTTAAGGCGCTAGATTGTAAGTGCTCATTTTGTTCTTGCTCTAAAAAATCTAAGGGCTCTGGCGTATCGGCTTCTAAATAGGTAATTGGGTTGTAGGCTTCTTCGCCATCTGCGGCTACAGGGGTGTCTAAGGACATCTCTTGACCATTTAAGCGATACTCCATCTCCATCACTTCTTTCGGCTTTACATTGAGCCTAGTGGCGATTTCATTCACTTCCTCAGTGTTGAGCGTATTAATGCTTGTTTTCATACTGCGTAAATTAAAAAACAATTTACGCTGTGCTTTGGTTGTTGCTGTTTTAACTAAGCGCCAGTTGCGAATGACATACTCATGAATCTCTGCTTTAATCCAGTGGATTGCAAATGAAACTAAGCGAACGCCCCTATCTGGATCAAACCGTTTAACGGCTTTCATCAAACCAATATTGCCTTCTTGGATTAAATCATTTTGCGGTAAACCATAGCCTGTATAGCCACGTGCAATCTTTGCCACTAGTCGCAGATGCGACACAATCAACTTTTGCGCGGCGTCTAAATCGTTAAATTCAGCTAGGCGCTTGGCGTACTCATGCTCCTCCTCTGCGGTAAGCATGGGAAAAGTTTTGATAGTACGCATATATTGATCATAGCTATCAAGGGATGAAATTGAAGGTAGTGTTAAAGCGTTTATGGTCATACTCCTCTTAAATAATTGACTTGAATAATTTAATAGTACAGATCCTATTTTAGCACTCATAGGTTGGGAGTGCTAGTTTTGAAAAAAGTTGCAAAGACGGGTCAATTAGTCAATTCAATTAATTGAATTGAAGAGTGATTTTGATACAGCGATATAGGCTGAAATGAGTCCGATAAGAATAGCACTAAGGCAAGTGACGGTTAATGTGTTGAAATCTGGTAAACGCAAACTAAAATCAGTTTGATACTCTGCCGCCAAAGAGGCAATGGATAGGTTGAATAACAAAATAACGCAACTCGTCATTATCAGCGCCAGTAATGCGCCAGCTAATCCATAAATAGCACCTGAGTATAAGAAAGGGCGACGAATAAAGCTGTGTGTTGCCCCGATGAGTTGGCTAACTTCAATTTCTTCTTGTTGCGTTAAAATTTGCATCCGTATAGTATTGCCAATGACAGCAAATAAAGCAAAGCCGAGTAGTATTGCTAACACCCATAATGCATTCTCGCCTAAAGCCAATAGATAATTCAGGCGTTTTAACCAAGCATCATCAATTTGAACAGTTTCGACACCATCTAATTGGCTTAAGTCAGATTTTAACTGATTGATGGCCGTAGATTCTAATGCCCCAGGTTCAATAAAAAACGCATCAGGTAATGGATTTTCATCTAATGTCTGGATAATGTATTCATTTTGACTATCGTTGGCAAGCTGCTTCAATGCTTCTTCTTTTGAGTTGAACTTAAATTGTTTAATGGCAGAATGAGTTGCTAAGGTATTGTGAATGCTATCAACCATGGTAAGCGTTGCATCGGCCGCTAAGAATAAACTCATATGTGAGTCGTTTTTAACGGAACCGACAAGTCCACTAAAGCTAGTGAGAACAAGATACATAATAACCGGTAAAGCTAAGCTTACCGCAATGGTTAAGGCAATAAATAGATTGCCGAATAGACTCGCTCTTAACCGTGAAATGACTAGACGCAGGGCTTGAGAGTGCTGTGTTAACCAGATGTTCATCCGACCACCTGCGGCGACATAAGTTGACCATGATCTAAATGCAATACTTTATGTTCGTTGGCAGTGCCAAGCGCATCATGTGTTGCGATAATCACGGTCACACCCACTTGTTGAAATGCGCTAAATAACGTCAAGATGTCATCCGCATAATTCTTATCCAGATTTCCTGTTGGTTCATCGGCAATCAGTATCGACGGTCTTGAAACAACGGCGCGCGCAATGGCTAAACGTTGTTGTTCGCCACCAGAAAGCGTGATTGGCATGCTTTTTTCTTTATTTAACAAACCCACTTTATCGAGCGCAGCACGAATACGTTTGCCCGCATCAGCACCTGTAATACCATTGATGGCAAGCGGCAATGCGACATTGTGATAGCAGTTACGGTCATACAATAATTTATGGTCTTGAAAAACGAGACCAAATTTTCTACGGATATATGGTAATGCTGACTCGCGCAGCTTGCTCACATTCTGGTTATTGATGAGTACCGTACCATTCGTAGGGCGTTCAATAGCAGCAACCAGCTTCAGTAAAGTGCTTTTACCTGCGCCAGAGTGGCCCGTGACATAAACCATCTCACCTTGTTCAATGCTAAAGCTAGCATTGCTTAAGGCTTCTTGGCTACCGGGGAAGCGTTTGGTCACATTATCAAAAACAATCATCGTGGTATTGAAATCGCAGTCATATACGTATTATAAATTATTCATCAAATAGCGCGTCGATGAATTCATTGGCACTGAATGGGCGTAAATCATCAATCGCTTCACCAACACCAATAAAGCAAATTGGAATAGGACGCGCTTCGGCGATGGCCGCAATCACGCCACCTTTAGCGGTGCCATCTAATTTACTTAAAATTAAACCAGTAACGCCTAATGCATCATCAAATGCTTTGACTTGGCTGACCGCATTTTGACCTGTGTTGGCATCTAGCACTAACATCACTTCGTGAGGTGCCCCTGGATAGGCTTTACCAATCACGCGTTTTACTTTAGCGATTTCCTCCATTAGATGCATTTGCGTTGGTAAGCGTCCAGCCGTATCGGCAATCACAATATCAATATTTTTAGAAATAGCAGAGTTCACTGCGTCAAAAATAACAGCAGCAGGGTCTGAGCCTTCAGAGGCAACGACATGGACATTATTACGATCACCCCATACTTGCAGTTGTTCGCGCGCAGCTGCTCTAAATGTATCACCAGCAGCAATCAAAACAGACTTGCCTTGAGACTGATATAGTTTGGCCAGTTTACCAATAGAGGTGGTTTTGCCCGCACCATTAACACCGGCCAGCATGATGACAAACGGACGTTTTTCACTTGTTTCGAGAGTGACTTCTAATGGAGAAAGGATGGTATGTAATTCAGTTTTAAGTGCAGCTTTAAGCGCTGTTGTGTCTTCCAAACGCTCTTTTTTAACACGTGTTTTTAAATTATCTAAGAGCCTTAGTGTGGCGGCAACGCCGACGTCAGAAGTGAGTAGAATAGATTCTAACTCTTCATAGGTTTCTTCGTCAATCTTTCCACTACTAAATAAGCTGGTAATTTGACCACCCAGATTTTGTCTGGTTTTAGATAGACCTGCTTTAAGTTTTTCTGACCAGCTTAGCTTTTCTTCTTCAGCAGTAGGCGTTTCTAAAACGTCCAAATCAGGTGCTTTATCATCGACTACTGTTTCTGGCGCATTCTTTTTTTTAAAAAAATCAAACATAACAATTCTTCAAAAGGGATAAGGCTTATTTTACTGCACTTTTATCAGAAGCTTCTAACTATTCAATGGGTATTAAGGACTAACCGAATAATAATGAATATAGCCATAACTTAAACTGAACGCTTTGATTGATATTGCTGTCGAAACATTAAATAATCATAGCCGTAGTTCAAAGGGTCGGGACTTAGCGACCTACTATGATATGGGTGTTTTTTAGTTTGTCTATATGTAAAAGAAGATGAGGTCCAGGTGTATAAGAAATTCTTTAGTTTCATTGGTTTGTTGTTTGGTCTATTTGTTTTTTCAGGGAGTGCTACAGCTGATATAAAAGTAGAAGCGCTGACTCTTGAGAATGGCATGCAGATTTTTGTGCAAGAAGATCATCGATCACCTGTGGTTGTGTCACAGCTGTGGTACAGAGCTGGTGGCTTAGATGAGGTGAATGGTAAAACGGGCGTGGCACACGTGTTGGAACATATGATGTTTAAAGGTACCCAGCAGGTTAAACAAGGTCAGTTTTCACGCTTGATTGCCGCAGCGGGCGGTAAAGAAAATGCTTTTACGGGTATGGATTTCACGACTTACTTTCAACAGTTAGAAAAATCAAAACTGTCTTTAGCACTGAGGTTGGAAGCAGACCGCATGGCTAACTTAATCATTACTAATGAGGAGTTTGCTAAAGAAATTAAAGTGGTGATGGAGGAGCGTCGTTGGCGCACTGATGATAAGCCGCAATCAAAAGTGAATGAGCAATTTCAAGCGTTAGCTTATCGAGCACACCCTTATGGCCGACCTGTTGTTGGGCATATGAATGACTTAAAAAATATGACCGCAGATGATGCGCGTGAATGGTATCAACGTTGGTATGCACCTAATAATGCAACCTTGGTGGTTGTTGGGGATGTGAAAGCTCAGGCTGTGTTTACATTAGTGAAGCAATATTTTGGACCGATAAAAGCGAAAAATTTACCGCTGCGTAAACCACAAGTAGAGCCTATACAGCTGGGTGAGCGTCGTGCCGTAGTCAAAGCACCGGGAAAGCTACCTTATCTAACCATGGGCTTTCATGCACCAATACTGCCAAATTTAGGAAGAAGCACGGATGCCGACTGGGAAACGTATGCGCTTGAAGTGCTGGCGGGGGTGTTAAGTGGCAATGCTTCTGCACGGCTACATCAAAACCTCGTGCGTGATACGTCTATCGCTTTAAGTGCTGATGCTGGCTACGGTAGTGCATCACGAGGGCAGCAATCCTTATTTGAATTATCTGGCACGCCGGCAGAGGGTAAAACGGTTGCCAATCTAGAGGAGGCATTGCTAGCGCAAATTGAGTTGATTAAAACCAGTGGCGTGACGCAAAAAGAATTAGATCGTGTGAAAGCTGCAGAAGTAGCAGCGGATGTATATAAGCGTGACTCTATGTTTTATCAAGCCATGCAAATTGGCCAGCTAGAGACGATGGGGTATAGCTGGCGCTTGTTGAATGGCTATGCTGAAAAGTTGAATGGTGTGACGTCTGAGCAGGTCAAAGCGGTGGCTAAAAAATACTTGATTCAAGATCGTATGACGGTAGTTACATTAGATCCACAGCCAATGAATCCAAATAAAAAGCCACAAGGGCGCCCTCATGCACGCTAATGATTAAGACCAAGGTCCGTCACGGTAAGTTGTTACAAATTACCTCGTCTCGTTTAGTGCTTTTCTCTTGATTTCTAGATAACAAATAGTTGTATTATTTTTTTAAGGTTTTAGAATGAAAACATTACCATTTATTTTCTTAGTTTTTGCTAGCTTTGTTTCGTCTATTAGTCATGCGGCTGTCGACATTCAGCATTGGACAACGAACGTGGGAAGCCGCGTTTACTTTGTTGAAAATCATGATTTACCCATTTTAGATTTGAGTGTTGCTTTCCCTGCGGGCAGTGCATACGATACAGAAGTCACGTCGGGCTTGGCCGGCGTGACTAAACATTTGATGCCGCTAGGTGCTGCTGGTATGAATGAGGAAGCTATTACCAATGCCTTTGCTGATATTGGAGCGCAAAGAGGCGGTAGTGTCGATGCTGACCGCGCCTCTTTTAGTTTACGCACACTGCGTAGTGAGCAGGAGAATGCACTTGAAATTTTCAATCTTATATTGCATCAGCCAGACTTTCCTGAAGCGGTTTTAGCGCGAGAAAAAACGAGAATCGTGTCTGGGTTGCAAGAGGCTGCTACAAAACCAGCCTACATTGCCAATAAAGCATTTATGCAAGCGCTGTATGGGACGCACCCTTATCATTTGCAAGAGAACGGTGAAATTGACACGGTGAAAGCGTTGACTAGCAAAGATTTGAAAGCTTTTTATCAGCAGCATTACAATGCAAAAGGGGCTGTTATTGCGATAATTGGAGATTTAACAAAGGCAGAGGCAACAGCCATTGCTGAAGTGTTATCAGCAGGCTTACCTCAAACCGCTGGTGAGAGCAGCATTCCTGCAGTGCCATTTCCAAAAGCGGCAGTTAAAAAATCAATTCAGCATCCAGCTAGTCAAGCACATGTTCTTTTGGGTTATCCAGGCGTTAAGCGTGGCGATGCTGATTACTTCCCACTTTATGTTGGTAACTATATTTTAGGGGGTGGCGGCTTTGTTTCCAGGCTGACAGAAGAGGTGCGAGAAAAGCGTGGTTTGGTCTACAGCGTTTATAGCTACTTTATGCCGATGCATGAGTTGGGAGCATTTCAAATCGGGCTACAAACGAAAAAAGAGCAAACAGATGAAGCGTTAACCGTGGTGAACGAAACGTTGTCTGCGTTCATGCAAAAAGGGGTTACAGAGCAAGAGTTAATGGAGGCTAAGTCTAATATTACGGGCGGCTTCCCTATGCGCTTAGATAGTAATAGTAAAATATTAGGTTATCTTGCGATGATTGGTTTTTATCGCCTGCCACTGACTTATTTAGACGACTTTAATCGTGAGGTGAGTAAGGTGACTGCCAAGCAAATTAAATCGGCTTTTAACCGTCGTTTGAACCCTGATGATTTTGTATCAGTGATTGTTGGGGCTCAATAACGCAGGCTATTAAAGCGGGCTTGTATGTAAGCAATTAAAGTGCCTGAGTAAGTCTTTTGTTAAGCTGCTATTGCTTGAATGGGTTTATTCTGGCCGACCATTATGTTACCGATGTTACGCGACATGGCTGTATTTACTGGAGAGCTGAACGTGGTTGACTGACTAGCCTCATTCCCCTTTGTTGGCTATTTACCAAGGCCTGAGAAGTCACTTGTGCAAGCCTTTCAAGCATGATTTTTTGGGTAGAGCTCAATACTCTTTGGTGCTTACGTGGCAAGAGGGTTGTTTTTGAAGCGTTTATCTGACGATGCATCGGAAACTTCAAAAACTTGTTCTTGTAACATAGCATGTGAGCAGAAAGCAATGTCACGGTTGGTTTCTGTTGCAGCCTCTAAGCCAATATTGGATTTAAACTACTAATGGACCTTGTCGATTAAGCTAATAAGTGCAATTGGAGTGCCGGAAATATCTGCGGCGAGTTTAGTAATCCCATCAAAAAGTGGCTCGGGGGCTGTATCAAGCACCATTAATGCTTGAAGCCCTTTAAGACGTTGCTTTCAAAATTAGGTGAACTATTAAGTTATGCTAGTAAAATGAATAGAATTAAGTAACAAACTAAGTGAGCATGGTAAAAAAACAAAATTCAGTGAGAATTAATGCTGGGGTATGGCGGAGTAGACTACTTCAATTTCCTGATATTAATGGTTTGAGGCCTTCGCCCGAACGCGTGCGGCAAACCGTGTTTAACTGGCTTGGACAGGATATGACAAGTCGAAGCTGTCTGGATATTTTTGCAGGAACAGGTGTATTTAGTTTTGAAGCTTTGTCACGCAATGCAAAAAGCGTCGTGATGGTTGAGCTTTCAAAACAAGCCGCCAAATCTCTGAGTCAAAATCAAGCCTTACTTAAAGCAGAAAACTGTCAAATTTTAAATATGGATGCAATGCAGTTTTTAGCGGGCAATCAGCAGAAATTTGACCTTATCTTTTGCGACCCGCCTTACCAGAAACAATGGTTAGATCAGTTACTCCCTATATTAGGCGAGCACCTTGCTGACGATGGTGTTTTGTATGCCGAAGCAGAGTATAAAATTGAATCGAATGCTGACTGGAAAGTGTTAAAACAAAGTAAAGCAGGTAATGTGTATTATCATTTGTTAAAATGCCTTTAAATAGTTTAAAGCATAATTTAAGGCACTCCATCTGAGTAAAAGCATATGAGCAAAAAACGCATCGCAGTTTATCCTGGTACATTTGACCCGATTACATTGGGCCATGAAGATATCGTTCGTCGTGCTGCGAGATTATTCGATGAAGTGATTGTCGCAGTAGCGGGAAGCACCAATAAAAAGACATTGTTTAGCTTGGAAGAACGGGTTGCCTTGGCAAAGGCGGGGTTTGACACGCCAAATGTGAACGTCATAGGTTTTGATGGCTTGTTAATGCAATTTGTACAAGACCAAGGTGCACAAATGGTGATTCGCGGTTTACGCGCAGCTAGTGATTTTGAATACGAGTTTCAATTAGCAGGCATGAACCGCAAGCTGTACCCTAAACTAGAAACCTTATTCTTAACCCCATCAGAACAATACATGTTTGTGTCATCCAGTTTAGTCCGCGAGGTTGCCACCTTAAAAGGCGATGTGAATCAGTTCGTATCAGCGAATGTGGAAGCTGCAATTAAAAGAAAATTAGGTTAAGTTATGTCTTTGATGATTACAGATGAATGTATTAATTGCGATGTTTGCGAGCCTGTTTGCCCCAATGAGGCGATTTATCAAGGCCAAGAAATATACGAGATTGATCCGGATTTATGTACAGAGTGTGTTGGCCATTATGATACACCGCAGTGTGTGTCCGTTTGTCCGGTAGATTGTATTCCAATGAATCCAGATGTCGTCGAAACAAAAGAACAACTGCATGCAAAGTTTGTACGAATTATCAACAAGTAGGGGATTGTAATGCGTGTTTTACATAGTATGTTGAGAGTCGGAAATTTACAGCGATCTATAGATTTTTACACGGACGTCTTGGGGATGAAATTATTACGTCAACAAGATTACCCAGATGGTGAATTCACACTAGGATTCGTCGGCTATGGTAATGAGTATGACAATACGGTATTAGAGCTTACCTATAACTATGGTCAAGCTGACTATGACCAAGGCAATGCATTCGGCCATATTGCGATTGAGGTAGACAATGCCTATAAAGCTTGTGATTTAGTTAAAGAAAAAGGAGGAAAAGTCATTCGTGAGGCTGGTCCTATGAAACATAGCACCATTGTAATTGCATTCGCAGAAGACCCTGATGGCTATAAGATTGAATTCATCCAAGAAGGTACGATTGAATACCCACGATAAAATCCACAGTGCGGGAAAGTTGCTGCGTTGTGCGGTGCTCAAAATCCCTATTTACTTAAATGTACATTCCGGCTCTTCCGCGCCGTACGCCTTGCAACTTTATACCCCACTGAGAATTTTAAAGCGCGCATATGAATGAGAATATGGAGTACCTAAAACAAGCAGTCCAGTTCGCCTTGGATGGTGATTGGGATGCGGCTCACAAAATCGCTCAAGACTATGCGGATGATTCGGCTAACTGGATTCATGCCGTATTGCATAAAATAGAAGGCGATGAATAGAATAGCAAGTATTGGTATAAAAAAACCGATGGCAAGCATTATGAAGATTATGCTGATGCGACGACTGAGTTATAGGCGATTGCCACATTACTCGTTTAGTTGAGCTTCAGTAGATAGCAAAAAAGCCTGCAGGGACAGGCTTTTTATTCATTAAGCTAATTGCTCTGTTTAGCTATTTGATTCCGTACTATTTTGACAAAGTCACGTATTTGAACACACCAGCAATAAAGACAAAATTCGCATCTAAAATTGTCGTTTCTTTTTTCACTGCATTTTTATAAGTCCAGATAACACCCTCTTGATTTCCATTAGCATTTTTCAGCGTGGAAATTGAATCAGGCATGCCAAACTTTAAAGATACTTTGTTTGCGTTATCTAGCATTTCGTAAAATGCAACATCTGAAACAACAAGACCATTAAGGCTAACGGTACCATTGTCATTGATGTTTTTTTGGAAGCCCATTGCATTTGCATTGATGTTGCTAAAAGCAAGTAAGCCAATCATTAAGCTACTAAGTAAAGTTTTTTGAATGAACTTTTGATTCATTTTATTTTCCTCTTTTGTTGAAAGAGGACACACTATAGCATCAGAGTATTGCAGTTTAATGACAGCCATGTAACTGATTTGTAAGCATAAAAAAGGGTGCAATATGCACCTTTTTTAAAGTAACAAGTTAATCAAAAAATGATTTGGCTTTATCTAACCAGCTTTTATTTCTAGGACTATGTTTGCCTGCATCCGCTTGGGTGCTAGTTTCAAATTCACGCAATAAGTCTTTTTGTTTTTCAGTTAGCTTTACTGGCGTTTCAATGACGACATGCACCATTAAATCACCATAGTCGCTTGAGCGTAATGGTTTAATGCCTTTGCCACGCAATCTAAAGACTGCACCAGTTTGCGTTTCCGCTGGTACTTTCATTTTTGCTGAGCCACCTAAAGTTGGCACTTCAATTTCACCACCCAGTGCTGCTGTTGTGAAGCTCACAGGCATTTCACAATGCAGGTTTCCGCCTTTACGTTCAAACATATCATGCTGCTTGAGGTGAATAACCACATATAAGTCACCTGTAGGGCCTCCATTGACACCAGCTTCGCCTTCGCCAGATAGGCGGATACGATCACCTTCATCGACGCCAGCAGGGATTTTAACGTTGAGTGTTTTATGTTGTTTGGTACGGCCATCACTATGACAGGTATTACACTCATCTGCCTTAGATATGGTTTTACCTGTGCCATGACATTTAGGACACGTTTGTTGGACTGAGAAAAAGCCTTGTTGCATACGTACTTGGCCGTGACCACCACAGGTGGCACAAGTTGAAGCTGACTTCCCTGATTTGGCGCCAGAACCTTTACATGGCTCACATGTTGCCATGACCGGAATGCGGATTTTGGTTTCTGCGCCCTTAGCTACTTGCTCTAGCGTGACTTCCATGTTGTAGCGTAAGTCTGCACCGCGGTAGACATTTGAGCGCTGTTGACCGCGGCCACTGCCTCCTCCACCACCAAAGATGTCACCAAAGATGTCGCCGAAAGCATCATTAAAGTCGCCAGCACCACCACCGCCAGCACCCATGCTTCGATCAACACCAGCATGACCATACTGATCATAAGCCGCGCGTTTTTGATCATCAGAGAGTATTTCGTAAGCTTCTTTACCCTCTTTAAACTGCTCTTCCGCTTTTGCGTTATCTGGATTGCGGTCAGGATGGAACTTCATCGCGAGTTTGCGATAGGATTTTTTAATTTCCTCTTGCGATGCGTCTTGGTTAACGCCTAGTACTTCATAAAAATCTTTTTTATCAGCCATAAGTAATATCTATTTTGTGTTGCATTAAAAGTCAGGTTTAAAACGACCGTTTAAACAGGTATTTCAAACGTGAATAAATCGCTAGCACTTAATGGCACTAGCGATTCTTGAGGAGACTAAGTTAAATTAGTCTTCTTTTTTCACTTCTTCAAACTCAGCATCTACTACTTCGGCATCGACTGTTTTTTCACCTTCTTGACTAGGTTTAGCACTTTCAGTATTCGCTTCAGCATCAGCATCAGCATTTACTTTCTCACCTAGAATTTGTGATGCTTCCATTAATGCTGTTGTTTTAGTATCGATGGTTTCTTTATCACCATCTTTAACGATGTCTTCTAAGTCTTTAATCGCTTCTTCAATCTTAGCTTTTTCATCATCAGTCAGCTTATCACCATATTCTGTTAGTGATTTCTTAACGCTGTGAATCATGCCGTCAGCACTGTTGCGTGCATCCACTAATTCACGTAATGCTTTATCTTCTTCAGCATGTGTTTCTGCATCTTCTTCCATGCGTTGAATTTCTTCTTCGCTTAGGCCAGAGTTCGCTTTAATGGTGACTTTATTTTCTTTACCAGTGGCTTTATCTTTAGCCGATACGTGCAATATACCATTCGCATCAATATCAAAAGTCACTTCAATTTGCGGTTGACCACGTGGTGCCGGTGGAATATCGCTTAAGTTGAATTGGCCTAGTGACTTATTAGCCGTAGCCATTTCACGTTCGCCTTGTAACACTTGAATCGTTACTGCATTTTGGTTGTCATCAGCAGTAGAGAATACTTGTGAAGCCTTAGTAGGAATCGTTGTATTCTTTTTGATGACTTTCGTCATCACGCCGCCTAGTGTTTCAATACCTAAAGATAACGGAGTCACGTCTAATAACAATACGTCTTTCACATCTCCCTGTAGTACGCCAGCTTGAATCGCAGCACCAACAGAAACTGCTTCGTCAGGGTTCACATCTTTACGTGGCTCTTTGCCGAAGATTTTTTCTACTTGCTCTTGCACTTTAGGCATACGGCTTTGACCGCCAACTAAAATTACGTCAGTAATGTCAGAACCAGTTACACCAGCATCTTTCATCGCAGTTGTACAAGGTTTAGTTGTACGCTCGATTAAGTCTTCAACCATGCTTTCAAATTTCGCACGGGTAATTTTTACAACCAAATGCTTAGGACCTGTTGCATCTGCAGTCACATAAGGTAGGTTCACTTCAGTTGATGTGCTTGAAGATAATTCAATTTTTGCTTTTTCAGCCGCTTCTTTCAAACGCTGTTTTGCAAGCAAATCGTTACGAAGGTCTAAGCCGTCGTTATCTTTTTTAAATTCGTCAGCTAAGTAGTCAATAATACGATTGTCAAAGTCTTCACCACCTAGGAATGTATCACCATTGGTAGAAAGCACTTCAAATTGATGCTCGCCGTCGATGCTAGAAATCTCAATGATCGATACGTCAAATGTACCACCACCTAAGTCATATACAGCAATCTTACGATCACCCTCTTGTTTGTCTAAACCGAACGCTAGTGCAGCAGCGGTAGGCTCGTTAATAATACGTTTTATTTCTAAGCCAGCAATACGGCCAGCATCTTTAGTGGCTTGACGCTGGCTATCATTAAAGTAAGCAGGCACAGTAATCACTGCTTCTGTTACCTCTTCACCAAGGTAGTCTTCAGCTGTTTTCTTCATCTTACGCAATACTTCAGCAGATACTTGAGGTGGCGCCATTTTCTCGCCGTTTACTTCAACCCATGCATCGCCATTGTCAGCTTTAATAATTTTGTAAGGCATCAATTTGATGTCTTTTTGAACAGCTTTCTCATCAAAACGGCGACCGATTAAACGCTTCACTGCGTAAAGTGTATTCTCAGGATTTGTAACCGCTTGGCGCTTAGCGGGCGCACCCGCTAAAATTTCGGCGTCGCCATCTTTTGGATAAGCGATGATCGATGGTGTTGTACGACCACCCTCTGCATTTTCAATAACGCGCGGCTTACCGCCTTCCATTACTGCGACACAAGAGTTTGTTGTGCCTAAATCAATACCAATAATTTTACCCATTTATTTATTCCTTATTCCTAAATTACTTTTAAATATATTTACTTAACTCTCTGATTTGAGTCGTATAGTTGTTTTCGACTGCGTTACTCCAAAGGTTGGGATAGACTTCTGTTTTTCAAGTGCCCTTTTAAAACCCCTGGCCTTAATATGGCTATTTCGCTTTTGAAACCACAACCAAAGCAGGGCGAAGCACACGGCCATTCAATGTGTAGCCTTTTTGCAATACGGATAACACCGTGTCTGAATCGATGTCGGAATCTGCTGTGCTAATCGCTTGGTGTTTATTTGGATCAAATTTTTCATTCAATGGATTCACTTCAGCAATGTTGAATTTCTCAAACACTGTTAATAGCTGCTTAGCCGTTAATTCCACACCATCTTTATAGCCCTCCACTGTTGCACTTTCCACCGCAAGCGCGCCGTCTAAACTGTCTTTAACCGCAAGTAATTCACCACTGAATTTTTCTAGTGCAAATTTACGCGCTTTATCGATATCATCAGCAGAGCGCCGACGAATATTTTCACCGTCTGCTTTAGCGTATAACACTTGTGCTTTTGCTTCTTCCAGCTCAGCCTCTAGCGCTTCAACTCTTGCTTCAGGCGTCATTTCTTCCACTTGAGCTTCTGCTTCTGTTGATTCCACTACATCTTCCGCGGTTTCTTCTAGTGTCTTTTCTTCGTCTGACATTGTTTTTCCTATACTTATAATAATGCTTGAACTGGCTATCTTGAACCGTATATGGAGATGCCAATTTTAATTTCAAGGCACAATAATGATTTTTATGAAGTTATCCGGCAAACCTGAATATTCAACATGGATTTGTTATATATCAAAAAGACCACACTTCTGAAGTGACATATTGATATTCGCAAGCTAATTTTGACTAAAAGGGGTAGAAAATGAAAGTATGGATGGATTTAATTGATACTGATTATGGCTTAGTGAGCTTGATTAGTATTGCGATGATGCTCATTGGTATGCTTTACTTTGTTATTAGGCATTTAACTAAGAAGTAATGTTTACTTGATTGGTCTATCATAACAAGTCGCACTTGATAGATACATAACGGTGCTCTTGTTAGGCTTTCACCGTATGCATCGCATCCAACACTGAAGCCACATCGGGGATTTGTTTTACGCCACCTAGATTGATGATTTCACCTTGGGCTGATGCCATGACACCAGTGAGCGATGGATTGGTGTCTGTATAAATAGCAACGGTGGGGATGTTGAGCGCGACACTTAAATGTGACAAGCCGGTGTCGACACCAACCGCTGCGTACGCCTGCTGAATAACGCTAGCTAACCGCGCAATACTCAGCTTGGGTAACACAACTACATTCGCAAGGTTTTTTGCAATCATTAGCGCACGGTGATGTTCTGCATCACTGGCCCATGGTAAAACAAGGTGTAACTTTTGTTTTGCCAACTGCTTTGCTAACGCAACCCAATGTGACGTTGGCCATAGCTTGCTATCTTTACTGGTGGCATGTAGGCCGATGACAAACACTTTTGGCAAATCAATCGCGTGAGTTGATGCTGCGATATTATAGCTAGGCGCATTAGTCGGTTTGTCATAGCCGCAGGCATAAGCCGCTAATTCACGATTCCGGATAACAGCATGTTGATTACGTGCCACATGATGTTTTGTGTCGTAGAAATAACTAGCAATTGATTCGCGCGCTGATTGTTTATCCATTCCACTTTTAATGCCTTTTGCAAATGAAGCCATGACGGCGCTTTTGACCAGGCCTTGCGTATCAATCACTAAATCGTATGGTTGCTGTGACACTTGCTTTTTGAAAGCACTCATTTCACGCCAAGTTTTTTGATTGAACAACTGTTTACGCCAGCGGCGAACAGCCACCGTAAAAATTTGTTTAACAGCAGGGTGCAGCTTTGGAATGTCAGCAAAACCTTCTTCGACCACCCAATCAATCT
This sequence comes from Methylophilaceae bacterium, assembly GCA_028823485.1. Lineage (GTDB taxonomy): Bacteria > Pseudomonadota > Gammaproteobacteria > Burkholderiales > Methylophilaceae. Next base: position 98,266 of record JAPKBG010000006.1, on the reverse strand, counting down.
GTGCATCTGGATGATGCTGTAGAATGTCGGTAACAACAGGTAAGTTGTGAATAACATCACCTAAAGAAGAAGTTTTAACCAGTAAAATACGTTTCATGACGCTATTTTCGCATACAATTATCATTTTTCTAGCTGGATTAATTACGCATTGAAATTTGCATTCATCATTTTTAAGTACTTTCCCTTCGGCGGCATGCAGCGCGATATGTTGCGCACAGCGCATGAGTTGATTAAACGCGGCCATACGGTAGAAGTGTTTACGTTGAGTTGGCAGGGCGAAGCGCCCAAAGGCATGGCGATTCATGTATTGCCGCAAAAAGGCTGGTTTAACTTTCAGCGTTATAAAAAGTTTATTAAAGCGACATTTGACTACATTCAAAATAATCACTTTGATTATACTTTTGGTTATAACCGAATGGCAGGTTTAGACGCACATTTTGCGGCAGATCCGTGTTTTATTGAAAGAGCCCATACGCAACGGAGCATTTTGTACCGATTGATGCCAAGATCAAAGTGGTTTGCGGCTTGTGAAAAGGCGATTTTCTCAGCGGAGTCAACAACGCATGTATTAGCCGTTGCATTGACAGAAAAGCCGCACTTTCAAAAATGGTATGGTTTGCAAGATGAGCGCTTTCATTACATTCCGCCATATTTATCACCTGAGCGTTTTGCTTTAGGCGTTAAAACGCAGATGCGGAAGCACTTAAGGCAGGCTTTTGATTTTGGTGCAACCGACTTTGTTTATATGCTTACAGGATCTGGCTTTTCGATGAAAGGACTAGATCGCGCAATTCTGGCTTTAGCGGCACTACCTGAAAAACTACGCGTTAATACAAGGCTAGTGGCGGTGGGGCAAGATAATCCTAAACAATTTGTAGCGATGGCTCAAAAGCTAGGCATAGCAGAACATATTGTGATTTCTAAGGGCCGAACAGATATCCCGCAATTAATGCAAGGTGCCGATGTGTGTGTGCATCCAGCTTATCGAGAAAATACTGGCTTAGTTATTTTAGAAGGTATGGCTTGTGGTTCGCCGATGTTGGTTACTGAAAGCTGCGGTTACGCGAATCATGTTGCCGATGCTAATGCTGGATTGGTCTCAGCGATACCTTTTGATCAGGCTAAGTTTAATGCCGAGTTCTTGAAAATGCGAGAAGCATTGGCAAGAGGAGTTAAATCAAAACCGAAATGGGGTAAGAACGGTCTAGCGTATACAAAAAACATCATGCAAGCCAATGATGGCAGTGCAGAGGCGCTTATATTGATTCAGTTGGCAGAAGAAAAAAAAGCAAAGCGTGGCGGCTAAAACAATGAAATGCACCCCCAAACCGATATTTGATATGCCTGCTGCATTACGGAAAGCACTAGGCGGCGGCGAGAAGTCCGATACTTTTGCTAAGGCAATGGTGTTGAAGGGAAAGGCCTTTCGTGACGTGCCAGGACGTAAAACCAGCCAAGTTGAGCTGTTAGGAAAGTCTTATTTTATTAAGCAACATTTTGGTGTGGGCTGGAGCGAGATTATTAAAAATATCATTTCGTTAAAAAAGCCAATATTGGGTGCCATGACGGAAGTGGACGCCATTCATAAAGTGACCTCGTTGGGCATTGCCACAACGCAGGTGGTTGCTTATGGGCAGCGAGGCTGCAACCCTGCTAATATCCAATCGTTTTTATTAACAGAAGATTTAGGTGATATTACTTCTTTAGAGGAGTTGTGTGTTACTTGGAAAGAAAACCCACCAGATGCACGCTATAAACGTCACTTGGTTATTGCTGTAGCGAAGTTGGCCAGAAATATACATGAACATGGTGTCAACCATCGAGACTTCTATTTATGCCACTTATGTTTGCACAATAAAGCATCAAACTTGCAGTTGTATTTAATCGATTTACATCGAGCTTTAATACATGAAAAGCCTTCTAATAAGGCTAATATGAAAGATATCGCGGCATTGTATTTTTCTGCGATGGATACGGTACTGGCGGCAAAGGATTATTTACGCTTTAAACGATACTATCAGCCACAAGATGAACAGTTTTGGCAGCAAGTAGCGCATAGAGCGAAAGCTCTTAACGCCAAATTTAATAGTAAGAAATTTCAAAAAAAACTGCAATCAGAGAGAGATAGGCTTAAGCCATAGGTGTTAAATAGACATCGCCCATCGTTATCATGCGTGGTCTTGCTGTAGCCTTTCCTTTGCCTTCCTTCTCACTTTATACCGATGGTAATGCCAGTTGTATTGCCCAGGGCGTTGCTTGATTTGCTTTTCAACGGCCTTGTTCAGTAACGCTGCCGTATTAATCGATTCTACTTTAGTGCAGTGCAAAACATAGCCTTCACCTTTAGCTAACCGCTCACCGTATAGCATGATAATGGTAGCGCCTGTTTTTTCAGCCAACTTACTCGCAAGCGTCATGGTATATGCTGGGTTGCCAAAAAAGTCAGCCCATTCACCATCGCCGGCATTCGGCACTTGGTCAGGTAGAATGCCAATCGCTTCCCCCTTCTTAAGGGCTTTAACCAGTATTCTTACGCCAGTAGCATTGGCTTCTGCTAACCTTAAGTTTGAACGTTCACGCCCTTGAATAACAAAGGGTTGAAGCCATTTTTTTTTGGGAGGACGGTAAAGCACTGAAACGGGGAAGTATAAGGCGCAATAGTGGAAGCCTACTTCATAACAGCCCATATGCGGAGTTAAAAAAACAATACCTTTTTTAGCAGCGATAGCTGCCTCGACTTCATCCCACCCGCTGGTGGATTGGATGATTTCTTTTGTTTTTTTATTGTTTGTTTGCCAGATATAAGGCGTTTCTAATATCAGCTCACCTAGGTTGATGAAGTTTTGCTGCACAGCTTCTTTTATAGCCGTTGGAGATAGCTGGCTTTGTTTGATGTTTTCTGCCGCCAATTGTTTGGCTTTTGGCATAGTGTGAAATAATAAGCGGCCCAAGGCTCGGCCCAAACCATGTAGTAAAGGCAGTGGAAGCCGCCCCCAATATTTGAACAACAGTGATAGCATAGGCGAACATTATAATCGAAAAGATGAGCAACGCATTGCCTGCTGATATAATATCTAGACTTAATAACTTATGTGATGCGCTTAATTGTTTCAATCTAAACGTTACCAGCAGATATTTGCAGAACATCAATTAGATGGGTTTGAACCATTGTGGAATAAACACATAGACTGGTTTGAGGAGCCTAATCACCGGCGTGGTGGTTGGAGTGGTGTAGGGCAATTGAAGCTGGCCGCTGATGGCGGCGCATTAAGCACTTTTGTAAAGAAGCAGCAAAATCATGGCCGTAGAACCTTATTGCACCCTTTTAAAGGTGAGCCCACTTTTCGGCGAGAGTTGAAACGGCTAACGTTTTTAGAGGAATATCATATCAAAGCACCTAAAGTGGTGTGTTATGGCGAGCAGACTATTGATGGCGAATCCTGTGCTATTTTGGCGACAGAAACATTGCTTGATTTTGAACCGCTAGATGTTGTTACACAAGATTGGTTTGCGAACACGGCTAAGACTCGGCAGCAAAAAAGAACACTACTTAAATCTGTTGCCTATGCTTTGCGTGATTTTCACGATACAGGCTTGTCACATAGGGCGCTATATTCAAAACATATCTTTGTTAAAAATGCCGATACGCAACCTGAGGTTGCTTTAATTGATTTAGAAAAAGCACGATTCAGTTTTTTATCTTTCTATCGAACATATTTTGATTTGTCTGCATTGAATCGTCATGCAGAATATTGGTCACGTAGCGATCGCATGTATTTTTTCTTACAGTATTTTCAAACAAAACGATTGAGAATGTCTTTGCGGTTGTTGTGTCGATTAATCTTAAAACGATCAGCACGTCGCTAGGCGGTTAAATCGAATGCAAAAAGATAATGCTAGTTTATTAGCCAGTTTTGGTGTCAATACACCAACAATTACACCAGATAATACGAGTGCTTTAACTTCACTAGAGGTGGTGCGCTGCGTGCCAAATCGGCGCTGTGTTTGTAAGGCAATGTGGCAAGGTAAACACGTTTATGCCAAACTGTTTTTTGGAGAAAAAGCAGCGCAGTATGCTTTACGTGATTTACGTGGGGTTGAGGCATTGCAGCATGCAAAGCTATTAACACCAACCATTTTGAAACAAAGCAAACTACCACAGCACCAAGCTTATGTGGTTATCTTTGAAGCAATTTCACCATCTGAAAACGCAGAGGATGTTTGGAATAATGCCAATGAGTTTGTTCGCGTTGAGCTTGCACATCAGCTTGTAGAGCTTGTTGCAAAACATCATGAAGCTGGCTTGATACAAATAGACATGTATTTGAAAAACTTTCTCATTCAGTACGATTCTATATACACCATTGATGGCGATGGGATTAGACACTTTGAAAATCTGCCATTGAAAAAAGCACATGCTAACCTTTTCCAACTACTATCAAAGTTTGATGTATTAACCTTAGATGGACACCTTTCCGCTTTGTTGGAAAGTTATGCTAGTGCGAGGCCATGGCAATTACCACTTAACGTTAATGCAGTTAAATCCAATATTGATGTTGCTAGACAAAAGGCTACGACAGCCTATGCTGATAAAAAAGTATTTAGGCAGTGTACCGATGTTGTTGTGAATAAAGTTAAGCATGCATTTGTCGCAATAAGTGCACAGTGTGTAACAGATGATTTTCCACAAACAGTACCTGAGCTTGACGCCTACTTTACACTTGGGAATATCATCAAAAATGGTAATACGTGTACCGTTGCATCTGCCAGAATAGGGTCACTTGACGCGGTGATTAAACGTTACAACATTAAGGGTTTTTGGCATGGGTTTTGGCGTTCTTTCAGAAGGACAAGAGCGTCTATTTCCTGGGGGAATGCACATCGACTTCAGTTGCTTGGCTTACCAACAGCAAAACCTGTCGCGTTAATAGAGACGCGACGGTTTGGTTTAAGAGGTAAAGCATACTTCATAACAGAATATGTTGATGCGCTCGATATGGATGTTTTTTTTAAGCAGACAAGCGGCAAGGCTTTGCGTGCTGAGGCAGTTAAACAGGCGGTTCAATTATTTTATCGTTTATATTTGCTCAAGCTATCGCATGGCGACATGAAGGCCACTAATATTAAAGTGCAAGCGGATGGGCAATCTTTATTGATTGATTTAGATAGCATGCAACAACATCAAAGCGCTGCGGCGGTCCAAAAAGGACATGTGCGAGACATTAACCGCTTTATGCAAAATTGGAAAGAGACTCCTTCCCTGTATAATGCGTTTGTTAAAGTATTTAAAGTTGTTTATGCCGACCATGGACCATTGCAAGCGGCACAAATATTAGAATAACTATATAAAGTTAAATGACATGATTGTATTGGGTTTATCTGGCGCTTTAAGCCATGACGCATCTGCCGCTATTTTGGTTGATGGAAAAATAATTGCAGCGGCCGAAGAAGAGCGGTTTATTCGGGATAAGCATGCGAAAAAAAAATTCCCTTACGAAGCGGCAAAGTTTTGTTTAAAGCAAGCAGATATCAAGCCTGAAGATGTTGATATTGTTGCCTTCCCTTACGCTGAAATCCCATTAAGTAGCAAAGCGCGTTGGCATTTTGCCAAACGACATTGGTATGCACCTGACCGTGCTTTGGATGCTATTTTTAATGGCAATCGTCGTTTTAGGCGTAACCGAGATAAGTCGCTGGCTTTAATGGCTGAGTTAGGACTTACTAATGCGAAGTTTGTCCCAGTAGAACATCATTTAGCCCATGCTTCTAGTGCTTACCACTTAAGTGGGTTTGCAGAAAAAACAGCCATTGTTGGCATCGATGGCAAAGGTGAGTATGCGACTACTTTTTTTGGCTATGGACAGAATGGCAAGATTCATAAGATTAAAGAGTTTTATGACCCTGACTCATTAGGCGGTCTTTATGGTGCAATGACGGAATACCTAGGCTTTGATATGCTCGATGGCGAATTTAAAGTCATGGGTATGGCGCCATATGGCGATGCGACGAAATATGATTTTTCAGATTTAGCTAAATTCCAAGATGGCGAGTTAGTGGTTAATACCAAGCTGGTGAATGTGGTCGGTATGCGCCGCTATAAAGAAAATGGTAAAGGTTACTACTTCACGCCTGAGCTCATTAAACGCTTAGGCCCAAAACGTGAAGGGGATGAAATTGATGATCCTTACATCCACTATGCAGCTTCCATTCAAGCCTTGCTGGAAAAGTTGGCGCTAGAAATGATTGAATATTATCTAGGTGACATTATTCGCGAGACAGGCAAGATTGTCATGGCTGGCGGCGTAGCACTGAATGTGAAGTTGAATCAACGTATTATCAGCTTGCCACATGTGAAAGAATTGTTCGTTCAACCAGCTTCTGGTGATAACGGTACGTCGCTAGGTGCAGCGACTTTTGCGGCTAATAGTGCAGGTGAGAAGACTCATAAGATGGAACATGTTTACCTAGGGCCTAAATTCTCTAGCGAAGAATGTGTTGCTGCTTGTGAAGCACACCCGGGAAAGCCAATCTTTACTAAAGTTGATAACTTCCCACAAAAAGCAGCAGAATTATTGGCAGCTGGCCATCCTTTAGCTTGGTTCCAAGGCCGTATGGAGTTTGGTCCACGCTCACTTGGTTGTCGTAGTATTTTGGGCGACCCTAGCTACCCAGGTGTCGCTGACCGTATTAATGCACAGATTAAATACCGTGAACGCTGGCGTCCATTTTGTCCAAGCATGTTGGATAGAGTGGCGGAAGATTTGTTGCAAACTGACCATCCAGCGCAATATATGACGTTCACTTTTGATGTGAACCCAGCATGGAATGATCGCATTCCTGAAGTGGTGCATGAAGATGGTACGGCAAGGGCGCAAGTGGTGACGTATGAGACAAACCCGCGTTATTACGAGCTGATTGAGAATTTGGAAAAGCTGCGCGGTAGTGCTGTTGTCTTGAACACTTCGCTGAATCGTCGAGGCGAGCCAATGATTTGTAGCCCAACTGATGCGCTCAATATGTTCTACGGTTGTGATTTAGAGTATTTAATGCTGGAAGATGTATTAGTCACCAAGAAGTAGCGTAACAAGTTGCTTTAGGTGGCGATAAGTCATTAATTAGAAAAATAATTCACTCGACAGGTGCATCTTGATTTGACGAAATTCCCTATTTTGAGCGATAATTGTGCCCTGGATAATTTAAAAACTGTGTAGTTTGCAGTATCAAAAGTGAGTTGAGTCAAGTATGAAACAATCCCATATCGAAGTTACCGAACGTATTATTGAAGTAAGCCGTCCTACGCGTACTGCTTACCTAGAACGCATGGAAAAGATCGCAAACCGTGACCGCGGTGTTGACCGTCTAGGCTGTGCTAATGTTGCACATGCTTTTGCAGCCATGCCAGCCAATGACAAGCTAAAGATTGTGGTAGAGAAAGCGCCCAATATTGGTATTGTTACGGCTTATAACGAAATGTTATCAGCTCATCAGCCTTATTTTAACTATCCAGATATTATTAAGAGCGAAGCGAATAAATATGGCGCTACCGCACAGGTGGCAGGTGGCGTGCCTGCCATGTGTGATGGAATTACGCAGGGTGAGCCAGGTATGGAGCTATCTTTGTTCAGCCGCGATACGATTGCAATGAGTACAGCAATTGCTTTGTCTCATGATGTGTTTGATGCGGCATTGCTATTAGGCGTATGCGATAAAATCGTGCCGGGTCTATTGATTGGCGCATTACAGTTTGGCCATTTACCATGCGTATTTGTACCAGCAGGCCCAATGAGTACCGGGATAGATAACACAGAAAAATCTAAAGTGCGTGAGCTATATGCACAGGGTTTAATCGGCCGTGAAGAACTACTAGAGTCAGAGTCGGCGGCCTATCATGGTCCAGGCACATGTACCTTCTACGGGACAGCGAATAGTAACCAAATGCTGATGGAAGCCATGGGCCTACACGTGCCAGGCTCAGCTTTTGTACATCCACATGATGGTATGCGCGAGCTGTTAACGCGCGAAGCCGTTAAAATGGTGTTAGAAAACACGAAACAAAATCACTACACACCAATTGGACGTCTCGTTGACGAGTATGTGATTGTAAATGCCATGGTTGCCTTATTAGCAACTGGTGGTTCTACTAATCACTTGATTCACTGGGTTGCGATTGCACGTGCAGCAGGCATCATCATTAATTGGACGGACTTTTATCATCTTGCGAAAACAACACCGTTATTAACAAGCGTGTACCCAAACGGTAAGGCCGACGTCAACCAGTTTCAAAATGCAGGTGGTCCAGCCTTTGTAATTCGCGAATTAATTGATGCAGGTTATATGTACCCAGATGTCTTCACTGTTGCTTATGGCGGATTACGTGATTACGGAAAAGTTCCAGCTAAAGAAGGTGATAAATTGGTATGGAAAGACTTACCTAAAGAAAGCCCCGAGGAACTCATTGTTCGTACAGCAGATCATCCATTTAGCGAGACGGGTGGTTTGCGTTTACTTAAAGGTAATTTAGGTCGCAGTGTGATTAAGATTTCAGCTGTGCCAGAGGATAGGCATATTATTGAAGCGCCAGCAATTGTATTCGATGCGCAAGAAGAACTACTGCAAGCATTCGATCGTGGCGAGTTAGAAAAAGACTTTATTGCTGTTGTACGATTCCAAGGCCCTAAGGCAAATGGTATGCCAGAATTACATAAATTAACGCCACCACTAGCGGTATTACAAAATAAAGGTTTTATGGTTGCGATTGTCACTGATGGTCGTATGAGTGGTGCATCAGGTAAGATTCCTGCAGCGATTCACTTAACTCCAGAAGCATCAGCTGGCGGACCACTAGCGAAAGTACGCACTGGCGATATTGTGCGCTTGAACGCTAAAGTCGGCATGGTGAATGTGCTGGTGGATGCAGATGAGTGGGAAGAACGAGTGCCTGAAGAACTTTCAGATGCTAAACGCCATAGCAATGAGCATGGCTTTGGCCGTGAGTTGTTTGGTGGGATGCGTAAGAATGTGCTTTCAGCAGAAGAGGGCGCCATCACCTGGCTCTAAACTTTGCAAATCAAGCGATAACGGCGTTAACCTCACTTGTCGTACTAAAGTAATACTACCGCCCGGGGGCATTGTTCTAACTTGATTATCAAAGCTTAGCCATTGGTTAGCAAAAAGCTTAAAAAGAATTTATTAAATAAACATTGAGAGAAAAATGAATACATTAGATTTGGCAAAAGAAGGTCCAGTAATCCCAGTGATTGTGATTAATAAAGTTGAGGATGCTGTGCCAATGGCAGAAGCGCTACTTGAAGGCGGCATTAAGGTACTTGAAGTCACATTGCGCTCACCAGTCGCTTTAGAAGCCATGGAGCAGATTGCTAAATATGTGCCTGATGCTATCTTAGGCTCCGGTACTGTACGTAACTTGCAAGATGCTAAGAACTCATTAAATGCAGGCTGCCAGTTTGCTGTGAGCCCTGGTTATACGTCAGAGCTAGGTCAATACGCACGTGAAATTGGTTTGCCATTACTTCCAGGGGTTTCTACAGGTTCAGAAATCATGATAGCGAATGCTGATGATTACTACTTCTTGAAGCTGTTCCCAGCAGTTGCGGTTGGCGGTATTAACTTACTTAAAGGTTTTGCAGGTCCTTTTGCTGACGTAATGTTCTGTCCAACTGGCGGCGTTAAAGTTGAATCAGCACCTGACTTTTTAGCGTTACCAAACGTAGTAGTTTGTGGCGGCACTTGGCTTACACCGGCTGATGCAGTCGCTAATAAGGACTGGGCACAGATTACTAAGTTAGCAAAAGAGGCAAGCGCGATTAAGTCTGCTTAACTAGCTGAAAACAGTATAATAAAGGCTTTGTGCTTTTGAGGCGCAAAACCTTTTTTTGTTGATTGTTTTTCTTTAAAAGTACATTGAATTGAATTCATTTGAATATTGACTTAACAAAATACAAAACCATAGTGTTTGATTGTGATGGTGTGGTGCTTGACTCAAACATTACGAAAATTGACTCTTATTTTCGGACGGCTAAGAAGCTCGGTGCAACCGATGTACAAGCGCAAATGCTGGTGGATCACCATGTGAAATTTGGTGGCATTTCACGCTACCCTAAATTTGTTTGGTATATTGAAAAATTGCTGAAAGAAAAGGCCACAAAAGCGGCGGTTCAAGAGTATTTAAATGCATTTAGCCTTGCTGTTAAAAAAGGGTTAATGCGTTGTAAAATCGCTGATGGTTTACATGCGTTACGAAATAAAATCCCAGATGCAAAATGGTTAGTTGTTTCTGGAGGAGATCAACAAGAGATTCGCGGTTTATTTGAACAACGTGAGCTTGCCCATTTGTTTGATAGCGGACTATTTGGCAGCCCTGATAATAAAGATGAAATTCTAGCGCGTGAAAAAAAAAACGGAAACATCGAGTTTCCCGCACTATTCATTGGTGATAGCAAGTACGATTATGAGTCATCTACTCGTGCTGGTTTGGACTTTGTTTTTTTGAGCGATTGGACAGATGTTCCAGACTGGAAAGCCTTCTGTGCGGAACATAAAATTCATGTTTGCCGCAACATTCAATCGTTATAGCCATGCATGCATTCTTTAAACAACTATACTCCCCAAGTCAACTGCTATTAGATAGCGATTTGAACAAACTATGTGCTGATGGAAAGGTGTTTGAACAAGACCATCGTGGCATCAAAGTTATACAATTGGCAAGTGGTGATTTTCTCAAAATATTTCGTGTAAGAAACAGGTTTAGTGGGACTAGAGTTTATTCACACGCAAGAAGATTTTTCCGCAATGCCGCTAGATTAATTGACTTATCTATTCCGACGGTTGAAGTTAAAACACTCTACTCTTTGCAAAAGAAGGGTCATGCCGCCGTTTTGTATCAGCCCTTAGCCGGTGTGTCGATTCGTGATCTCGTGCAAGAAGACTCCAAAAGAATGCTTCAAACCGCTCAAACCTTTGGTGCTTTTTTGGCAAGATTGCATGCAAAAGGCATTCACTTTCACTCTTTACATACGGGGAATATCTTATTGTTGCCGAATGATAGTTTTGGTTTAATTGATATTTCAGATATGACAATTTACCCTTGGCGGCTCACTTGTTATTCGCGGTTAAGAAGCTTTAAACGGTTATGTAAGTATCAGGAAGATATGCGCGTGTTAGGTGGTGGTTATTGGCAAGAGATGCTATCTGCCTATCTTAATGCAAGTCATGTAAGCGAAACTTGTAGACAACGCCTGTTAAGCTTTAAGCCTTTTTAGCTGAGGCGATCTAAAGGTTTTATTCCTTTTCTAATTGCTTTAGAATTTGCTTAAAAACCACATTGATATCAAACTCAGCACGGACTCTTTTCTGCCCATAAGCCCCCATTATTGTTAATTTTTCTCTTTGCTGGTGGGCTGTTATTATTGCTTGTGTCCAGTTGCTTTCATTATCCACAAGGTAGCCACTTTTTAAATTTTCAACTGCGTACCCATTAGCACCAGTGGAAGAAGAAATAACAGGTAGGCCAGCAGAAAGGTATTGCAATACTTTTAAAGCACATTTCCCTTTGGTCCAGTTATCTGGTGGCAGTGGTGCTAGACCGATATCAGCACTATTAATCTCCGCAGCTTCTGTAGCTTCTGTCCATAGGATATTATCAATGGGTAAGCAGTCACTCTGCAGATGAAAGTCAGCAACAATCTTTAGTCTCAAGTGAGGAATCGTTTTTGAAGCCACTTCGATGGCAGGCAATATGCTAGCAATATATTTTTTAGTAGAACGACTACCAATCCATACCAATACAAAATCTTTTGTGTAACGCTCAGCTGGGCGATTGTATTTTGCTGTGTTTAATGATGTTGGGATAACACTCGTATTGCTTTGGTACATTTTTGCTGTATCTGCCAAGTATTGATTGCCAGCAAAGACATGATCGCATTGGCTGGCAGTGGTAATAAAGCGAGACATTCTTGTTTCTGAGACGCGGCCATCGGTGTTGCTAAAAATAGCATCATCTAATTCGAAAATCAGTTTTTTGGAAACTTTGCGTAATAACCAAAAAAAAGGCGTAGGAAATGTCTTACGTAGCAAAATGACAGTATCTACTTGGGTAGCTTGTAATAACGCTCTTAAAAAACGAAATATACCACCAGAAACCGTTAGGTGAGTTGGGTGATAGCCAGACTGTTGATAGAGCGGAAAATACTGCAAAGCACGGTAGCGTGTAGAGGATGCATTTTCCCCTTTAGATAAGAATAAGATACGCTTATGCATGACTACTTTTTAAAAACGATGTGAATCTCATCACCTTGTTTTTTGCATTTTGAAAGTAACACGTACGATTTTGCTAATAACCGTTTCCACCAAATGCGTTTAGAAGCTTTATTCGTGTTTTTTAATAGATAATCCACACTATTCAAGACGATTTTTGGTGTTGAACTTGTCGTCATGCTAACCATTTCTAGATTGCTCGCTTTACCCATCTCTAAAAGATTTTTTCGAGAAAATAAGAATAAATGTCTTGGCACATCATTGGCATACCAATTGGTATCAAATAATACTCTTCCTAATGCTTCACTGTTAGGTGTTTTAATAACAAACAACCCATTTCGCTTAAGAATCCTAGCCACTTCTATAAACAAAGCTTTCGGGTCAGGAACATGCTCAATCACATGGCTAAGGTTAACAACATCAAAGCTGGCATCTGCTAGTTTTGCCGAAAATAAATCACCATGAAAAACATCTAGATTAGATTTTTTACAAACAGCTATAGCGCATGCATTAAATTCGACCCCTTTTGTTTGCCAGCCTAGTTGTTGCATGCCGTGTAAAAAACGCCCGTTGCCGCAACCAATGTCGAGTAGCGCGCCATTCTTGACGAATGGAATTTCAAATACAGGGTTTTTAAAGATATTTATCAGAGGAGCAATGACATCAATAATGAAATTGCTTGTTAAATGGGAATAGCCAAAACTCCTTTTGAGCATTGCCGCTCTAAACAGGCTAATTTTTTTTAATCTACTCTGCTCATCATAGACGCCATAATCCGGTGGATAGAACCCACTAATTCGTTCCACAGAGGGTAATGGCGTTTGAAATACGAGTTCGCAATTGGTGCATTGGTTGTAGTCATAGCGTTCATGATGATTGAACATTAAATCTCTTCCACTAAAGCTAAAGTGAGTGGTGTGGTTGCAAATAGGGCAAGCTGTTGATTGTTGGTTCATGATTATCTTTCGAAACTATTGCTTCATTTTTTCTGGTAAATTGCACAGTATTTTTTCTTTTTTCTTGCGTAAAAACGTTTAACTTCCTCATATTCTGGTAGTGATTGCAAGAGCATTTTCTTCTTATGTTGATCATGCACCCCAAACTTAAATACCAGATAATCATATTGGTGTAGGTTATCGGTCCCAAGTTTTATACTTCCAAAATGATATACGCCTGATCTAATAAATGGCTCACCTGCATAATAGCGCATCCTAGAGTCTTCATAAAATACTCTTTGTTTATCATGGCGAGCTTTTACCCATGTAACCGCATCTTGTGTGTAGTTGTACCCATCTCCTTTTGAGAGTACATTTTTAACGATAGATAGGCAGATGATGATAGTAACAATCGAAACAATTAATATTGTTCGTTTATTACTTCTCTCAATAATCTCTTTGAATAAATAGCCTAAATATAATGCAGATACTATGAGTAGTATCAGTGTTAATGCAACAACATATCGACTAGATAAAACGAATACTTTAGTGATAATAAGTGCCATGTTTAGTAGGCAAATAATTGCTGTGACTGCTAGCACACGCTTAACATCGCTATTGATTAGATCGAATTTATTTTTAAGGTACATGCCAATTAATACAACACTGACTAAGCCTAAAGTACTGAGGTTCTTTACTATTATTACGTATGCAAATGTAAGCAGTAACCCGGAAACTGCATATTCATCAAGGTAGTGACCTAACACTTGATCTGACATGATGGCGGATTTATTCATTAAGTTTTGTGAAAATATTGACCATAAATCCATACTAAACACTTCTTGTAAGCGGCCGAAGTTTTTGATGCTAAGTGAGTCAACTGTATTAATAGCAATGAAAATAATCAGCAAGCTTAGCAGGCTAATTGAATATGTTTTTATTAGGTTAATCACACGCTGTTTGTAATTAAGCTGGCTATCAACAATGAAAACCAATGGTAGTAGTAGCAAGAAGGTAATGGCTTCAATTCTAAAAAGAACAGCTATGATTGCAGTAACTTGCCATAGTATTGCATCTGAGATTTTTTTCTGTTGATAGAATCTTATAAAAAATACCAGGCTAGTTAGGTAGAACGCCCAAAATCCTTCATCACGCATCAGCATTTCAAGCACATCGCCGACGATGTATAAGTTGCCAAATAAGAGTAATGCCCCAGCAAATAAAGCTAAGTTTTTACCACCTGCAAGCTGGATTATTTTAAGGAAGGAAGCCGTTGTAATTCCAAAAAACACCATGTTCAATAGTTGAGCAGAAAGATGAACATTGAAGGTGGTCAGTTTGCTCACCATACCTATACATAAAGCATAGAATGGCCAATTAAATATTTGATAAGCTCCTCGGATGTCACCAATGACGATGTGTTTGGCAGCTTCTAAATAAAGTACGCTGTCAGGATTAATCCATCCGTGTTGGATGGCTTGCATTTGTGCTGCCAGTACGATGGACGCTGCAACAATAAACCAAAACAAATGCTTAGGGTTAGTCTGTTCAATCGCTGTTAGTATTTTTATCATAGGTCGATTTTATTTATTACGCTTGAAGGCACGATGTTGTTTAAGCAAGCCATGTGGGCTTCAGCTTTTAATGGGCACTCTCTTTTAAAACATGGACTGCACACTAACTCTAAATACTCTATCACAGCATCAGAGTGCATGGGTGGTGTGTGATGCGGATTGCTAGAACCAAATATGGCGATGAGTTTTTTATTTAATGCAGCGGCAATATGCATGAGACCAGAATCGTTACTGATAATAGTGGTACATAGCGACATGATGTCAATAGCATCACCTAAATTCGTTTTCCCACCTAAGTTAATACACTTTGATTGCGTTAGCTTATGAATTTCATCTGTGATTGGAATATCTTTGTCTGAGCCAAATAACAAGACTTGCCAACCTTGATCTAGTGCTGCATTGGCTACTTCAGCATAGTGTGTTGTTGGCCAGCGTTTAGCTTCACCATATTCAGCCCCTGGGCATAAGCCAAGCACCTTGTCATTTGGAAGGGATATGCCGAGCTTATTCAGCGCTACTTTTGCATTGGTACTGTCAGCAATTAACGTGGGTTGTGGTATGGCTGGCAAGACTTGGTCTTTATTTAGCCCTAGTGCAACAAACCTTTCCACTGTTTTAGGAAGCGCTACTTTATCTAATGGGCGAATATCATTTAATAAACCATAACGCATTTCGCCTAAAAATCCAGTACGCTTTGGAATGCCAGCAGCCAATGGCAAGATGGCTGATTTTAATGAATTAACCAGTGAAATAGACTGCGTGTATTGTTTATTTTTTAAGCTGCGACCAAATCGAATGCGCTCAATTAATCCTAATTGACCATGATTGAATGGCAAGGCAATTTTTTCGGATATTTCTGGCATGCGGCTTAATAAGGGGAGCGTCCATGCGGGGGCTGCGACATCAATTTGAACGGATGGGTTTTGTTTTTTAAGGTATTGAAATAAGCTGTGCGCCATCACCATGTCGCCTATCCAAGAAGGCCCCATAATTAGAATTTTTTTGGATGACATTAGTAGTTAGCTATTGAGTTTTTGAATGATATTGCTAGTGCTGCGGCCTTCAACTAAATCAATTAACGCGATTTCTCCGCCCCAGGACTCAACCTCTTTACCACCAACTACTTGATCAACCGTGTAATCACTGCCTTTAGTAATCACATCAGGCTTGATGGCGTTAATGAGCTGAAGCGGCGTGTCTTCATCAAATAAAATCACAGCATCGACTGATTCTAATGCCGCCAACACGCGGGCACGATCGCCTTGGTTCACTACTGGCCTGGTTGGTCCTTTGATAGCACTCACTGATCGGTCGGTATTAAGGCCTAATATTAGTTTGTCACCACGTTTTTTAGCCGCTTCTAAGTAAGTCACATGCCCAGCATGCAGTAAATCAAAACAGCCGTTTGTAAACACAACTTTTTGGTTTGTTTTTTTCCAACCATCTACTTTGCCTATCAGCTGGTTTAAGTCACAGACTTTATGTGCTTGTGTGCTGCTTTGAAGGCGCGCAAGAGTTTCTATCAACTCTTCGCGCGTAACAGGAATGGTACCGACTTTGCCAACAACAATGCCAGCAGCTAGGTTGGCCAGCTGTAAGCTTTCTATTGGAGAAAGCGCATGAATTAAACCTGCTGCCAATGTTGCAATCACCGTATCACCTGCACCAGAAACATCAAATACCTTTTGTGCAGTTGCATCAATTTGGTGAGTGGTATCGTCAACGAGTGTGATACCTTCTTCACCACGTGTGACGGCCAAAAAGTCTAATGCCAAACTTTCTTTGAGTGCAGCCGCCTTGTTAATTAAGTCGGCATCATCTGGGTGCGTTCCACATACCTCTGCTGTTTCTTTTTTGTTTGGTGTGAGTGCGGTTGCCCCTTTGTATTTCGTATAGTCTCTGCCTTTTGGGTCGACTAATACAGGGATAGATTGTTTTTTACATGCGCTGATAATCTGTTGACAAACAGTATCGTTGAGTAAGCCTTTGGCATAGTCTGACAAAATAACAATGCTTGGTTGACGTGCAAGTTCTGTTGTAACAGCTTCTAGCACTTGGCAAACTTCTTCATCGTTAAAAGCAGCTGAGCTTTCTTGGTCCAGCCTCAACATTTGTTGATGGCCACCTAAGATTCTTGTTTTTGCAATGGTAGGGCGATGCTTGGTATTGATAATAGCACTTGTATCTACACCAATTGCTGAGATGCGTATCTTTAAACTATCGCCTTCGGCATCATTGCCGACGCAACCAATAATATGCGTTTTGATGCCTAATAATGCTAAATTGGCTGCTACATTAGCTGCACCGCCGGCACGCTCATTTTGCTCATTCAGTAGAACAACAGGGACAGGCGCCTCTGGTGAGATGCGATCAACATTGCCGATTAAGTAGCGATCTAACATAACATCACCAATCACAAGGGCATGCTGGGCTTGGCTACCAAAAGTTTTAACGGTATTGAATAGTTTGTCTGACATTGTGATTAATTAATCAGACTCTAAAATTTCACATAAACAATGGCCAACAAAGATATGCGCCTCTTGGATGCGTGCGGTTACATTCGATGGCATGACTAAGTTATGGTCACAAATGGTGGTTAGCTTGCCACCAGTGCCGCCAGTGAAGCCGACTGTAGTAGCGCCAATTTCTTTGGCTGCTTGCATTGCACTTACTACGTTAGCACTGTTGCCGGATGTGGTGATGCCAATGACTAAATCCTTGTCTGTGCAAAGGGCTTCTATTTGTCTCGCGAAAATATAATCGTAACCATAATCGTTGCCGACTGAGGTTAAGATTGAAGTGTCTGTTGTGAGCGCAATAGCAGGCATACCTTTGCGCTCTTTTTTAAAGCGCCCAACAATTTCTGCCGCAATATGTTGGCTGTCTGCCGCACTACCACCGTTACCCATTAGCAAGATTTTTCCACCTGCTTTGATGCTATTTTGCATTGCAATACCAACAGCACTGATTTGTGGAAAAAGCGGCTCAAGTGCATCAAACATGAGCACATGCGCCGCATGCTCGCCTTTAAGGTAGTCGATATAGTCCATTAGCAGTATTGATCCTCTTGCATTAAATAGTTTTGCACGTAGTCTTTAACACCTTCTTCTAGGCTATAAAATGCTTGGGTATAACCGACGTGACGCAATTTTTGCATCGTGGCTTCAGTAAAGTATTGGTACTTACCTTGTAAGTCTTTAGGCATATCAATATAGGTAATATCAGGCTCACGATTCATGCTCTTCATGACGTTTGTTGCTAAGTCTTTAAAGCTGCGTGCGGAGCCAGTGCCAATGTTGTAAATGCCATTAGCAGTTGGCTTGGCATTAACTGCTGTTGTGTAAAAGTGAGCCAACACCGCTGCCGCATCTTTGACGTAAACAAAGTCGCGCATTTGCATGCCATCTTCAATGTCTGCTTTTGTGCCTTTGAATAACTTCATTGTCCCAGTTTCACTAAACTGATTGAAGGTATGAAAAGCCACACTTGCCATACGTTCCTTATGATATTCATTTGGACCGTAAACATTGAAGAATTTAAAGCCAGCCCAGCTAGGCGGACATGGCTTGTTGTCGGCGACTTGCTTTAATGCCCATTGGTCAAAAAAGTGCTTTGAGTAACCATAGCCATTTAATGGTCTTAGTTTGTCAATAGACGCATCATCGTAACCTTGGTTGCCATCACCGTAAGTGGCGGCAGAACTGGCATAAAAAAATGGCACAGCATTGTCTGCACACCAGCCCCATAAGTCTTGTGAGTATTGGATATTCGAATCGACCAGTTTGTTGAAGTCACGCTCAGTGGTAGCGCTAATGGCGCCCATGTGAATAACTGCAGTCACTTCTTCATTGCCATCTAGCCAATCAAACAAATGCTCTTTATCAAGGTAAGTGTCGTACTTGCGGTGAACTAGATTTTGCCATTGCGTTTCATGCACCATGTCATCAACAATGACAAGGTCTTCTTGATTGTATTTGGTATTAAGGTGCCAGGCAATCATCGAGCCTATCATGCCTGCGCCGCCGGTAATTACTACCATAGTCTTACAATCATAAAGAAGCCTTAATTAACAATAAAATAGTTCAATAGCGAGATTATACCGCTTATTGTTTTGCGCCTAAAGCTTTTGCATGTAAGGCAGTCATTTTTGCAGCTTCTTTAGCCGCTTCATTATCCCAACCTGCAGACACCCAGCCTTGTAGATTTTCTAATGCAATGTCTGTCATGGCACGTATCCAAGCTTCACTTTCATTCAAAGCAGGAATGTAGTTGTAGTCGCCTCCACCATGGCTTTGGAAGATGCCTTTTCCTTCCATGGCAATCTCTTCTAGCGTTTCCAGACAATCGCTACTAAAACCAGGGCAAATCACATCAATACGTTTAGTTTTTGCTTTGCCTAATGTTTTTAATGTACTGGCAAGATAAGGCTTTAACCACTCTTGTTTGCCAAAACGAGACTGAAATGCAATTTGATACTGGTCTTTATCTACGCCTAAAGCTTCTGCGAGTAAACGGCCTGTTTTATGGCACTCACAATGATACATATCACCTTTCATTAAATGAAACTTCGGTACGCCGTGGAAACTCATAATGAGTTGCTCAGGCTTACCATTCACTTGCCAAAACTGATGAATATTTGCAGCAAGCGCTTGGATATAAGCAGGGTGGTCATGGTAGTGCTTAATGGTTCTAATCGCAGGGACATTCCGCATTTTAAGTAGTGTTTTCCAAACAGCATCTAAACTTGCAGCAGTGCTACTTGCTGCGTATTGCGGATACAGTGGAAAGACTAAAATCTTATTGCAATGCTGCGCTTTAAGTTTTTCAATCGCACTTTGCATACTCGGATTGCCATAACTCATCCCTAATTCGATAGCAAAAGGCGACTTCACTTTTTGACCAAGGTAGCCACGTAGTAGGTTTGTTTGTCTTTCTGCATGTACGAGTAAAGGTGAACCTTCCTTCATCCAAACTTGGGCGTATTTTTCCGCTGACTTTTTAGGACGAAACACTAAAATAATGCAGTTAAGTATCCACCACCAAATAAAGCGTGGAATTTCAACAACACGTCTATCCATTAAAAATTGCTTTAAATATGGGCGTACTGCTTTTGCAGTTGGCGCATCTGGCGTGCCCAAATTGGCAAGTAGAATACCTACTTTTAATTGGTCGCCGTGTTTGTATTCTGGTTCAGGATTGTAGTAAGTCATAGAGGTTGAAGGCAATCATTGATTTTAATAAAGATTAGCTGTTAGACAGCGCATTGGATAAAAGTTTAGCGGTGATATCCACAATGGGAATAACACGCTCGTAAGCCATCCGTGTTGGGCCAATAACCCCCAACGTACCAACGACCTGACCGTCTACTTGATAAGGCGATGTTACCATGCTGCACTCATCTAAAGGACTATAGCCACTTTCGCCACCAATAAAGATTTGTACGCCTTCAGCTTTTTGGCTGTTGTCTAATAACTGCATCAGCGAAGAACGTTGTTCAAATACATCAAATAGTTTGCGTAAAGTAATGACATTGGTTGCCAATTCATCCACATTGAGTAAATTCCGCTCCCCAGCAATAACCACATCTTCTTCTTTGTTTTTAGATTGGCTTGGGTTTGGTTTTTCTAGCGCAGCAGTCATTAAATGACTAATGTCAGCTTGCATCTTTTTAAGGTCGCCATGTAGCTTATGACGTGCTTGCTCAAAAGTTTGGCCTGAATAATGCGCATTAAAATAATTGCCGGCCTCTGTTAGGCTGGAAGCCGAATAAGGCGTATCACTCAAGATGATGCGATTCTGTACGCTACCATCGGTGGAAACGATAATCAGCAAAATGCGTTTGTCTGACAACGGTATAAATTCCAAATGTTTAAACACCAATGCTTTGCGTTTTGGAATGAGGATCATGCCTGCAAACTGGGTTAGCTCAGAAAGGATATCGGCTGCCGTTGTAATGAGTTCACTTTGATCAGTTGAGCTTAAGGTACTTTCCAATTGTTTGATTTGTTTCGACTCTAGTGGCTGCATACTCAACAGCGAGTCAACAAAAAAGCGGTAACCTTGCTGGGTTGGAATGCGCCCAGCAGAGGTGTGAGGGCTAGAGACGAAGCCGAGTGCTTCTAAATCACTCATAATATTACGAATGGTCGCTGGACTTAACCCTAAGCCAGAGTGTTGTAAAAGCGCTTTAGAGCCCATAGGCTGACCATCAGTCACGTAATGTTCAACTAAGGTTTTTAGGAGTATTTGTGCGCGTTCGTCCAACTTGTTTATTCAATCATTTAGTTTTGAATTACCATTTTGCCTGATTTAGTGCGCAGTTGCTACTGGTTGTAATTGCTTATCTGTGATTAAATTCTGACATGCAAACAGAATTCAACACCATTGCGATTATTGGCAAGTTTATGCGAGAGTCCGCCGTGCAGTTAATGCGTAAAGACTTGATCGACTTGGCGCAGCATTTGAAAGTCAAAAATATTGATGTGCTATTCGAAAGCAATACTGCGGGCCATGCAAAGATTGAAGGGTTTAAAACCATGCCACTTGATGCGCTAGGTCAAAAAGCTGACCTAGTCATTGTGATGGGTGGTGATGGCACCATGCTGAGTGCCGCACGTGCGCTTAAAAACAGTGGTATCCCATTAGTTGGTATTAACCGTGGGCACTTTGGCTTCCTAACCGACTTACGTGCTGAAGAGATGTTGGAATCTATTGATGCGATTTTAGCAGGTGAACATCAAACCGAATCGCGGATGATACTGAATGCGAGTGTGATTCGAGATGGTAAAACGATTTTTGAAAACCATGCGTTCAATGACATCGTCCTCAAAAGCGGTTTACGTCTAATTGAATTAGAAGTGACGATAGATGGCAAGTTTATTCATAAACAGCGTGCAGATGGTTTGATTTTAAGCACGCCAACAGGTACGACTGCTTATTCATTATCAGCAGGCGGCCCAATATTGCACCCAGATGTAGAGGCGATTGCCTTAGTGCCGATTTGTCCGCACACCTTAAGTAACCGACCATTGGCAGTGAATAGCAATGCGAAGATAGAAATTGCAGTGGTACAGGTAGATCATGCAACGATTAGCTTTGATGGACAGTCGCAGCTGGATTTGTTGCAGGGGGATTGCATTAAAATAGCGCGCGCGGAGGAAGGTGTGACGTTATTGCATCCTAGTGATTATTGTTATTATGAGATGTTACGAAACAAACTCCATTGGGGCTAATTATTCAACATTTATTACTTACAATTACGGCCTTGGTTAAGGCCTGCCATGCTAGCGTACTGTCTGCGCCTTACCCGCTGTACTTGTAAGCACTAAATGCCGAATATTATGTACTTTGACTTACAATAATAGAAAAAACTGAATCACTAATTATGCTACAGGCCTTATCCATCCGAAATTTTGTCATTGTTGAACAACTAGACCTAGAGTTTAGCCAAGGCTATACCACGCTCACTGGTGAAACCGGTGCGGGTAAGTCTATCTTGATTGATGCTCTTTCATTAGCACTCGGTGCGCGTAATGAAGCTGAAGTGATTCGCAATGGTTGTGATAAGGCGGATATTAGCGTGACTGTTGGCATTCAGAACAATCTAGGTGCGCAAGCATGGTTAGATGAGAATGAAATTGAGGTAGATGATGATTTAATCCTGCGCCGCGTGATTTATAGCGATGGCCGTAGTCGTGGTTTTATTAATGGTGCGGCAGCGACGGTTGGTCAGTTGAGAGCGCTGGGTGAATTCTTAGTTGATATCTATAGTCAGAATGCACATCATTCATTATTGAATGTGAATACACAGCGGCAAATTTTAGACGCCTTCTCTGGCAGTAACGCATTGGCCAAACAAGTTGCTGAGCAATATAAAGCATGGCATGCACTGCATGTGCAACAAGGTGAGATTGAAAAGAATGCAGCAGCTTACGCAGATGAGCTGGCCGAGTTGCGTGATAAAACACGTGAATTAACACAACTGGGTTTTTCCGCAGACGAATGGGAGGATCTGCAGGTAGAGCATAGCCGTTTAGGCAACAGTGCAGAGTTGATTGCAGGTGTTGAAGAAAGCTTGCATCTGATTAGCGAAGGTGACCTAGATGCTTTATCAATGGTGAGCCAAGCACAGCAAAAACTATCGGATTTAGTTGAGTTAGATAGTGCGTTAAAAGAAGCATCCGAAACGATTGATTCTGCCGTGATTCAATTGCAAGAAACCGCTCGTAGTTTAAGCCGCTATTTGCAGCGAGAGGATATTGATCCGGCGCGATTATCAGAAGTTGAGAGCCGTATCCAAGCCGTGCATGGCATGGCACGAAAATATCGTGCACAACCAGATGAGTTACCTGAATTACTTAGCACATGGGAAATGCGTATGACTGAACTAGAGTCGTTTGCCAATGATGGCGAGCTAGCGAAGCAAGTCGAAGCGGCACTAGCGACTTATAAGCAATCAGCTAACACTTTAAGTGAAGCACGTAAAATATCGGCTCAAGACTTAAGCGCCAAAATTAGTGAAGAAATGCAGCGTTTATCACTCAGCGGCGGTCAGTTCAAAGTCGCGTTAGAGCCATGTGAACAATCTGCTAATGGCTTAGAGCAAGTGGCTTTCTTAGTTGCAGGGCATGCAGGTGTCGAGCCGCGACCACTCAACAAAGTCGCATCGGGTGGTGAGTTGTCACGGATTAGTTTAGCGCTACATGTCACCACAGCCGCACAAGGTAGCGTGCCATGTATGATTTTTGATGAAGTCGATGTCGGTATTGGCGGCGGTGTTGCCGAAGTCGTTGGAAAATTGCTCAAACAACTAGGTGAGAATCGCCAAGTATTAGTCATTACCCACTTAGCGCAAGTCGCTGCGCAAGCTGCGCAGCATTTACAAGTCAGCAAAACCCAAACAGACAACACAACACTGAGTCATATTCAGCAGTTAAGTGATGAAGAGCGTGTTGAAGAAATTGCTAGAATGTCTGGTGGTTTGGAGATTACAGATGCTACTAGGAAGCATGCTGAAGAAATGCTGGACTTGCTTAATTAACTTGTATCTAACAGTGCTTTCTGTGCGGGAAAAGCACTTCTATATTCAGCAAGGTGCGTCTATGCGCATAGTGAGGTTTTTGCGTAGTGGCGCCTCCAACATGGAACTGCTTGCCCAGCCACCAATCTAAACATCGAACTGATTTTGTAGATATTTGATCATAACTGAACATCAAAAACATAAAGAACACAGCTAGCAATATGAATGTTCTTTGAAGGTAAATATAATAATTGTTAATGCTATATATTTTTTAAATAAAACAGCAAGATTAGTATAGATACTAATATTGCTCATCCAATTAATAGTGGCCCACCATCATGGAAAGTTAAATGTTCTTTTGGAGTGGTTTTTGCAGTGAACCCTCTTGCTTGTAGTGGTGTAAATTTCATTAAAATTTTTGCATTTTTAGTTTACTCTACCCATATAAGTTTTAATTAAGCCAATAATTAACCTAGATTTCTTTTGGGTTTATTTCTTATCCAGCCGATCTCCAAGCTCACCAATATAAGCTGATAAGCTAGTGCCAGACTCTTCCACAACACCTTTAAGCACTGTTTGAATCTCAGATAGCCGTGTCTCAACTTTTTCATGAACTTCTGACCCGTGCGCTTTAAGTGCTTGCAGTTCGGATTCTAAATAAGTGCGTAATTCAGTAAATCGTGAAGCCTCTGCTTCGTTGGCGAGCTTACGTTGGTCTTCTACTTCTTTATTCAGCTTTCTTCTAATCACCAGTGTTGATGATTGCATATATACAACAAATCCGAGGAAGGCTAATGCTAACAAGCCTGTTACTGCTAGCAAGATAAGGCCAAGCGGTGCTTCGACATTGCCAAACAATAAAGATAGAGACACAGGTGCTATGATGGCTTGCCAGTTGATGGAAGCAAAAATCACTAATGCAACTAATGCAACTAGTGCAACCAGTGAAATAAAGTTGATAATTCTCATGATTTTTTGCTCCTTTTTTTAGTAAAGCGGCTTCTATTTAGCGATGATTCTACTTCGCTATAGCTTTATTTCACTATGGTTTTATTTCACTAAACTAGCTGCTTCAATCGCCACTTTATAAACCTTTGCTTCTTCTGGCGTACCAATTCGCACCTCAGCACCAACTTGTCCCCGCTTACCTGCTTCAATGATGCCGCGGATGGGTAAAAGGTTGCTTTGTGAGATGGCGCGACCTGTTTGGGCATCATATTTAATAACGCGTATTTTAACATTTTCAATGGCGATTGCCGTACTATTTTCTACCACTGCAAACAAGTTGCCTCGATTGTCAGCGACAACGCCAGATCTCAAATATTTGTTTGGGTTGCGTGGGAAATCAATACGCATAGCACGTGCCGTCGCGTCTTTTCCGATATCGGAATTTGAACTAGCCGCCACTTGGTAATGTTGTAAGGCAAGGTTGGTGTCACCGCGACTTTCAGCAAGCTGACCTAATAAAGCGTGGCCTGGTGCGGTTGGAAGTAGCTCGTTAGCGCGTTTTAAGTAAGGCTCTGCTTCTTTCTTTTTGCCTGTATTAAACAGTGCAATACCGCTATGTAAGTGTGGTTTGAAATAGTTGGGTTGTAAACTAATAGCTTTTTTATAGTAGCTAAGCGCTGCTGGTGCTTTCTCTTGTGTAAAGGCAACGTCACCGAGTAACTCATGAAAACGTGCTTCGCGTGGTTCAGCCGCAATGGCTTTTTTTGCTAGTTTGGTTGCGGTGGCTGTATCGCCTTTCTTCAATGCGGCAACGCCTTCGTCATAAGCGAGGTAGGCGCTCTTGGTTGCTTTGAGGTGTTTTACTTTTTTGGCATAAGTCTCTTTACCCATTTCACCGCCTGCACCAATTTTCGCTAAGGTGACTTTGTTGGCTGCTACCCGTTCTGGTGATGGTGGATGGCTGGCAAACAGACCTGAAATAAAATCACTTTTACGGTCTTTACTCAGGCGAACAAAGGTTTCTTGTAGGGTGACAGCAGCAGCAGGATCGTAGCCCGCTTTTTTCATATACTGCATGCCGTATAAATCAGATTCGCTTTCTGCATCACGACCATACTTGCTAGAAAGCAGTTGTGCACCGAGTTGTGAGCCGCCAACAATGAGGTTGCCATAGTCAGAGTTTTGCGCACCAATGCCAACGGCAATCATGCCGCCTTGTAAGAAAATGCTACGTTCCATACTTTTTGCACCGTGGCGCGCCGCAGCGTGAACAATCTCATGCCCCATGACGGCCGCAAGCTCTGCTTCGCTGTTTAACTCGTAAAGTAAGCCTCGGTTGAAAGCAATCTTACCGCCTGGCATCGCCCATGCATTAGGTGTAGAGTCGTTAATCACAACGAACTCATAAGGCAATCCAGGACGGTCAGATGCCTTGGCTAGACGGTTGCCAATGCCTTGCACATAAATGGTGAGTTCAGGATCGATAATGTAATCACCGCCTTGAGACTGGCGCGCTGGGGAGTAATTCTGTGAGCCAATTGAAATTTCCTTCTCTTGAGAAACAAACTGAAACTCTCTCTTTTTGGTAACAGGATTGATGCCACATGCCGAGATGGCGAGCGAGAATGCGAGGATTGAGGGGAGGTGGAAATAGCGATTAATAGGTTGTTTTTTAATCGACAAGCTTGTCATTAGCGACTACTCCTAATAATTGGGTTAATGCAATAATCTTGTTAGTTAGCGTTGAACGCTTTAGCATGACTTGCCAGTGCACTTACTTAATGTCACCTATGCACAGTTTGCGCAAACGCCATAAATCATCAATGAGTGTTCTTGCATTTTAAAGCCTCGTGATTCCGCTGCTTCTTGCTGCCGACGTTCTATTTCTTCATCATAAAACTCTTCAACCGTGCCACATTTGACGCAAACAATATGATCGTGATGGTCGCCTTGATTGAGTTCAAAAACAGCTTTACCACTTTCGAAGTGGTGGCGAATTAATAGTCCCGCATCTTCAAACTGTGTGAGTACGCGGTATACGGTAGCAAGACCAACGTCATCACCTGCGTTGAGTAGTACTTTATATACATCTTCAGCAGAAAGATGGCGGTCGTCACTCTTTTCAAATAGCTCTAATATTTTTAATCTTGGTAATGTAGCTTTTAACCCAGCGTTTCTTAAATCTTTTTGATCGTGCATAGTTTCAACTCATTTCTCAAAATTTTTGGTTTTAGGCTTATCACCGTCGTGGTATATTAACGAGAATTCTCACGTCTGTCTGCTTTAACGTAAAACTATGCTAAATTTTCAAAAAAATCTCATATTATTCATGGCGATTATCATTACTGGATGCGGTTCTAGCATGCCAACCATTACGCCATACAAAATGGATATACAGCAAGGCAATGTAGTTACATCGGAGATGTTACTCAAGTTACGTCCAGACATGACTAAGTCACAAGTGCAATACATTATGGGCACGCCATTATTGGTCGACAGCTTTCATTCAGATAGATGGGATTATTTCTATCAATTCCGTAAGCAAGGGAAAGTCATTAATCAGCATCGTGTGATTTTAGATTTTGAGGGTGAATTATTAGCGCGTGTGCGTGGAGATGTTGTGCCTAAAGGAGTTGATATTGATGCATTGATGACGGAAGGAAAAACAAGCACTAGCGAAACTAAATCTGTGGAATCTGCAGAAACTGAGCCTGTCATTGAAGTGATAGAAGAGCCAGTTATTGCAACTGAAGCTATAACAGATGCTAGCTTGGAAGCGGTGGCGGAACAAGAGAAAGCATCAGTAACCCCTGAGCCAATGAAGGATGAGTTGCTTGATCCGGTTCCAGAATCTGTCGTTGAAGGCGTTGCGCCACTACCTGAGGTAGTCGATGCTGCTGGTAGCGAGCAAGCCGTAGCTAAGCAGAAAGCGATGCAAGATGAGCTAGCAGTGAAAGAGGCGTTAGTAAAGCCACCTGTCGTTGAAGGAGCCAAACTTGAAGAAATGAAGGTGTCAGCGCCTCCAGGGAGTGAAGCGGCATTGCAAAAAGTGAGTGATCCAGTTAAGAAGCGTGTGAAGATCCCAACACCACCTGTGATGGGGCCGGTGGCAAAAAAAGTAAAACCAACACCGACTCCAGTTAAGGCATTGTCAGTGGCTGAGCCTGTGGCAAAAACACCTGAGCCTGTTGCTAGAGTGCCAAGTACAGTTGAAGCGCCAAATGCTGCAAAAGAATTGCCAACACGAATACCAAGCAGCATCACTTCAGAGCGTAGGGCAGTGCTTAGACTGGACAGACAATTAGATGCTGGCCGATCAGGGCAAGCAGTGCCGGTAGTAGAAACATTGCCAGCAGTTGAGTCTGAAGTAAGCTCTAAAGCCAGTGAAGTGCCGCCAAAACTTGAACCAAGTGCTGATTCAGCCCCAAACCAAGAAGAGCCAGGTTTTTTTGAACGTGCATTAGAAAAAATAGGCTTCTAATTGATGGTGAATTTGATGGACATTAAAAGAATAAATAAAGCATGAAAACAAAAGTAGTCATTACAGGCGTCTCTGGCCGCATGGGAGTAGCCCTGTTAGAAGGTGTTTTTGCGGATGATGCATTAACACTGCATGCAGCAATCGATCGTTCAGGCAGTGCTTTACTAGGACAAGATGCTGGCGCACAATTTGGATTAACATCTGGTGTGAAAGTCACTAGCGACTTGGCAGTTGCATTAACAGGTGCCGATGTGTTGATTGACTTCACTAGACCTGAGGCGGCAATGCAGTATTTGGCCGCCTGTCAGCATGCTGGTGTTCAGATGGTGATTGGGACAACAGGATTTTCTGAAGCAGAAAAAACGCAAATAGAAGAGGCGGCGAAAAAAAATGCCATTGTATTTGCGCCAAATATGAGTGTCGGTGTGACTTTGCTGATTAACTTGGTTGAGCAAGCTGCTAAAGTGCTTAATGAAGGTTACGATATTGAGGTGGTGGAAATGCATCACCGACATAAAGTGGATGCACCTTCTGGAACTGCATTAAGATTAGGTGAAGCTGCCGCGCAGGGTTTGGATCAAGATTTAAAAGACTGCGCAGTTTATGCACGTGAAGGCGTAACCGGTGAGCGCGAAGCTGGAAAAATTGGATTTGCGACATTACGCGGTGGCGATGTTGTTGGAGACCATACAGTAATTTACGCGGGGACTGGTGAGCGAGTAGAAATTACACATAAGGCTAGCAGCCGTGCAACCTTCGCGTTAGGGGCACTAAGAGCGGCTAAATTCCTATCAGGCAAGCAAGCAGGTCTTTTCGATATGCAGGATGTATTAGGCTTTAAGTAGGCTTGGATTTAAATAAGGAGGGAGTGCGACTATCTTTCTTAATGCAAAAGCCAGCACATTTTTTCCTTACACTGTTTGCGGTGTTCCTCATTTTCTTTATTTGGTCTGCTGTTAATCCACTTGATCGATTGACATGGTTTTTAGAATTAGCACCCCCCCTCATTGTATTACCAGTTCTTTTTCTTAGTTATAAAAAAGTCTCCACTCACACCATTACTTTACAGTTTGATTTTAGTGCATGCCATTATTCTCGTTATCGGTGGTCATTAGACTTATGCAGAAGTTCCTGCATTTGATTGGTTGCGGGACACTTTTGATTTAAGCCGAAATTATTACGATCACTTAGGTCATTTTGCGCAAGGTTTTATCCCAGCCATGATTGCCCGTGAGATTTTGCTTCGTAAGCAGGTGTTGAAGCAGAGCGCCTGGTTATTTTTTATTGTTTCTTGTATTTGTTTAAGCATCAGTGCCTTTCACAAATTGATTGAATGGTGGGTGGCGATTGTGTCTGGTACAGCAGCAGCGGATTGTCTTGGCACGCAGGGCGATATTTGGGATCCGCAGTGGGATATGTTTGTAGCTTTAATTGGTGCAATATGTGCGCAAATCACATTGAAAAATTGTCATAATCAACAGCTCTATATGCTTGATAGAAAAGTCTAATCCCGCTATAATTCGTCAATTCTTGAAACGGGAAGAGTATATTTACTTTTCCCGTTTTGCATGTCTAGCGCTAGCATTGTTGACTCAGTGCTGCAAAGTGCGTGAAAAACGAAACTGAAAAAAATGAAGGAGCCACAATTGCCGCAAACACGCCCTGTAGAAACAACACCAGCAATCTTAGTGTTAGCAGATGGAACAATGTTTCGAGGTACTTCAATTGGTGCTTCTGGACACACTGTTGGTGAAGTCGTGTTTAATACGTCAATGACGGGTTATCAAGAAATTCTGACCGACCCTTCTTATACCGAACAAATCGTTACCCTCACTTATCCTCACATTGGCAATACGGGGATAAACACTGAAGATGTTGAATCCGATAAGATTTGTGCTTCAGGTTTGGTGATTCGTGATTTGCCTTTGTTAGCCAGTAATTTCCGTAGCGAACAATCACTATCAGCTTATTTGGCAGCGAATAATGTTGTTGCGATTGCCAACATTGATACGCGACAGTTAACTCGTGTGCTACGCGATAAAGGTGCGCAAGCTGGTTGTATCTTAGCCGGCGATGATGTTGATCAAGCGCTAGCGTTGGCAAAAGGTTTTCCGGGCTTAGCTGGAATGGATTTGGCAAAAGAAGTGACTTGCCAGATTGCTTATGAATATATAGAAGGCGAGTGGCAGTTGGAAAGCGGATATGCTGTTGTCCCTGACAGTCAGCCTTACCATGTGGTGGCGTTTGACTATGGTGTAAAACGTAACATTCTACGGATGTTGGTTTCGCGGGGTTGTAAGGTAACAGTGTTACCTGCGCAAGCAACAGCAGAGGAAGCGTTAAGTTATCAGCCCGATGGTATCTTTTTGTCGAATGGACCAGGGGATCCTGAGCCATGTGATTACGCGATTAAGACAATCCAAACGTTATTAAAAGAAGAAATTCCTATTTTTGGGATTTGCTTAGGCCATCAATTGTTAGCGTTAGCTAACGGTGCTAAATCGATGAAAATGAAGTTTGGTCATCATGGCGCTAATCATCCAGTGCAAGATGTAGAGAACAAGCGTGTTTATATCACTAGTCAAAATCATGGTTTTGCTGTTGATGCGGCTACATTGCCAGCCAATATCAAAACAACACATATTTCATTATTTGATGGCAGCTTGCAAGGTATTGCGTTAACAGACAAGCCAGCATTTAGTTTCCAAGGACATCCTGAGGCAAGTCCAGGCCCGACAGAAATGAGTTATTTATTTGACCGCTTCATTAGTATGATGCAAGAAAGGAAGGCTGGCTAATGGCTAAGCGTACAGATATTAAATCCATCTTAATTATTGGCGCGGGCCCGATTGTCATCGGGCAAGCATGTGAATTCGATTACTCAGGTGCGCAAGCTTGTAAAGCATTGCGGGAAGAGGGCTATCGCGTCATTTTGGTAAACTCGAATCCAGCAACGATTATGACCGACCCCGAAATGGCGGATGCAACTTACATCGAGCCAATTAGCTGGGATGTGGTTGAGAAGATTATTGCTAAAGAGCGACCAGACGCTTTGTTGCCAACTATGGGTGGGCAAACCGCACTGAACTGTGCATTAGATTTGGATAAGCACGGCGTGCTTGAAAAATATAATGTAGAGATGATTGGTGCTTCTAAAGAAGCCATCGATAAAGCGGAAGACCGTCAAAAATTCAAAGAAGCCATGACCAAAATTGGTTTGGGGTCAGCGCGGTCAATGATTGCGCATAGCATGGAAGAAGCTTTACAAGTGCAAGCCAATATTGGCTTCCCAGCGATTATTCGTCCTTCATTTACGATGGGTGGTAGCGGTGGCGGCATTGCTTATAATCGTGAAGAGTTTGTTGCGATTTGTGAGCGTGGCTTAGAAGCTTCTCCAACCAGCGAGTTATTGATTGAAGAGTCGATGCTTGGTTGGAAAGAGTATGAGATGGAGGTTGTGCGAGATAGCGCGGATAACTGCATCATCATTTGCGCAATTGAAAACTTAGACCCAATGGGTGTGCATACAGGTGACTCAATTACCGTTGCCCCAGCACAAACATTAACCGATAAAGAATATCAAATCTTACGAGATGCTTCTTTAGCAGTGCTGCGTGAAATTGGTGTTGATACGGGCGGATCAAACGTACAGTTTGCTATTAACCCAGTGGATGGCCGCATGATTGTGATTGAGATGAATCCGCGCGTGTCGCGTTCATCTGCATTGGCTTCAAAAGCAACGGGGTTCCCGATTGCAAAAGTCGCTGCTAAGTTGGCAGTTGGCTTTACCTTGGATGAGCTAAGCAATGATATTACTGGGGGTCAAACACCAGCGTCATTTGAGCCATCTATTGATTACGTCGTTACTAAGATTCCACGCTTTGCGTTCGAGAAGTTCCCGCAAGCGGATGATCACTTAACCACACAGATGAAGTCTGTGGGTGAAGTGATGGCGGTTGGCCGTAGCTTCCAAGAGTCTTTCCAAAAAGCATTACGTGGACTTGAGGTCGGTGTTGATGGGTTAGATCCAATGACAACGGATATCGATGCCATCAAAAAAGAATTAGGGGCACCTAGACCTGAACGTATTTGGTATGTGGGCGATGCATTTAGAGTGGGAATGAGTGCCGAAGAAATCTTTGATATTAGTAAGGTTGATCCTTGGTTCTTAGCGCAAATTGAAGATTTAATTAAGCGGGAAGTAGCACTTGAGGGTAAGCATATTGCGGATTTAGATAAAGATGCCTTGTATCAATTAAAACGTGCAGGCTTCTCAGATCTACGATTAGCTAAGTTGTTAGACACTGATCAGCATGCTGTGCGTGCTTATCGCCAAGCGTTGAATGTGCGTCCAGTGTATAAACGTGTCGATACTTGCGCTGCTGAGTTCGCAACGGATACCGCTTATATGTATTCGACTTACGAAGAGCATTGCGAATCAGAGCCAACAGATAACAAAAAAATCATGGTGCTCGGCGGCGGTCCTAACCGTATTGGTCAAGGGATTGAGTTCGATTACTGCTGTGTGCATGCTGCTTTTGCGCTGCGTGAAGATGGTTATGAAACCATCATGGTGAATTGTAATCCTGAAACAGTTTCGACCGATTATGACACTTCTGACCGTTTGTATTTTGAGCCAGTGACATTAGAAGATGTACTTGAAATTGTGAACATCGAGAAGCCAACAGGCGTGATTGTGCAATATGGAGGCCAAACGCCATTAAAATTAGCGCGTGCTTTAGAAAAAGCAGGCGTGCCAATTATTGGTACGTCACCTGATGCGATCGATTGCGCAGAAGACCGTGAACGCTTCAAAAAAATGCTGGAAGAACTAGAGCTTAAGCAACCACCTAACCGTACTGCGCGTGCGCCAGAAGAAGCGATTCGCTTAGCAGAAGAAATTGGTTATCCATTGGTTGTGCGTCCTAGTTATGTGCTGGGTGGCCGTGCCATGGAAATCGTGCATGAGCAAAGTCAGCTAGAGCGTTATATGCGTGAAGCGGTTAAAGTTTCGAATGATTCGCCAGTATTGCTAGATTGTTTCTTGAACGATGCATTAGAAATTGATGTTGATGCGATTTGTGATGGTGAAGAAGTCTTAATTGGCGGCATCATGCAGCATATTGAGCAAGCGGGTGTTCATTCAGGTGATTCAGCTTGTTCATTACCTCCTTATAGTTTGAGTGCTGAATTGCAAGACGAACTACGTACGCAGACCGTTAAAATGGCGTTAGCACTGGGTGTTAAAGGCTTAATGAATGTGCAATTTGCGATTCAAGGCACGACAGTTTATGTATTAGAAGTAAACCCACGTGCATCACGTACGGTACCATTTGTTTCTAAAGCGTGCGGTTTGCAGTTAGCGAAAATCGCTGCACGTTGTATGGTGGGACAAAGCTTGAAGTCACAAGGTGTGACAAAAGAAATCATACCGCCTTACTACTCAGTTAAAGAAGCAGTATTTCCGTTTATTAAATTTCCGGGTGTGGATACCATTCTTGGCCCAGAAATGAAATCAACAGGTGAGGTGATGGGTGTTGGTACAACGTTTGCTGAGGCTTTTGTTAAGTCACAGTTGGGCGCTTCTGCTGTGCTCCCAGAAGGTGGAAAAGCGTTCATTAGTGTGCGTAAAGAAGACCATGAAAAAGTAGTTGATATTGCCCAAGACCTTGCTAAATTAGGTTTTGAGTTGGTTGCGACTAGAGGTACGGCTAGAACGCTAACTGAGCATGGATTAACGGTCACTAAAGTTAACAAGGTTGCAGAAGGTCGTCCACATATTGTTGATATGATTAAAAACAATGAGATTGATTTTATTGTGAATGTGACAGAAGATAAAAAAGCGGTGGCCGACTCTTATGAGATTCGACACAGTGCTTTACAAAAGAAAGTAACCTACTACACAACGCTCGCAGGTGCTAAAGCTGCCTGCATAGGTATGACAGAGATGAAAGAGCTACATGTTGAGTCGATTCAAGACTTGCACAAAAGGCTTGCTTAAAATACACTGAATCAATTGAAATTCCATTCAAACCACGCTCAGTAAGTGTGGTTTATTTTTTATAAAAGGTATGAAGTATGGCAGGACATCAAGTTCCAGTAACAGTGCGTGGTGGTGGATTACTTAAAGCAGAGCTTTTACAACTTCGGTCTGAGGATCGCCCGAATGTGATTCAAGCAATTTCAGAAGCCAGAGAGCAAGGAGATTTGTCTGAAAATGCAGAATATGAGGCGGCAAAAGAAAAGCAAAGCTTTATTGAAGGCCGTATTTCTGAGCTGGAAGGGAAATTATCTAACTTACAAATCATTGATCCAACGACCCTGAATGCAGAAGGTCGCGTTGTGTTCGGTGCGACGGTAAAATTTGAAGATATGGATTCTGGTGAAAGTAAAACCTACCAAATTGTGGGCGAAGACGAATCCGATATTAAAAGTGGCATGATTTCAATTGCCTCACCTATTGCACGTGCATTAATTGGCAAATCAGAAGGTGATATTGCTGAAGTCATGGCACCAGGCGGTGTTAGAGAGTGTGAAATTATTGAGGTGTTATACGTCTAAGCCGTATATATAAATCATATATCAAATCAGACTCTCAAGCTATGTTACGTAAGCTGTCCATTGTTGTGGTGGTGTTTTGGGTTGGTAGCCTTTGGGCGACAGGGCTGACTGCCAGTATTTTGTTTGACGTCATTCAAGATAGAGCCGTAGCCGGTAAAGTGGCAGGCCATTTATTTGCAACCGTGAGCTACATTGGTTTAGGTAGTGGTTTGTATTTGTTATTTCAACGCTGGTTGGAGCTTAAGTGTGCAAGCTTTAAGCAAAGTAGCTTTTGGATTGTGTTAGCTATGGTCTGCCTGATTATTGTTGGCTACCTTGGCATACAGGCGCATTTGGCGCAGTTGAAAACCAATGCATACCCTGTTGCCGTTATGCAAAGTGAGTATGCCAGTCAGTTTGCCATATGGCATGGTGTATCAGGTGTGGTTTACTTGCTTGAGTGTTTGCTAGGTTTGGCTTTAGTGCTTGATATTTTAGCGCTCAAACATAAAGCTCTGTAAAAAGTAGCATTAAAGCTTAGGGATGTGGATTTTGTGCTTTTCTTTAATTGTTTCGCTAGCACGGTAAACGACTAACTGTTTACCAATTTGATGCACTGCTACAGCATTTGTTTTTTCGCAAATATCGGTATAAATGGCTTTGCGTACATCTCTGTCATCACCAGCGACTTTAATTTTAATTAGCTCATGCGAATTTAAGGCGCTTTCAATTTCTTTAATGACGTTTTCTGTTAAGCCTTTATCTGCAATCATAACAACCGGGCTAAGATTGTGGGCAATGCCACGTAGAT
Source organism: Methylophilaceae bacterium (assembly GCA_028823485.1). Lineage (GTDB taxonomy): Bacteria > Pseudomonadota > Gammaproteobacteria > Burkholderiales > Methylophilaceae. Next base: position 62,685 of record JAPKBG010000006.1, on the reverse strand, counting down.
GGATTATTTGTTTAGGGTTTAATTTCATGAACTGGTACGCTTTTTTCGAATCTTTAAATAAAATGGATCTTATCATGAATTCATATAATAAACATGAAGGCTATTAATAGTAATGCAAGTAAACATGAGGCCTTGTCGCTATGAAGCTCAGTAATCGTAGTAAAGCTTGGATGCAAGAGCATCTGAATGATGAGTATGTGAAGCGCGCGCAAAAAGAGGGTTATCGTGCACGTGCAGCCTATAAGCTGATGGAGATAGACGATAAAGACAAGTTGATTAGACCCGGAATGACCGTTGTTGACCTTGGTTCAGCACCGGGTAGCTGGTGCCAAGTGGCTAAGCAACGTTTAAAAGGTCAGGGACGTATTATTGGGTTAGATTTATTGGACATGCACACTATTACGGGGGTAGAGTTTATTCAGGGTGACTTTGGTGAAGAAAGTGTTTTAAAAGAATTAGAAAAAAAGTTGAATAATAAACAAGTTGACCTTGTGATTGCCGATATGGCCCCCAATATAAGTGGAGTGAGAGATACCGACCAAGCTGGAGCCATTTACTTGACTGAGCTAGCATTGGAGTTTAGTCAGCAGTGGTTGAAACCAAAGGGCAACTTTTTAGTCAAAGTTTTCATAGGTGTAGGGTTTGATGATATCGTGAAGCGGATGCGATCAGAGTTTGATAAAGTCGTGACGAGAAAGCCAAAAGCGTCAAGGGGGCGTAGTAACGAAACATATTTGCTAGGTCTAGGTCGCAAGTAGATTTTAGTAAAGTAGCTGGAAATTAATTAACCAACGTTAACTGGATAAAGATTATGGGTGGTGGTGCTTTTTTAGCATGCGCCGTTCAATTTAAAAAGGAAAACTTGTGAATAATATCGCAAAAAATATTGCCATTTGGATTGCTATTGCACTTGTGTTGATGACTGTGTTTCAACAGTTTGGCAGTACGAATAAAGTATCCTCTCAAATTGTGTATTCGCAATTTATGGAGAATGTGAAAAAAGGCCAAGTCCAAAAAGTGCAGATTGATGGACGGATTATTCACGGTACAACAAGAGATAACAAAATATTTAGTACGTATGCGCCGAGTGATTTGTGGATGGTGAGTGATTTACTCAAATACAATGTTGAGGTTGAAGCTAAGGCTGAAGAGAAGCGCTCACTGCTATTAGAAATCCTCATGTCATGGTTCCCGATGATTTTGCTGATTGGTGTTTGGATTTTCTTTATGCGCCAAATGCAAGGTGGCGGTAAAGGCGGTGGCCCTTTCTCCTTTGGCAAGAGTAAAGCGAGACAGTTAGATGAAACGAATAATCAAACGACATTTACTGATGTAGCAGGTTGTGATGAAGCCAAAGAAGAAGTGGCTGAGTTAGTCGAGTTCTTACGCGACCCAAGCAAATTCCAAAAACTCGGTGGGCGTATGCCCCGCGGTGTATTAATGGTAGGTCCGCCAGGAACAGGTAAAACCTTATTAGCGCGTGCCATTGCTGGCGAAGCAAAAGTGCCTTTCTTTACGATTTCTGGTTCAGACTTCGTGGAAATGTTTGTTGGGGTTGGTGCATCTCGTGTGCGCGACATGTTTGAGACGGCCAAGAAAAACTCACCTTGTATTATCTTTATTGACGAGATAGATGCAGTGGGTCGTAGCCGGGGATCAGGCACTGGTGGCGGCAATGATGAGCGCGAACAAACCCTCAACCAAATGCTGGTTGAAATGGATGGTTTTGAAGCAAGCTCTGGTGTGATTGTGATCGCGGCAACTAACCGTGCTGATGTCCTTGATAAAGCTTTACTACGTCCAGGGCGCTTTGACCGTCAAGTCATGGTTGGACTACCAGATATTAAAGGTCGTGAGCAAATTCTATTAGTACATATGCGTAAAGTACCATCTGACCCAAATGTGAAGGCGGATATATTGGCGCGTGGTACACCAGGTATGAGTGGTGCTGATTTGGCTAACCTTGTAAATGAAGCGGCTCTGTTCGCTGCTCGACGTAATAAGCGCACCGTTGATATGGCTGATTTTGAAGATGCTAAAGATAAAATCTTCATGGGACCTGAGCGTAAATCAATGGTCATGCGTGAAGAGGAGCGTCGCAATACGGCTTATCATGAATCAGGTCACGCGGTGGTGGCAAAGTTACTACCAAATGCTGACCCAGTACACAAAGTGACGATCATGCCGCGTGGTTGGGCGTTAGGCTTAACATGGCAATTGCCAGAGTTTGATCGCATTAGTAATTACAAGGTCAAAATGCTAGAAGAGATTTCCATTTTATTCGGTGGTCGAATTGCTGAAGAAGTGTTTGTGAATCAAATGTCGACAGGTGCTTCTAATGACTTCGAGCGTGCAACAAAGCTAGCGCGAGATATGGTTACTAAGTACGGTATGAGTGACGCCTTAGGCACCATGGTTTATGCAGGTGATGAACAGGATTCATTCTTTGGTAGCATGAGTGCTAAGACCGTTTCAGAAGCGACACAGCAGAAAGTCGATGCTGAAATTCGTCGCATCCTTGATGAGCAATATGCGATTGCGCGTAAGTTACTAGAAGATAACCGTGACAAAGTTGAAGCCATGACAGCGGCACTCATGGAACTTGAAACCATCGATGCAGATCAGATTGATGACATTATGGCGGGCATACCAGTAAGGGAATCAAAGCCTAAGCAATCAAGTAAAAATGATAATAGCAAGATGGGTGGAGGCTCTACCCCCATCCCAGCGGCAACGTCTAAGCCGCAGCCGAGCGCAAAAAGTTAATTGTTCGTGTAAATAAGAGTTAGGTTAAAATAAAGGACTGGCCTGAAGCCAGCCCCTTATTATTTTATGAAGCTACATTGCGGACAATTTACATTAGATTTAACTAGCCCACGCGTCATGGGTATCCTTAATGTCACGCCTGATTCCTTTTCCGATGGCGGTCATTATTCACAAACAGACATCGCTGTTAAACAAGCCTATAAGTTCATTGAAGAAGGCGCTGATATCATCGATATTGGTGGTGAGTCAACACGCCCTAATGCGGAGCCTGTCAGTTTGCAAGAAGAGTTAGACCGTGTGATTCCTGTGATTGAATCGCTTGCTAGCAAGATTGATATTCCTATTTCAATTGACACCTATAAGCCTGCCGTGATGCGCGCAGCGATGGCAGCTGGCGCTAGTATTGTGAATGATGTGAAGGCATTGCAAGAAGCTGGTGCGATAGAGGCTGTTGCGAATGCTGACGTTGCTGTGTGTTTAATGCATATGCAAGGTGAACCTCGGAATATGCAAGACGACCCGCATTATGATGATGTGGTTGAAGACGTGGTAACCTTTTTATTAGACCGTGTTGCTATTTGTGAGCAAGCGGGAATTCAAAAAAATCGCTTATTGATTGATCCGGGCTTTGGTTTTGGCAAAACACGTATGCACAATATCACCTTAATTCAACAGTTAAATACATTAGTGAATACTGGTTATCCAGTATTGGTTGGATTGTCACGTAAGTCTGTATTAGGACAAATAACAGGCAATGATATTGATGCCCGCTTATATGTCAGTGTTTCTGCTGCTGTAGTTTCGGCTATTAATGGGGCGAAAATACTACGCGTACATGATGTGAAAGCGACCGTTGAAGCATTGAAAGTGGTCACTGCAATACTGCCTAATGAGGCATAAGTGGCAGCTGTTAATAATGATGTGCTATAAAAATGATTAAAAAAGAAAGAATGAAGCATGGCTAAAAAATATTTCGGTACAGATGGCATTCGTGGGAAAGTCGGGGAATACCCGATTACACCAGAGTTTGTGATGCGTTTAGGTTATGCCGCAGGACGGGTTTTTGTCGGCCTACAAAATAACCTTGCGAAAGGGGCCCACCCTGCGGTTTTGATTGGTAAAGACCCACGCATTTCTGGCTATATGTTAGAAGCTGCTTTAGAGGCTGGTTTAACCGCTGCTGGTGTGAATGCTTTAATGACAGGGCCAATGCCAACACCGGCGATTGCTTATCTAACATGCGCTTTACGCGCTCAGGCTGGCATCGTTATTTCCGCATCACATAACCCTTATTATGACAATGGCATTAAGTTCTTTTCTAGCGCTGGTGAAAAGCTAACGGATGAGGTTGAACATGCGATTGAAGCTGAGTTAGATAAGCCAATGGATGTGATTGATTCAGCTCAACTTGGTAAAGCCAAGCGCATTGATGATGCTGCTGGGCGCTATATTGAATTTTGTAAAAGTACGTTTCCTAATGACATGGATTTACGCGGTTTAAAAATCGTATTGGATTGTGCAAATGGCGCTACTTATCACGTTGCTCCACCAGTGTTCCATGAATTGGGGGCTGAAGTCATTGCCATTGGTAATCAGCCAAATGGCATGAACATTAATTTAAATGTTGGCTCTACGCATCCAGAAGCCTTGCAGAAAGCCGTGGTAGAACATCAGGCTGACCTAGGGATTGCTTTTGATGGTGATGGTGATCGCGTATTAATGGTGGCGGCCAATGGTGAGTTGCTAGATGGCGATCAGTTGCTATACATCATTGTTTTAGGTTTATATGCAAAAGGCAAGCTTAAAGGAGGTGTTGCCGGTACATTAATGACCAATCTTGCTTTAGAACACGCCTTACAAAAGCATCAAATTCCATTCGGTCGCGCGAATGTAGGTGATCGTTATGTATTGGAGTTATTGAAAGAAAAGAATTGGCAGCTCGGTGGTGAGAGCTCAGGTCACATTCTGACTTTAGATAAACACACCAGTGGCGATGCTATCATTGCGGCCTTGCAAGTATTGCATGCGTTGAAACAAAGTGGAAAAACATTAGCACAAATGAGTAAAGAGATTCCACTCTACCCACAAGTGTTGATTAATGTTACGACCAAACACAAGATTAACTTACAAAGTCCTGAAATTCAATCCGCCGTTAAACAAGCCAAAGATGAATTAAAAGATGCTGGTCGTGTGTTGTTACGTGCTTCTGGAACGGAACCAAAAATCCGCGTCATGGTTGAAGGTCAAGATGCTGCACTGGTGCAAAAACTAGCTGAATGTATTGCAGCTGTTGTGGAGTCGCAAAGCAATTAGCCAATGTATTCTTAGCTATATCAATAAAACTATTTTTTTTTGATAATAAAACATTCACTCTAGGGTCACTAATTTGACATATTAAAAGTGCATTCTAGCTTCGTAAACAGTTGTATGAGGAGATTGTGATGACAAATAGAATGCGACTTTATATGACACGTATGAATCATTTTGATAGCGCGTTATGTGTCAAACCATTTAGCATAATGGTTGCATTATCACGTGTTGTCTTAGGTCTGCATTACCCTAGTGATGTGTTAGCTGGTGCCATGATCGGTATCGTGATGTCGCTAACATCAATGTACATTATGCTTTAGGCCTTCGTCAGGAAGCGAATAAAAAAGCGATGCAAAGCATCGCTTTTTTACTATCTAATCAGCGTGGTATCCAGCTAGCCTATGTAATACCGAATCGGTCCGGCATGGTTAATATCCAAGGTTTCTAGGCAGTGTTTTCGCCACATAATAATACGGGTCAAGTCGTCAATTACAGACAACTCTGGGTGCCAGTTCGGGCGGTGGCCATTAAGGACTTTATGGAAGCTTGTTAAAGCACTTTTTGTTTCATTAATATAGTAATTAAAGTGTTTGTGTTTTTTGCGATTATTAAAGTGGATGCATTGGTAAATAATGTTTGGGAGCTTCACGCTTCTTAGCAGTCGATCTGCATACGCCAAGATCATCAGATTATTTTTCACTAAACGTTGTGGCTGTTCAAAACACGGCGCGATAAAGTGACTAATGAATGTCGCATGTGTAGAAAGAAGTTGTCCTGGCGTATTGCGTAAGAATTTCTCTATGTGCACATCCATCGCCCATTCTGATGCAATGTGAGTGAAAATACTTTCATGTTCCCAAAGGGCTTCGTGAGCCGGTACAAAGTGGTTGTGGGCAACCACATCCACATATAAGTGGTTGGCATAGCCGATGGCAACTGCCGTTTCTTCAAGTGTTTCGGCATTCTGAATTAAGTATTCAGCTTTTTGCCATTGATGCGTGGTGCTAAATTTTTTAGAAATGACGGCTAAGTCAGGTAAGCAAGCACCCGCCATGACTAGTTCAGGGAAGCGTTTGATCGCCTCTCTAAAGCACCTGTCTAATAAGGGAGAGGCTATTAATAATGATTGTGCAAAATATACATGTGTGTATAACCCCCAAGCATCAGCATCTAATGAATAAATAGTGAGTGGGAAGCAACAAAACATTGCGTCTAATGTTTTTTGTATCTGCATGCCGTTAATGTGACATGGGTTTATGAAGCTTAAATGACATTGCTTAAAGTAAATCTAAAACATTTTTCATATTCATGAAGCTGTCATAGTTGGCCATTAGCATCTATCACATCGATAACCTGATGTGTGATGCATATGAAAATACTTTTTATTTCTGATGTTTACTTTCCGCGAGTGAATGGCGTTTCAACTTCTATTAAAACCTTTATGAGCCAATTAGAAACGCTAGGGCATACGGTTGATTTGATTGCGCCAGATTACGGTGAACATGCATCGGATGCGCTTTCTATCAAACGTATTGCAGCACGGAGTATTTACTTTGATCCTGAAGATAGACTGATGAAGTATGGTGAAGCATTAAAACAATTACCAGAGCTGAAAAAAGCAAACTACGACATTATTCATGTGAATACCCCCTTTGTTGCGCATTACTTAGGGTTGAACCTCGCTAAGCAGTTAAACATTCCCTGTGTTGAAACTTATCATACTTTTTTTGAAGACTACTTACATCACTACCTGCCTTGGATCCCAAAAACCATGGCAAGAGGCCTAGCGCGCCTTATTTCTAAGAAACAATGTAATACCGTGGGTGCGATTGTTGTACCGTCACAGCCTATGCTAGATGTGCTCAGAACGTATGGAGTCAAGTTACAAGCGAATGTCATTCCCACAGGTTTGCAGGCAGGGAGTTTTACCGAGTCGAATGGCTTGCAGTTTAAACAAAAGTATCAGATTGAGAATAAACGCCCCATGCTGCTCTATGTTGGCCGTGTTGCCTTTGAGAAGAACATTCCTTTTCTATTTGAAATGGTTAAGGTGCTCGCTGAACGGCACCCAAATGTATTACTCGTGGTTGCCGGCGAAGGCCCTGCTGAGAAGTCGTTACATCAGCTTGCCATTACGTTAAAAATTGAAGATAACGTTAAATTTATCGGTTATTTAGATCGTGAAACTGAGCTCAATGCTTGTTACAAAGCTGCAGATGTTTTTGTCTTTTCATCGAAAAGTGAAACGCAAGGGCTTGTCTTGCTAGAAGCCATGGCACAAGGGACACCTGTAGTGGCGATTGCTGAGTTGGGTACGGCATCTATTTTAGTTGAAGGGCAGGGCGCGATGATTTCACCTGAATCTACGAATGCATTTTCTGAGAAAGTAGCTGTACTATTTAAGACCATGCGAAACGTGACTTGTTAAGCCAAACAGCCAAATCGTATGCGTTAACAGTCTGGTCAGCTAAAGCGCAAGCGGAGCGGTTGGGACGCTTTTATCAAAAAACAATCGAGCAATACAACTCAAACAAATCATCCCTACCTTCCATGACCTTGATTGACCAATGGAGCACGACTTTTATTCATCAATTTTTAACTAACTACCATCATGAAGTATTCTGAATATGCTATAAATACAGCATGGATAAAGAAATGACGATTGGTGCAGAGACCTTACTTGCGGCTATAGATTTAGGATCAAATAGTTTTCGTTTAGAGATAGCGCATCATGTTGGCGGACAAATACAGCGTGTTGATTATATTAAAGAGATGGTCAGGCAGGGTGCTGATTTAGATGAGAGCCGCAATTTAAATGATGCTGCCATTGAGCGCGGGGTTAAATGTTTGGAGCGTTTTGGAGAGGCGCTTAAAGGATTTCCTAAACAAAATGTGCGAGCAGTTGCAACACAAACCCTCAGAGAAGCAAGGAATAAAGATGACTTTCTTAGCTTGGCGAAAAAAGCGCTGGGTTACAAAGTAGAAGTGATTTCTGGGGTAGAAGAGGCTAGGCTTATCTATCAGGGGGTCAGCCACTTTTTGCCGCAATCAGATGAGCGTCGGTTAGTGATTGATATTGGTGGTCGTTCTACAGAATTCGTGTTGGGGCAACACTTTGATGCACTGAAGACAGATTCATTACGTGTCGGCTCTCTTGCATGGTCATTAAAATACTTTCCCGATGGTGAACTTTCCGCCAAAAACCTTAAGCGTGCTGAAGTGGCTGCAACATCATTTTTAGATGTAATTGCCAAGTCTTATGGACATAAGCATTGGGACGTCGCCTATGGTGCATCTGGTACCGTTGGTGCAGTGGGAGATGTATTAGCACAGGCTGGGTTTACAGAGGGTGAGATTACCAAAAAAGGACTTGATTGGTTGCGTGATGAGCTAATCAAGGCGAAGCAGGCAAGCTGCTTGAAATTGTCAGGATTAAAAGAAGAGCGTAATGCGGTTATTGGCGGCGGCTTAAGCGTGTTGCGCGCCATTTTCGATTTATTAAAAATTGATACTTTGTATGTGGCGAGAGGGGCTTTGCGGCATGGTCTGCTTTATGACATTGCGGCAGAGGCGAGTGATGGGTTGATTTACACTAAGGAGGCTTCGATCCGCTTGTTGTTAAAGCGTTTTCCAGTGGGTGCAACACATGCAGAGCATGTCAAAGAAGCCGCAGCATATTTATTTGATATGGTTGTTGATGATTTAAACCTTAAGAAAAGTGAGATTCAAGAGCAAAGGCGATTGCTGAACTGGGCGGCGCAATGTCATGAAATTGGGAGTGTCATTTCTCATGGTGGTTATCACCGGCATGGGGCTTATATCTTAGAGCATACGGAGCTAATGGGCTTCTCTCAAAGTGAGCTGCATCAGCTTAGTTTGCTCGTTTTAGGGCAGCATGGAAAGATTAAAAAAATAGATTTAGACAAGGTAGGAGAGCAGTTGGTTGTGTCGCTAGCTTGTTTACGCTTAGCCATTATTCTTTGCCACTCTCGGAATCAACCAGCGTTGAGCGGGATTAATAAATTTAAGTACGTAAATGATACTGTGCAGTTAACCGTACTGGATGGCTGGATGGAGAGTCACCCACAATCGGCTTATTTACTGGAAGAGGAAGTGACTGCTTGGAAGAAAACAAACTGGCGTTTATTCATTGCCGGCAAGTAATGCGTTTTTAATCTTTAGCTAGCCTTAGCGATTCTTTTGTAAAAGAAACGTTTGAGCTGATAATGGCTTGCTTGGTTTGTGACTGTCAGCCTGTAAGCTACTGACGGTTTGATAGCTGCCGTCAGGAGTGAGTGCCCAAGCATCGATATTATCGTTTAAGTAAGGCGTAAACGACTCATCTAACACCCGTTTTTGCATTTCTTCATCTAAGATTGGCCAAGCCACTTCTACACGTCTTAGCATGTTGCGAGACATCCAATCTGCACTCGATAACCATAGTTTTACTTTGCCGTCTATTTCAAAGTAAAAAGCTCTTGAGTGCTCTAAGAAGCGGCCAACAACCGAACGTACGCGAATGCGATCGTGTAGGCTTTTCGCACCAGGAGGTAATACACAAGCGCTACGGACGATTAAATCAATGATGACACCTTTTTTGGCTGCTCTAATTAATGCCAACACCAATGCCTCATCGGTGAGTGAGTTAGTTTTAATCATAATCTTAGCTGGTTTGCCTTTTGCAGCTGCATTACCTGCAGAAGTAATATATCTGAGCATCGTTTTATGCAGTGTAAATGGTGAGGCAAGTAATTTGCGCATTCTTGGCAGTGGCAATTCACTGGTTAAATGGCGGAATATTTGCTCCATTTCTCTAGTCATCGTGAGGTCGCTGGTGAGCATGCTAAAGTCGGTATATAGCTTGGCTGTTTTAGGATTGTAATTCCCGGTAGACAGGTGACCATAGCGTTTAATAGAACGGCCTTCTCTACGCATAATGAGGCACATTTTGGCATGAGTTTTTAAACCAACAATGCCATAAACAACTTGTGCACCGATTGATTGTAGTGCTTCAGACCAGTTGATATTGGCGGCCTCATCAAACCTCGCTTTTAACTCAACCACAACAAGTACTTCTTTGCCGCGTTGTACGGCTTCTTGTAGTAAGTTTAAGATACGCGGATCGGAACCTGCGCGATAGATTGTCTGGTGAATGGCTAGCACATCTGGATCATGCATGGCTTCTTGCAGTAGCTGGATAACTGCTTCAAAGCTTTCAAACGGCTGGTGAATCAGAATGTCGCGTTTCCTCAGTTGTGAGAACATCGATTTATTCGTTGAAAGTGCCTTAGGCCATGCAGGTGTAAATGTCGGGAAGGATAACTTGGCATCACTTGCTTCATCAGGTAATTGTATGAGTCTGCCGAGGTTCACTGGCCCATTTACTTTATAAAGCGCAGACTGGGGCAGTTCAAATTGTCCGAGCAAAAAGTCTGACAGCGCTTCATCACAATCTATTGTTACCTCTAACCTAACTGGTTCGCCATAAGGTCTGTAAGCAAGCTCTTGGCGTAGCGCTGTGCGTAAATTACGCACTTCATCTTCATCGACTTCTAAATCAGAGTTTCTAGTGACCCGAAACTGTGAAAAATTGACTATTTTTGCACCTTGAAATAAATCAGGCAAATGGGCGCGAATAATACTCGTAAGTGACACAAAGCATTGTTGATTTTTGCTTAAACGAGCAGGTAAACGTGTGATTCTAGGCAACACTTGAGGCACACGTACAATTACAATAGAGGGTGTTTTTTTGGATTTATTTTCAAGCTCTATAATAAAGTGAAGCGCTTTATTAGCTACCTGTGGAAATGGGTGACAAGGATCTAATGCAATCGGTAATAACAGTGGCTTAACTTCGGCCTGAAAGTATTGCGCAACCCATTTCTTTTGATCAGGTGTGCGTAAGTGACTAGAAATGAGTGCGACCCCTTGTTTTTCTAAAGCGGGCATGAGCTCATGTTCAAATAAATAGTATTGCTTCTCGACTAACTGATGCGCCTTTTCTGAAATGTTTTCGTAAGTTTCTACTGAAACATTGCCATCGCTCACGCCATCTTGTAAGGCTTCTATCTGTGCTTCCATACGCACTTCAAAGAACTCATCTAAGTTGGAAGCGACAATACATAAAAACCTTAAACGTTCTAGCAGCGGGTAATCTTCTCGCTGGGCAAGAGATAATACGCGTTCGTTAAAACTTAAAATACTCAAGTTGCGGTCTAGTAAAGTGATTGATTGATTTTTCATTGTTACACTAATATAGCAAAAGTTTGTTTCTAGTATGTGACGGTTATTAAAACAGTCAAAAACTTATCTGACAGTTACAAATCAATGTATCGCCAATTGTTTAGTAATGCAAGGAGTAAGCGTGGTTTAGTCGGTGGTCGTGCAGTGGTGGAAGGGGTCTTGGATGGACGAATGCCCATCCAAGTTTAATCAGTCGTTATGACTCGTTGTCATTCGTGTGACGGACGTCGCGGCCCTCAACAATATAAATAACTTGTTCAGCAATGTTTTTCGCATGGTCACCAACGCGCTCAATAGCACGTGCAATCGTAATGATATCCATCGCTGTTGTAATAGAACGAGGATCTTCCATCATGTAAGTAATGAGCTGTCTTACGATGGCTTTAAACTCTTTATCGAGTGCTTCATCTGCATCAATAACCGTTCTTGCTTCAGTTGCATCAAGTCTCGCAAAGGTATCTAAGGCACTTCTTATTTGCTTACTTGCAGCATCAGCCAGGTGTCTTACATCAGTCGTTGCTTTTAGCACCGTCACATCGCGTTCTTGAATACGGCGTATGCTTTTCGCCATTTTCTTAATTTCATCACCTGATCGCTCAAGGTCGGTCACCATTTTGCTAATCGCCATCACCAGACGTAAGTCGGAAGCAGTCGGCTGGCGTTTTGCAATCACATGAATCAAGTCATCATCAATGATTTTTTCAAACGCATTCACATCACGGTCATTCTCTAGTACATCTAGTACTGCAGCACTGTTATTGTCAGCGTAGGCTGTCGTGGTCATGTTGATTTGTGACTCTACTAGGCCGCCCATTTCTAGTACGCGGCTGCGTAGACGCTCTAGATCTTCGTCAAATTGGGTTGAAAGGTGTATTGTGTCGATCATATATTCTTCCTAACGTTAAGGTTAGTTAATTGCTATTGTTGTCGGCATTACTTAAAGCCATTATGTTAAGTTTAGCTGATTCTGCCAGTAATGTAATCTTCAGTCCGTTTGTCTTTAGGCTTGATGAAAATATTGCCCGTCTTATCATGCTCAATCAAATCACCCATATACATATAAGCAGTGTAGTCAGAAACCCGCGCCGCTTGCTGCATATTATGGGTGACGATTAGGATAGTGAGCTTGCCACGTAAGTCATTCATCAGTTCTTCAATATTCGCTGTCGCAATTGGGTCCAATGCTGAAGTTGGTTCATCAAATAACATGATTTCAGGATCGGTTGCTAAGGCACGTGCAATACATAAACGTTGTTGCTGACCACCAGATAAATTGAATGCCAAGTCCTGTTGGCGGTCTTTTACTTCATCCCACAAAGCGGCGCCTTTTAACGCCTCTTCTACTTTGTCTGCTAGTAAGCGTTTATTTTTTTCACCACGCACGCGTAAACCGTAAGCCACATTCTCAAAAATAGATTTTGGAAATGGGTTTGGCTTCTGGAACACCATGCTAATACGCATACGCACTTCAATTGGGTCGACATTTGGGTCTAAGATATTGGTGTTATCTGGCTGCATGACAATTTGACCCTCATAACGATTGCCCGGGTACAGGTCATGCATGCGATTGAATGAACGTAATAACGTTGATTTACCACAGCCAGATGGGCCGATTAACGCCGTAATCTTCTTTTCATATAACGGCAGGTTAATATTTTTTAACGCATGATTGCCGTTGCTATAAAAGAAGTTAAAGTCACGTACTTCTGCTTTGATTGTTAGGTCGGCATTCGCCATATGTTCAATTCCCTAAAAGTAGTATTTTCTAAATAAAGTTTGTTGATTAAATCTAGCTTATTGCCACTTAATTTTCTTGCGAATGTTATAGCGCATTTTGATTGCAACCGCATTCATCAGTAGCGTGACTAGAATAATAATGGCACCAGCCGCTGCAGCATTTACGTGGAATGCTGAACTAGGGCGTGATAGCCAACTAAACATTTGAATCGGTAACACGGTAAAGCTGGATGTTAACCATTCAAAGTTAAGAAATGGTGGTGTCGTTGATATTGGTGCTTCTGGTAAGAAAGCAATAAACGTTAATGCACCAATGGTAATCACAGGTGCTGTTTCACCAATTGCACGTGCCATACCAATAATCACACCCGTCAATATGCCACCTGCTGAATATTTAACCACGTGTTGGCCAACCACCTGGCCTTTTGTCGCGCCTACTGCGTAAGCAGCTTCTCTAATCGCAACAGGAATCGCTCGAATAGATTCTCTCGTCGCCACGATGACAATCGGTAATATCAACAAACCTAGCGTTAGCCCTGCCGTTAAAATGCTGTTGCCAAAATCAAACGTATAGACAAATAAACCTAATGCTAATAGACCGTAAATGATAGATGGCACGGCCGCTAGGTTAGTCACGTTTACTTCAATAATTTCAGTGAACCAGTTTTTAGGGGCATATTCCTCTAGGTAAATCGCAGCGCCAACGCCTATTGGTACTGCCGAGACGAAGGTCACCAACATCACAAGTGATGAGCCAACAAGCGCAGACAATAAACCAGCTCTGGCAGCACGCCGTGAAGGGAAGTTGCTATAGAAGTCCCAATTAGTTAATTGTGGAAAGCCATCAATCACTAAATCCATAAACAAAATAAGCAGTGTGATGAGGATAAGGGTGATGCATAGTAAGCCAATCATGCCAAATAAATGGTCATTGAACTTGGCGCGTTTAATCATTGTTCTCACTGAGTCGATATCTTTCAGTGACGATGCTACTTTTTGATCTGACATTAATAAGCCTCGCGGAATTTTTTACGGGTGAAGTGACCAAGAACATTGAAGAACAAGGTCATTAACATCAAGACTAAGCCAGCGGCAAAGATACTTTGATAACCAATGCTGCCATGCGGTAAATCACCCATGGCGACCTGCACAATATAGGCCGTAATCGTTGCGGCAGAGTCCATTGGGTTAAATGTGAGGTTGGGTTGCTGCCCGGCTGCAATCGCAACGACCATGGTTTCACCAATGGCACGTGAAATCGCTAAGATATAAGCAGCGATAATGCCTGAGATTGCCGCTGGTGTTACAACGCGCATGGCTGTTTGGAAGCGTGTTGCACCCATCGCGTAAGAACCTTCGCGCATACTCATTGGAACAGCGCGCATCGCATCTTCAGAAACAGATGCAATATAGGGCACGACCATAATGCCAATCACGATACCTGGGCCTAACATGTTGAATGTTGGTAGCTCAGGAAAAACCATTTGCAATAGCGGTGTGACTAAGAGTAGCGCAAAGTAACCAAAGGCAATGGTCGGCACACCAGCTAATAACTCTAGAATCGGTTTAACTGTTTCTCGTGTTTTATGAGACGCAAACTCAGACAGGTAAATTGCCGCAATCGTGCCAACAGGAACGGCAAAGGCTAATGCAACAAAGGAAATGGTTAACGTACCAGAAACCAATGGCATGATGCCGTAATGCGCATCTTCAAATAAAGGGGTCCATTGGTTATCTGTCAAAAAGTCTACGATTGAAACGAATTCAAAGAACGCAAATGATTCATAGACAAGAATCGCTACAATGGCCACTGTTGTAAACACTGCAGAAAGTGCACACAACATAAGTAAGATTTCAATCAAACGTTCTTTAATATTACGTCTAAAGTTCTTAGCAAGGCGTGGGCTGATGGTTGTGCCTTGAGTAGACTTTAGCACTGTAGTGGCCGTATTCACGTTAATTTAACTTCCGTATTGTAGCGATTGAATAAAACGTTAAGAAATAGTAATTATCTTAAAGACTATTAAACTTAAGAACTATCGAACGCGGTCTAATAAATCTTTGATTTTTACACCAACTTCTGATTTCCCACCAACAAAGCCAGTACCTGTTTTTAATGCATTCCAATGGGCAACAACAGCAGCTTGGTCTTCAGCAGGTAATGGTACGTATTTTACTTCCTCAATCAATGGGCGGCCATTTGCTAAGTAGTAATCAACAAATGCTTTTACATGCGCCTTTTCTTCCGCAGCACTTTTCTTCACGTAAATGAAAATAGGGCGAGCAAGCGGCGTATATGTACCGTCTTCGATTGACTCTTTAGAGGGTAAAACACCTGCTTTTCCAGCGTCTTCCGAAATCGCTACCGCTGAAAGTTTGTCTTTATTTTCTTCATAATATGCATAGCCAAAGTAACCGATACCACCTTTGTCACCAGCAACTCCAGTCACTAGCACGTTGTCATCTTCTGATGCTGTGAAGTCACCACGGCTAGATTTTGATTTACCAACAACCGCTTCAGTAAAGTAATCAAAGGTACCTGAATCCGCGCCTGGGCCAAATAATTTAAGTGGTTGATCAGGCCATGCTGGATTCACTTGATTCCATGAAATGATGGTTTCTTGTGCCTCTGGGCCCCAGATTGTTTTTAACTCAGCTACAGTCATTTCTTTTGCAAATTCATTAGCTGGGTTAATCACAACGGTTAATGCGTCAAATGCAATCGGCAGCTCGATAAATTCGATGCCAGCCTCTTTACACTTGTCGATTTCTTTTTGTTTGATCGGGCGTGAAGCGCCTGAAATATCCGTTTCACCACGGCAGAATTTTTTAAAGCCGCCGCCAGTACCTGAGATACCAACCGTTACTTTCACTTTTGTATCAATTTGAAACTCTTCTGCAACCGCTTCCGTCACAGGGAATACAGTACTTGAACCATCAATTTTGACGATTGCTTTTGGGCCAAAATCCGCTGCATCAGCGCTTGCAGTCGTGTCTTCAGATGTAGAGCATGCACCTAAAGCAGATGCGATGGCGATTGCACTCGTTAACTGAATAGTGCGTTTTAAGATTAATTTAGCTGCGTTCATGATCATCCCTTATAAGTAGTGCTGCCATCTTACTGTTCTATTGTGACAGTTTAATGACAAAAAATTATATGCGTATTCTAACGCTAGTTAATCTTGGTGTCTTGCTTTTAGATGAAAAAAACGGCCATAACTGGCCGTTTTCTATGAAGCTAATAGGTGGTACTAAAGTTAAGTGTTTATTTGATGTTTTTCAAAATATCACTCATTTTCACACCGACTTGTGCTTTGCCACCGAAGCCTGAACCTGGTTTTAGCGCTTTCCAGTGAGCAACAACAGCAGCTTGCTCGGATGTTGGTAGTGGTACGTATTTTACCTCTTCGATTAAAGGCTTGCTTTTCGCTAGGTAGTAATCAACGAATGCTTTTAATTTAGGATCAAATGCAGCACGTGTTGCGTTTACGTAGATGAAGATAGGGCGTGCAAGTGGTGTGTATGTGCCATCTTCAATGGCTTCTTTAGAAGGCAACACTCCTTTGCTAGCAGCGTCTTTCTTAACAGCAACAGCCGTTAGTATGTCTTTATTCTCTTCGTAATAGGCATAACCGAAGTAACCAAGACCACCCTCATCACCAGCAACACCTTTTACAAGTACGTTGTCATCTTCTGATGCCGTGAAGTCACCACGGCTAGATTTTGATTTGCCCACAACCGCTTCTGTAAAGTAGTCGAATGTGCCTGAGTCAGCACCTGGGCCAAATAATGCCAATTTTTGATCAGGCCATGCTGGGTTAATTGATTTCCAAGTTTTTAGTTTGCCTTGTGCAGCTGGTTCCCATATTTTTTTCAGGTCAGCAACAGTCATTGTTTTAGCAAAGTCATTTTTTGGGTTGATGACAACGGTTAATGCATCAAATGCCACTGGGATTTCGATGAACTGGATGCCGGCCGCTTTACACTGGTCGATTTCTTTTTGCTTGATAGGGCGTGAAGCGTCTGAAATGTCTGTTTCACCACGGCAGAATTTTTTAAAGCCACCACCAGTACCTGAAATACCAACCGTTACTCTTGTTTTAGTCTCATTTTGAAACTCTTCAGCGACTGCTTCAGAAATAGGGTAGACAGTGCTAGACCCATCAATTTTGATAACTCTTTGCCCTGCGTAAGACGATTGTGCACCAAATGCGGCTGCAATAACAGCTGCTGTGGCTAATGCTTTAATAAACTTTGTTTGCATTTTAAACTCCATAAGTAAAAATAAATAATGACAATTAAATTAGCAATGCTGTTGATAAGGTAATTTTGTTGCTCGAATATGAGTGTAGAAATATTGTGTGACATAAAAATGACAATTATTAACATTCTTTGATTCTGCAAGTGTGTTTGCGGTTATTCGCTCCGCGATGTGAAGTGCTTCTTGCTTGCTTTGTTGTATAATTTGGTTTTTGCAATCGCTTAGTAGAAGACGTCCAATGGAAGCCGAACAACTCAATCAAATTGCCAATCGACTCACGGATTTGCATACCCGAAATCTAGACCTTCGGGGGTACCTTTGACTATGAAACTAAATCACAACGACTAGCCGAAGTGGATGGCTTATTAGAAGATCCTAATGTCTGGAATAATCCGGAAAACGCGCAAAAACTAGGTAAAGAAAAGCGCATGTTAGAAGGTGTTGTGAATACCTTGAATAATCTTGAAACGGGGATTAGTGACAGTCAAGAGCTGTTTGAAATGGCAAAAGAGGAAAGTGATGATGAATCGCTATTGGGTATTGCAAATGATTCTGAAGTCTTAGAAAAAACAGTCGAAGATATGGAATTCAGACGCATGTTTTCTGAGCCTATGGATGAGAATAATTGCTTTATTGAGCTTCAATCAGGCAGCGGTGGTACTGAAGCCCAAGATTGGGCCGATATGCTACTGCGTATGTATTTGCGCTACTGCGAACGTAAAGAGTTTAAAGTGGAAGTGTTAGAAAAGTCAGATGGCGATGTCGCTGGGATTAAAGGCGCAACGCTAAAAATCACAGGTGATTATGCATTTGGTACCTTGCGTACTGAGAGTGGTGTGCATCGTTTGGTACGTAAGTCTCCATTCGATTCTAATTCAAAGCGCCATACCAGCTTTGCCAGTGTGCAAATTTTCCCTGAAGTTGATGACTCTATCGAAATTGATATTAACCCTGCTGATGTGCGCCTTGATACTTATCGCGCCAGTGGTGCGGGTGGTCAGCATATTAACAAGACAGATTCTGCTGTGCGTTTGACACATATTCCAACAGGCTTAGTCGTGCAGTGTCAAAATGATCGCTCACAACACCGCAATAAAGACGAAGCTTTTAATATGTTGAAAGGCGCTTTATATAATTTAGAACTTAGTAAGCGGAATGAAGAGAAGCAAGCTTTAGAAGATGCTAAAACGGATATTGGCTGGGGGCATCAGATTCGTAGTTATGTTTTAGATCAAGGGCGTATAAAAGATTTGCGAACCAATGTAGAAGTCGGCAATACACAAGGAGTGCTAGATGGAGATTTGGATCAGTTTATTCAAATTAGTTTGAAGCAAGGCGTTTAGGCCTTAATCATCACTCGCTGATGCATGGCCATTAGGGTGGCGGATTAGATAAAGTACACGTTGAACATCAACATTAAGGAAATGCGCAATCGCTTTATAGTCATCAGGTAAAGCCGCATCACCCCAGCCATTAGCAGAGTGGCGAGCGAGGTTGACGGCTAACAAGACACCTGTTGCGCGTTTACTCAGTTTCACTACTTCATCTTCCTCCATTAATTGCATCAGTGATGATGGCATGGCATAGGTATTAATTAACTCTTTTTGCAAATCGCTAAGATGAAAGCCGAGCACTTGCGCTTGTGCATCTTTGCCCCTTAGCGATTTATCTTTTTTCAGCATGTCGAAAATAGTGTTCATTTTTTCAGGTGCGAAACACCACATCAACATTTCTGCAAAATCATGCAACAAGGTGGCAATCAATACTTCATCGAAGTCTAAGTCTTTGTGCAAAGCAGCTCAGTCCGCTGCATAGTAAGCGGCAAGATGTGCTCTTTTAATCAATTTTAATAAGTGTGTTAAAGTAAAAATTTTAGATTTGAGTCTATAATCAACGAGAAAATCAGGAGATAAGTTGCGGTAAAACGTCATTTGTTCCCATCATGATAATAGTGGGTTCTACTTGAAGGATGTCTTGCACCTGTCGTTTGCCAGCATTTTGTTTGGCATAACTCAATACCTTGAATGCCATAAAAGGGTCGTTCAACACTACTGCAGTAATCGCGCGCGCACTGATGTTCTTCTCATCCTGTTGAAGCTTAGCGAGTTCTTTCGCTGTTTGCCCAAGGACAGGAATGTTGACTGTTTTTAACCGTTTTAACCATGCGACAGCATCGTTAATTTCACCGTTCATTTAATGCTCTCCATGGAAGAGCTAAGCGTAGATGAAGCTACCTCTATTTGTTTTGACGAATAAGCAAAATATAAGCGTTTAATTCATTGAATACGAAGCTAACCTGAACAATTAAAGCATAGCCATGTACAAATGCAGGTATAGACAATACAATCGAAGTACTTAAAGTCAATCGTTACCTCTCATCCCGTCTATGCAGCCCCTAAATGAACTCTCATCCTCAATTAAAACCGCCAAACTGACGGATTTTGACGCTTGGCATGGACGCATTGTTGTCTGGTTAGCCGCGGCGACAGCAGGGTTAGTTGTGGTCATGTTTGCAAAAGCGACAGAATACGCGACAGAGCTATTTTTTCATGTACAGAAAATGAACTGGTGGCTACCTTTAATCATTACGCCATTGGGTGGCGTGTTGATTGTGTGGATGACAAGGCGCTGGTTTCAAGGTGCGGCGGGGAGTGGTATTCCACAAGTCATGGCGGCCTTGGATCATGAAAGCCCCGATAATAAATATCCGACTTTAGTCAGTACTAAGCTAGCAATAGGTAAAATATTTTTAGGTGTTGGTACATTGCTTGCTGGCTTTTCTGCTGGGCGAGAAGGTCCTTCGGTACAAATCTCTGCCAGCATTATGCATGCGTTTAGACATTTTCTACCTTATGGTTTTAGCGTTAATCCTAAGCATTTGATTTTAGCCGGTGGCGCTGCTGGTATTTCTGCTGCCTTTAATACACCACTCGCTGGGATTGTATTTGCCATTGAAGAGCTAGGACGACGTTTTGAGCAAAAAACCAATGGTGTGATTATTACGGCGATTGTGTTGTCAGGTTTGGTGGCGATTTCATTACAAGGTAATTACACCTACTTTGGTAGTATTTCAGTGGGCATTGTTGATAAAAAAATTATCTTACCCGTACTTTTTTGCGGCTTGCTTTGCGGTATATTCGGTGGCATTTTTAGCCGCATACTCATTAGTGCCTCAGGACAAATGTACGGCAAGCTGGGAATGCTTAGACGGGTGCATCCTTTATGGTGGGCGGGGCTTTGTGGGCTATTAGTTGCTGGTTTGGGTGTTGTTAGCAATGGTACTGCGCATGGTACAGGTTACCAAACGGCGCAAAATATTTTAATGGGCAATACAACAGAGCAACTTTGGTTTTATGCTCCCATTAAATATTTGGCCACTATTTTTACATATTTGAGTGGTGTACCTGGTGGTATTTTTGCCCCATCACTCTCTATCGGTGCTGGTATTGGCCACGACTTGGTGCCATTGTTCGGACATGAATATTACAACAGCGCCATTATTGCCTTATGCATGGCTGGGTTTTTGGCTGCTGTTACACAAGCACCACTGACATCATTTATTATTGTGATGGAAATGATTGATGGTCACCAAATGGTGATTAGCTTGATGGCCATTACTTTTTTAGCCTCAATGGTTTCAAAAATATTTAGCAAGCCGCTTTATGCGACGATGGCCGATCAGCAGGTTGGCATGGCACAGAAACTCTATCAAGACCGCCGCAATTAATACGGCTGCTTTTCAGTCTTTGGTGTGTGCAACGACAAGCGTATCAACCAATAACAGATATGCTAAAATGCGACTTATTCAATTTTAACTAGCCGAGTACCAAATGACAGATCAGGCACAGCCAGACAGCACAGAAGAAACACACATTGATGAAAGCCATGTGATTACCGAACGCCGGCAAAAATTAAAAGCCTTGCGTGAAGTTGCAAAGGTAACGAAGTCAGCTGTATTCCCAAATGACTTTAAGCCAGAACATCAAGCGGCTGCATTGCATGCAGAATATGATGCATTAGATAAAGAAACGTTAGACCCACAAGCCATTCCAGTGGTCGTAGCTGGGCGGATGATGTTGAAACGTGTGATGGGTAAAGCCAGTTTCGCGACGATTCAAGACTCTACTGGCCGTATTCAGTTGTTTATTAATCAGCAAAGCCTGACTGATGAAAATAGTGAAGCGATTTACGAGGCGTTTAAGCACTGGGATTTAGGTGATATTGTTGGCGCTAAAGGCGCGATGTTTAAAACCAAAACAGGCGAGTTGTCGATTAAAGTCTCTGAGTTGCGCTTGTTGACGAAATCAATACGCCCACTACCTGAAAAATATCATGGCTTAAACGATCAAGAAATAAAATATCGCCAACGTTATGTGGATTTAATTACTTCAGAAGAAACACGTAATACCTTTAAAGCGCGTTCTAAAGTGATGTCAGCGATTCGCAGCTTTATGACAGGCAACGAATTTTTAGAAGTGGAAACACCCATGTTGCACCCCATTCCAGGCGGTGCTTCTGCAAAACCATTTACGACCCATCATAATGCACTAGATATGCAAATGTTTTTACGCATTGCCCCTGAGCTGTATTTGAAGCGTTTGGTTGTCGGTGGCTTTGATCGTGTATTTGAGATTAACCGTAGCTTCCGTAATGAAGGCTTAAGTGTTCGCCACAACCCTGAATTTACCATGATGGAGTTTTATGCGGCTTATACCGACTACCAATGGTTAATGGACTACACGGAGCAATGTGTACGTGCAGCAGTCACTGCTGTGCACGGTTCAGCCGTGATTAGTTATGATGGTAAAGAAGTTGATTTAAGTAAACCATTTGAACGCTTAACCATTGTCGGTGCGATTCAGAAATATGCACCGCAATACACGCTGGATCAATTGAATGATGCTGAATTCTTACGTGCGGAAATATTGAAGCAGGGTACTAAACCATTCGATCATGCAGGGTTAGGTGCATTGCAATTAGCTTTGTTTGAAGAAACAGCGGAAAGCCAACTATGGCAACCAACTTATATTATTAACTATCCTGTTGAAGTGTCGCCATTGGCACGTGCTTCTGATGCGGATGCAGAAGTGACTGAACGCTTCGAACTCTTTATTACAGGTCGTGAGATGGCGAATGGCTTTAGTGAATTGAATGATGCTGAAGATCAAGCAGCACGCTTCCAAGAGCAAATGAAAGCCAAAGAAGCGGGCGATGATGAAGCGATGTATTACGATGCTGATTTTATTCGCGCACTAGAGTACGGCATGCCACCAACAGGTGGTTGTGGTATTGGTCTTGATCGCTTAGTGATGTTGATTACGGACAGCCCAAGTATTCGTGATGTGATTCTCTTCCCACATATGCGAGCAGAAGCTTAAATTAAGGTTGAGCTAAGCTAGTCATCACAAAAAGCCAGTTAATGAAAGTTAACTGGTTTTTTATTTGTTGTAAATTTGTTACACCCAGTATCTGATTCATTTTTTGTCATCAAAGTGTCATATTAAAACTTCAGAATTGCTCTCGTTGAAACAAACAACACATTTAACTGGGAGTAAATTTTGAAAAACTTTGAATTACGCAGCATAGTTGCTGCTACATCAGCGGTGTTAGCACTAAGCTTTGCTGGTAGTGCTTTAGCCGATTCGACAGATGATATTGTTAATGCACTGATTGCTAAAGGTGTATTAACTGAAGAAGAAGGTTCTTTATTATTTAAAGGCCGCGCTGGTGAAAAAGAAGCCATTGCTAAAAAAGAGGAAAAAGCTATTAAGGTTAGCCATGGTAAAAAAGGTTTTCGTTTTGAATCAGCTGACGGTAAATTTCAGACTAACCTCTTATGGCGTGCGCAAATGCGTTTCACCACTCCAACGACTGGCGATCCACGCCAACTCAGCCACTTTAACGATAATAGCCAAAACACATTTGAAGGCCGCCGTTTACGCATGAAGATTGGTGGGCATGCGTATCAGCCTTGGCTTAAATATTACTTTGAAGTTGATCTGCAACCAACTCGTGATTCAGATGATAGCAGTGCTAATGCAAGTTCACGTGTAATTGATTGGCGAGCTGATATTGCTAAATATGACTTTTTGGGCTTACGTGTTGGACAATGGAAAATCAATTACAACAGGGAGCGTGTTGACTCATCTGGTCGTCAGCAGTTCGTTGAACGTTCTATAGCCAACCGAGTATTTACCGTCGATCGCCAAGTTGGTGCACAGTTGCAAGGTCGACTATTTAAAGGTACTGCTGCCGATATGCGCTACAATGCGGGCGTCTATACGGGTGAAGGGCGTGGCGTTAGAAACGATGATAATAATTTCATGACCATGGCTCGGCTACAATGGAACTTTCTTGGCCGCAACCTTAAATTTAAACAAACGGACGTAGAATTTACAGAAAAACCTACCGGCAGCTTCTCATTAGCTACCGCGTCAAACACAGGTAAATGTACCCGCTGGTCATCTAGTGGCTGTGGTAATCTTGATGGTTTTGCAAAAGCTTCTGCAGCAGCCAATGGGCAATTTGATGTTGATCAATGGACACAGGGCTCAGCATTCAAGTATAGAGGGTTTTCCTTCCAACAAGAGTTTCATAAAAAAACGGTTGATGATAACGTTAATAGCACTTCAAGTGATTTAACAGGTGGTTACGTGCAAGCAGGTTACTTTTTCAATAATCTTATATCCGCCATTCCTAAAGAGCTTGAACTTGCGACACGTTACTCTTACGTAAAGGAGCCGAACAGTACTGATATTGATAAAGATAACAGGCGTGAGGAATTCACCTTAGCTGCAAATTGGTTTATGGCAGGACATAATAACAAGATCACAGCTGATTTCTCTCACCTAACGCTAGATGACGGTTTTGTAAACAAATCTGACAGTGAGGATAGAGTTCGTGTGCAGTGGGATGTATCGTTCTAAGTAAGTGTAGTAGGCTAGCAGGTCTGGCAATCTGTTGAGCCTGCCAAACATAGTAATAAAAAACCCGCTAAGTGATTAGCGGGTTTTTTTATTACTAAATATGCTGATGTTTTAACGGTTTTATTTCTGGCTGAAAAGCTTTCAACTTACGATAAAGCAGTCTCGTTTCAATTAAATTCCATATGCGTAACATGGCTTCAATATTATCAAAAGGCTTTGTTAAAAAGTCTTTGGCGCCTAAAGCTAATGCTTTTCTACGTGCATCGATAGTTGCGTCAGCGGTTAATATTAGTACCGGCAAATAACTGTCCTCAGGAATATGTCTGGCTAATAAATCTAACACTTCATAACCATCAAGCTCAGGCATCATTAGATCGAGTAAAATCAAGTCGGGCTGAAAGGCGGTAAATAAATTGATTGTTTTAGTTGAGTCGGCAGTGCTGATGACTTGTGTAAACCCTTCTTTTGCGAGTAAAGTCTCAAGTAACCTAAGGTTGGCATCGGCATCATCCACAATGAGTATTTTAGCATTTAAAATTTCACTATCTGTCATGCTTATTCCTATCACCTTGAGTGAGTGTTAATACGGATTCACTAAATAGTGCAATATTAAGTGGCTTAGTCATGTAGCTGTCTACACCTGCTTGATTTATTCTACCAATTGTTTCTGTCGTGGCATCCGCACTTAAAATCATAATAGGCAAGTGACTTAAGGTTTGATGGGATTTAATGTAATTGACTAACACCTCTCCTGATTCACCTGATAAGTTAAGGTCGACAATCACTAAATTAGCTTTAATTTGATTCAGTAAGTCTTTACTTTCTTTTACCGTTGTTGTGCAGTGTAGCTTTACATTAGGCAATCGTTTAATCACAGCTTCTACCAAAGCACGATTGCTAATATTGTCTTCTACATAAACAATATGCTTTTTATCCGTCGTTGAGTATATTTGTTTTGTGACTGCCGCTTCTTGTACTGGTTCTATTTGTATCGGTAGGCCTTCTGATGCTTTGAGCGCTATCCAAAATAAACTTTTTTCATTCGCAACATGTATACTTCCTTGCATTGCCAGCATAATTTGCTTACTGACCGCTAAACCTAAGCCGGTGCCTTCCGTTTTAGACTGCTCTGCACCTAAGCGATCAAAGGCGGTAAACAGCCTTTCTTTTAACGCTTCAGGAATGCCAGTACCCTCATCTAATACTTCGATGATGATATCTGTATTTTTTTGGTAGGCGCTAACGAGGACTGATGAGTTGAATGGGCCATATTTAAGCGCATTCGATAATAGATTAAGTATGACTTGTAACAGTTTTTGTCGGTCAGCGAGTCCAACTAAGTTTACTTGTATGTTCTCTTTAATCTGAATATCCCGAATCCTGCCTAATGGCGCAATATACTGAATCGCCTCTGCCAACAAGTCGTTAATCGGTGTTGGTCTTAAGGTTAGTTTCGTTTCGCCTGATTCTATTTTTGCAATATCAAGCACTTCATCAATCAGCTTAAGCAGGTGGTCGCCAGCGCTTTTAATCATATTGACTTGATCTTGATGCTTCCCATTTTCAAGTTCAGCTTGTAACAACTGCGCAAAACCTAAGATGGTATTGAGTGGCGTGCGTAGCTCATGGCTAGTACGTGACAAGAACATACTTTTTTCTTTACTTGCTTGTTCAGCTTCTTTTTTAGCTTGGGTTGTATCGTAGATGTTTTTTGCTAATAGTGTTGAGGCATGGTCTAGTTCATCGGATAGCTGACCGAGTTCATCTTTGCTGCTTGAAGGCAATTCTAATGCTTCTGCTCTTGCCAAATGAGCGGCACTATCTCTCAATAATTTAACCCGCTTAACAATGGTGCCGGAAAATATCCAAACAGCTAAAATGGACCCTAAAATACCACTAAATGCAGCGATCAAATTAATCCGAATATTCATTTCACGTTCTTGTTTTATTTTATATTGATCTTCGGAAATGAGTTGCGCTTCTTGTTGTTGTAGCCGATAAATTTGCTCTTTTAGTTCCTCCATATTCTGCACTTGCAACTTAAACTGCTGAATAAGATTGTCCGATGCTACCTCAGATTCATTGTTAGATAGGAAGCTTAATTTTTCGAGGTTTTGATTGGCCAACGCACCGATGTGCTTGATGAGTGACCTCTGCCCCTGACTTTCTAGTTTTGTATCTAACTTAATCAATATGGTTGGTAGTTGTTTTTTTGCAATGTAAAAGTTATCAAGAAAGTGTTTGTCGCCAGTCAGTAAATAATCTCTAACACCAGTAGATGCGAGCAAAAGATTGGTATGTACTGTTTCAATATCTCGCTGATTTTGTAGTGCCACTTTTAATTGATTTTCTAAACTGGATAACTTTTTCTCTAAAGAGTAAAGTGACGCTAGCGAAGCTAGTAATACGGCTAGCGGTAACATAATGACAAAAACACCTTTAGTGGCTAAAGGTAAGTCTTGCCAGTATTGCGCAACGCGTGGTTTTGTCTTAGTGGCTTCAGGCATCACAGTTCACTTTGTAAGTTCGCGTATGTTCCATTTATTTTTTAAAACCAAGCTCCACTGCTTTTACAGCTGCTTGTGTTCTGTCGTTGAGACCTAGCTTGTTGAGAATACGTTCAACATGAATTTTAACGGTTCCTGGTGCAATCTCTAATAGCTTTGCTAATGCCGCATTAGTATGGCCATACGGTAATAAGGCAAACACCTCTCGCTCCCTTGGCGTTAAGCTGTCTAATAAGTGCAAGTCTTCAGGTGAGGCAGTTTGCTTGCTAGTACGTATCATGGAAATGCCAAGTAAGCCAGATATGCTGTGAATGGTTTGTCTATCATCACTTGACAGTTGCATCGCATTGCTGGAAAAGGCCAGTATACCCAAAGGCTGCTGTGCGTATACAACAGGGATGATTGATGGTGTTAACTTTGCACTCTCAGGATATGACCAAAGAGGCGTTAGGTCATGACTTATTTGAAACTTACAAGGTGTTTTTAATAGCTTGGCTAAAGCGCCCATGACTGGAATGCGTGCGCCTACCGGGTAAGTTTTCCCTAGGTTGGCCTCAACCGTGAGTGTGTTTTTATCTTGAATGGCAATCAAACCATGTGGTGCGCCGATTTGCGTGCAGAAAGCGACCAGCATTTGTTGGGCTAGATTTTGTGACCATCCTTTGTCGTAGATTACTTTCCCCATTAAGTGGAATAACCGTAACCTAGCATTTTCCTCATGCTCTTTTTTAATTGCCTGCCTTAACGCTCTTGCACTGCCTGGTTGCTTTTCGATATTTTTAGTATCATTAATTTTCGACATATGCCGATTAGTATATACCGATATAGGTATAGTGGTAGATTTTTTATCGCTTTAAAAGCGGAGAATAGGAACCATTAAAGAGCAACAAGTGTTGCACTTTATTTTGATGGCTAATATAACAAGGAGAGCTGAAATGAAAAGTACATTTTTAATTGCACTATTATGCAGTGTTTGCGTAATGAATGTAAATGCACGTGAACAGGTAGCCTTGAATGAGGGTGTTAAAGCGTCAGGCTTTTCTGGTGAGCGCATAACTGTTGCTGAGAGTGACGTGAATAATGCTTTAAGGCTCAAATTTATTAGTCGACGCGGGTATCAAAATCCAGCAGTGAAGAATAAGGATGACTACAAAGCAGATGATGCCTGGGTTGGTGCTACTCATGTTGATGAAAGTGAATCTAAAGCAAGTAAAAGACTCAATAGACAATTTAGGAGTAAACGACCACATATCGACTACCAGTTTGATTAGTGGCTTACAAGTAGAAAACGGGCATTCGTCCGTTTTTTCATTATCTTATCTTTCATTCTGTTTTTCTAATGGAAGCAATCTATTTAATGGATGAATCATACTGTTTTATTAATGTTTTTATTAACATTAAGTTAATAATTAGCTAAAATAGTTAGTGTGGCGATTGTTAATAATAATCGAAACAATGAATAAAATTATTTAATGTGGAGTAACAATGAAGTTGAACTTTGTAAATGATTTGAAAACGGATTTTCCAGCCAGTATCGTGGTATTTTTTGTTGCGTTACCTTTATGCTTAGGTATCGCCCTTGCTTCTGGCGCACCTCTGTTTTCAGGAGTAATTGCTGGTATCGTTGGCGGTATTATCGTTGGGATTGCGAGTGGCTCACCTTTAGGTGTGAGTGGCCCTGCGGCTGGTTTAGCAGTGATTGTGTTGACAGCCATTGGTTCATTAGGCTCTTTTCAAATATTTTTATTAGCGGTTGTTTTAGCTGGAGTGCTTCAACTCATTCTTGGTTTTATGAAAGCTGGCATCATTGCTTACTTTTTCCCGTCATCCGTGATTAAAGGCATGCTGTCGGGTATTGGTTTATTGATTATCTTAAAACAAATTCCACATGCGCTTGGCTATGACTTTGAGTTCGAAGGTAATGATTCTTTTCTATTGCGTGATGGTAGTAATACGTTTACTGAAATCATGAGTGCATTTGACTTCTTAACACCTGGTGCAGTGCTCATCTCGGTGATTTCGTTAGCCATGCTGATATTGTGGGAGAAAGTGCTTTCTAAAAAGCATAAAATATTCCAAATTATTCAGGGTCCAGTAGCTGTGGTCTTGCTTGGTATTGTGATGTTTAATTTATACAAAAATGGTATCTTCAACTTCACTTTAGATCCTACGCAGGTAGTGAGTTTACCTGTTGCTAATGGCCTTGCTGATTTCGTGACTTATTTCACATTCCCAGACTTTTCTCAATTAAGTAACTTAGCTGTTTATAAAGTTGCCTTTGTCATGGCTATTGTGGCAAGTTTAGAAACACTTTTATGCGTGGAGGCGACGGATAAGTTAGACCCATACAAACGTGTGACACCCACAAACCGAGAGCTAAAAGCACAAGGTTTAGGTAATATAGTTTCAGGGTTAATCGGCGGACTGCCAGTTACACAAGTGATTGTCCGAAGCTCAGCCAATATTGCCTTTGGTGCTAAAACAAAACTTTCTGCTATCTTACATGGCGTATTTTTATTAATCAGTGTGATTACGATTGCTGAATATTTAAATATGATTCCATTAGCGAGCTTGGCGACCATCTTGTTGATTGTAGGATACAAGCTGGCAAAGCCTGAGCTCTTTATTCAAATGTATAAACTCGGGTGGGAGCAGTTTATTCCATTTATTGTGACCATAGCCGCTATTATTTTGACTGACTTGCTGAAAGGGATTACAGCTGGTTTATTAGTTGGTATTTTCTTTACGCTATACCACCGCTATAAATACTCGCATTACATTAAAGATGTCATTACAACAGAAGGTGGTAAGGAAGTGCA
Organism: Methylophilaceae bacterium; assembly: GCA_028823485.1. Classification (GTDB taxonomy): domain Bacteria; phylum Pseudomonadota; class Gammaproteobacteria; order Burkholderiales; family Methylophilaceae. Next base: position 33,116 of record JAPKBG010000006.1, on the reverse strand, counting down.
TCATATTGTATTGGCAGAGCAAGTGTCCTTTTTTAATAAAGCCGATATTATTGAATCCCTTGAAAAAATCCCGGAGGGGGCTAAAGCGATTATTGACTGCACACAAACGAAAGTCATTGAGCATGACATTCAGGAAGTGATCGATAACTACCAAATGCATGCGCAGCTTAAAAGTATTGAAGTGGAAGTGCTGCATTACAAAGCAAACAATTGATTTTTTGATTCAAATTTACTCAATAGGAATTCATTAATATGTATAAGCACCCATTATTAGACCGTGACAAAATGACACCACAAGAAGCACTTGATATTCTGATATTAGGTAATGAACGCTTTACGAATGAAGTGGAGACGGATAAAGACTTTAAGTCACTGATTGATTTAACGAAAAACGAACAGCATCCCTTTGTGTCTGTATTAAGTTGTAGCGACTCACGTGCGCCAGTTGAATTGTTGTTTGACCAAGCGTTGGGTGATGTTTTTAGTGTGCGCCTAGCAGGCAATATTGCTTCAGACAAAGCCATAGGTAGCCTCGAGTTTGGTAGTAAATACTTAGGTGCTAAATTAATTGTTGTGATGGGCCATACGAGTTGTGGTGCTGTTAAAGCCGCCTGTGATGACTTTAAGGATGGGCATATTGGTGAAATTGTCAATATGATTAAGCCATCTATTCGTCATGAGAAAACAGTAGAAGGTGCAGAAAACCGTTGTTCTAAGAATGACGACTATGTTCAAAAGATTTGTGAATTAAATGTAAAGTGCCAAATAGAAAACATTTTGCGGTGCAGCGATATTTTAGAAGAAATGACGCAAGCCAAAGAGGTTGGTATCATTGGTGCTGTATATGACATTGCGACTGGTAATGTGAGGTTTATGGAAAATACTGCAATCGGCTTCTAGAAGACTTACCATTTAGTAGTGTAATAATTAGTGCAATAATGATTAATCTTCTTTACGATGGCCTTCTTTAGCCATGTTGATCGAATACTTAGGAATCTCTATCACTAAGTCAGTTTTATCGACAATCACTTGGCAAGATAAGCGTGATTTTGGCTCTAAGCCCCATGCCTTATCCAGTAAGTCGTCCTCTAGCTCAGTTGCTTCATTTAGTGTGGCGTAACCTTCACGCACGACCACATGACAAGTGGTGCAAGCACACGCTTGGTCGCAGGCATGATCCATCTCGATATCATTATCAAGTAAGTTCTGACAAATCGACTCGCCTTTTTTAGCTTCAAATGCCGCACCTTCTGGGCATAGTTCTACATGAGGTAATACAATTATTTGTGCCATGTGTTGCTTCTCTGTTTCTATATAAGATTTAAATCTTAACGTCTCAATTTAAGGCGCTAATTTAAAGGTTAACTTCATTAATATTTTTACCAGCTAATGCGCGACTAACACTGACATCCATACGTTTAGCTGCAAACTGTTCCGTTGCTGTATTTAGCGCTTCAGTAGCATCATGAATCGCATGGTTATCTTCATTGTTGAGTAAATCCTCTAATCGGGTAATTGCGGAATTGATTGGGCCTTTTTCTTCTGTACTGAGTAAATGACCATCTTGTTCTAATGCAATGTTAATCGCACTCACTAAGCTCATCGCATCCACTTTTGCTTCTACTAATGCCCGTGCTTGTTTATCGGTTTCTGCTGATCCAAACGATGATTTTAACATGTTGGTAATTTCATCATCGCTTAAACCATAAGATGGTTTGACGGTGATGTTAGCTTCAATGCCTTTAGTTTCTTCTCTCGCTGTGACAGAAAGCAATCCATCTGCATCTACCTGGAAAGTCACGCGTATTCGCGCAGCACCAGCTGTCATTGCGGGGATTCCACATAGTTCAAACTGTGCTAGTGAACGACAAGCGCTGACTAAATCTCGTTCGCCTTGTAGCACATGAATGCTCATGGCGGTTTGGCCATCTTTAAATGTGGTGAAATCTTGTGCCCGAGCGACAGGTAATGTCGAATTGCGTGGAACCACTTTTTCAACTAAGCCGCCCATGGTTTCTAAACCAAGCGATAGCGGTGTTACGTCAAGCAATAGCAAGTCCTCATCACTGCGGTTGCCGGCTAATACATTGGCTTGAATGGCTGCGCCGAGCGCCACCACTTTGTCAGGGTCTAAATTGGTTAGCGGCTCCTGCTCAAAGAATTCTTGCACTGCATGGCGCACATGTGGCATGCGTGTTGCGCCACCAACCATGACAACGCCTTTAATATCTTCTAGATCTAAACTAGCATCACGCATGGCTTTACGCATAGGGCTGAGTGTTTTGTTTACTAAGTTTTGCGTTAGTTCGATAAATTCATCCGTCGACAAGGTGACATCAACGGCATAACCGTTGCTTAATTTACAGGTAATTTGCGCTTCATAATTATCGGTTAGCCACTCTTTTACTTGACGTGCTTTCGTCAGCAATAATCGCGTATCTTCTTCATTAAGCAGATGTTTTGTCTGGTTTGATTCAAGGATTTGATCAAGTATCCAACAGTAAATACGGTGGTCAAAATCATCGCCGCCTAAGGCAGAGTCACCGTTGGTTGCAAGTACTTCAAAGATGCCTTTTGATAAATGTAAGATACTGACATCAAAAGTGCCACCACCCAAGTCATAAATGACATAAACACCTTCAGATGCATTGTCTAATCCGTAAGCAACAGCCGCCGCTGTAGGCTCATTCAATAGGCGAAGCACATGCAAACCGGCAAGTTGAGCTGCATCTTTCGTCGCTTGACGTTGCGCATCATCAAAGTAAGCTGGCACGGTAATCACCGCACCTGTTAATTCGCCACCTAATACTTTCTCGGCACGTAGTTTAAGTGTTTTGAGTATTTCGGCAGAAATCTCCACAGGGCTTTTCAAGCCTGCGCGCGTCTCGAGTTGCAACATACCCTGTGAGACACCCTCAGATTCGTTATTACTGACAAATCGATAAGGAATATGCGCTCTATTGGTAATGTCTTTTAAGCTACGACCCATGAAGCGTTTAACCGATGCAATCGTATTAATGGGGTCTTCATTTTGTTTGGATTCCGCTTGATGACCGACAATGATTTGATCATCTTGCATATAACGGACGACGGATGGCAGCAGGGCGTGACCATGTGGATCTTGTAGTACCGTGCTCATCCCACTGCGTACAGTCGCCACCAATGAGTTTGTGGTGCCGAGGTCAATGCCGATGGCCAGCTTATGCTGGTGCGGTTCAGCACTCATGCCAGGTTCAGAAATTTGTAGTAATGCCATTAGTCTTCTATTTGTGTGATGGCTTTATTAATGTCTTCACACACTTTATTTATAAATATCAGTTTACGCGTTGTATCCGTTGCTTTAACTAAATCGTTATGCTCATCAAATAATGTTATGAGCTCAGTCGCAAGTGCTTTCGCCGCTTGATGCATTTCTTTCGCTAAGCCATCTAGGCCGCCTACGTCTTTTAATGATTTAAAATCTTCTAACGATTCGCGCCATTCCATTTGTTGCATTAAGAAATCCATCGGCATGGCCGTATTGGTTTCTTGCGTGGCGTCGATATCATTGAGTGACAGCAAATACTTTGCACGAGAGGCGGGCTTTTTCAGCGTTTGATAGGCTTCATTAGCCAACGTTGCCATTTGCATGGACTCACGTTTTTCAGCCGATGTGGCCGTGACAAAACGGTCAGGATGCGCCGCAGATTGAATCTTGCGGTAGTGGCTTTCTAATACAGATAAATCGATGGTGAATGTTTGGCCGAGACCAAATAGCTCAAAATACTTCTGACTCAAACTGTAAAGCTTTCACCACAGCCGCATTCATCAGCCACGTTAGGGTTGTTAAACTTAAAGCCCTCGTTTAAGCCTTCTTTGGCAAAGTCCAACTCTGTTCCATCAATGTAAACCAAGCTCTTAGGATCAACAATCACCTTAACGCCATGACAATCAAACGCCATGTCTTCGTCTGCCATCTCATCAACAAACTCTAGTGTATAAGCCATACCTGAGCAGCCTGTAGTTTTAACACCTAGGCGCAATCCAAGCCCTTTGCCACGGTTGGAAAGGAACTTTTCTACACGGTCAGCCGCAGCTGAGGTCAAACTAATCGCCATATTACTTAGCCTCTTTTGTAGCTGCCTGCTTCTCTCTAATATCAGCAACAGCCGCTTTAATCGCATCTTCTGCTAATACTGAACAGTGAATTTTAACTGGCGGCAAAGCTAACTCTTCAGCAATTGCTGAATTTTTGATTTTATAAGCTTCGTCGACTGTTTTTCCTTTTAACCATTCAGTAACAAGTGAGCTAGAAGCAATCGCTGAACCGCAGCCGTAAGTTTTAAACTTAGCGTCTTCGATTAAGCCAGTGCCGTCCACTTTAATCATCAGTTTCATCACGTCACCACAAGCCGGCGCGCCAACCATGCCTGTACCGACGTTTGGGTCATTTTTATCTAAAGAGCCAACGTTACGTGGGTTCTCGTAGTGGTCTAAGACCTTATCTGAATATGCCATGCTAATTCTCCTTTGTGTGATTAAAATACTTCGCAAATTCTGCTTGGGATTGCCTTACTAAACGTACTATCTGCGGCAATCTGCCTTGATTTTGCTTCCTACTTAAATCATATTAAAATTCAATTTAAATCTAAATACTTACCTATTTCAATCTTTTAATATTTGCTTATCTGACTATGCAGCGGATGGTGAAGTTTACTAAATAAATCATTCAACAACAACGTCAGTCAGGTAGGCAAAAAAATGGTTTAGTGTTCATCCCACTCGACTTTGGAAATGTCGATGCCATCTTGGAACATTTCCCAAAGTGGTGATAACTCACGTAGTTTTTCGATTTTTTCTGCTAACAAGCTAATCGTGTAATCCACATCTGATTCAGTCGTGAAACGACCGATTGAGAAGCGGATTGAGCTATGCGCTAATTCGTCTGTACGACCCAGTGCGCGTAATACATAGCTAGGCTCTAAGCTGGCTGATGTACAAGCAGAGCCGCTCGAAACCGCAATGCCTTTAATCGCCATGATGAGCGATTCACCTTCAACATAGTTAAAGCTGATGTTGAGGTTGTGCGGTACACGTTTTTTTAAGTCGCCGTTGACATAAGTTTCTTCAATGTTTTTCAGACCATTTAGTAAACGATCGTGCAATGTGCGAATGCGTGCGTTCTCTTCTTCCATTTCTAAGCGTGCAATTCTAAACGCTTCACCCATGCCTACAATTTGATGTGGTGCTAATGTGCCAGAACGCATGCCGCGCTCATGACCGCCGCCGTGCACTTGAGCTTCGATACGGATGCGTGGTTTGCGACGTACATATAAAGCGCCAATGCCCTTAGGTCCGTATGTTTTGTGTGCTGAGAATGCCATTAGGTCAACTGGCAGCGATGCCAAGTCGATTTCTACTTTACCTGTTGCTTGTGCAGCATCGACATGGAAAATTACGCCGTTTTCACGGCAGATATTACCAATGGCTTCAATGTCCTGGATCACACCAATTTCATTGTTCACAAACATCACAGAAGCTAGTACGGTATCCGGGCGAATCGCGGCTTTAAATGCCTCAATATCCACAAGGCCGTCATCGTTAGGCTCTAAGAAAGTTGCAGTAAAACCTTGACGCTCTAGTTCACGTACAGGGTCAATCACCGCTTTATGCTCAGTCGCTAAGGTGATGATGTGCTTACCTTTATCACTATAAAAGTTAGCCGCACCTTTGATCGCAAGATTGTTAGATTCGGTCGCACCAGATGTCCAAACGATTTCGCGCGGATCTGCATTCACAAGTTTTGCGACTTCTTCACGTGCATTCTCGACTGCTTTTTCAGCTGTCCAACCATAAGGGTGGCTACGCGAAGCAGGGTTGCCATACTGTTCAGTTAAGTATGGAATCATTTTCTCTGCTACACGTTGGTCAACCGGCGTGGTGGCAGAGTAATCTAAATAAATTGGCATTCTATCCATGGTGCGTTTTACTTCCTTTAATTAATATTCTTTACTTTACAGCGCTATTAAAATGCTTAGGCTGCAACGGCAGTCATCTGCCTTAAATCGTACAATGCTTGCTTTAATGCGACTAAAAATCCGCTTACTTGTTCTTGCGTGTTTTCTTGATTGAAACTCACGCGGATAGCACCGCGCGCTAAATCTTCTTCTATACCCATGGCCAGTAATACATGGCTAGGTTCACCGCTCGCGCTAGAACAGGCTGAGCCGCTGGCAACTGCAAAACCTAATTTGTCTAAAGCAGTCACTAATGTTTCACCTTCTATATTTTCAAAAGCGAAAAAGCTCGTATTCGGCAACCGTGTTGCTTGTTGCCCAAAGACCACTGCATTTAATTCTTTTAGACTCACTTCTAAAGTGGCTCGTAATGATGCCGTATGGCTAGCAAAGTCATTCAGTCCTAGCATCGCTAATTCACAAGCCACACCAAAACCAACAATCGCTGCCGTATTTTCTGTACCGCTGCGCAAGCCTTTTTCCTGACCACCGCCATATAACAAGGGTTGAATATCAACACGCTTATTCAGTACCAATGCGCCAGCACCTAAGGGGCCACCAATTTTATGGCTAGAAATCGTCATGGCATGCACGCCTAATGCAATAAAATCGACATCAATTTTGCCTAAAGCTTGCACGGCGTCTGTGTGCACGAATACCTTTTTAGCCTTGGCTAGCGCAACCACTGTTTCAATATCTTGTATCGCGCCAGTTTCATTATTTGCCAGCATCACTGATACTAAATCAGTTGGTGCTTCCAGCTTTGCTTCCAAGTCCTGCGTATCTAATTGGCAATCGCTATCGACTGCAATACTATTTGCTTGCCAGTTGCCACGTGCTTGCATGGCTTTTGCAGGATTGGATACACAAGGATGCTCAATCTTGCTGGTTAAAATTTGTTCCTGATCAAGGTTGCTCGCAATGCCAGTAATAGCGAAATTATTGGCTTCAGTGCCGCTGGCCGTGAAAATAACTTGATTGGCTTGCGCGCCAACAACTGCTGCCACCTGACGACGGGCTTGTTCAATCGCTTCGTGCGCATTACGGCCATATCTGTGCTGACTCGCAGGATTGCCATGTTGATTGGTCAAGTACGGCATCATTGCTTCAAGCACCTTGGGCTTGAGTACTGTCGTGCTGTTATGATCAAAATAGACCTTAACCATTGACGACAGCTTTGTCACTGTTATAAGGTTTACGCTTACCAAACACAATTGCACCATTCTCTTTATCTTGCTGTGATTTGACTATGTCAGCCAAGCTCACGCCAGATAAGTAATCTAAAATTTTGGTATTCAATGTCGCCCACAACTCGTGCGTCATGCAACGCCCTTCTGCACCTTGGCAATTTTCTTTACCACCACACTGGGTTGCGTCAATGTCTTCATCAACGGCTGAAATAATAGCGGATACCGAAATGTCATCTTTAGCTTTAGCTAGATTGTAACCACCGCCCGGACCGCGCACACTGCTCACCAAGCCTCGGCGACGTAGACGGCTGAACAATTGCTCTAAGTAAGAGAGTGAAATATCTTGGCGCTCACTAATGCCTGAGAGGGTGACTGGTTTGACGCTGTCATCAGCCCTAACCTCATTTAAAGCGAGGTCTAGCATGGCGGTGACCGCAAATCTGCCTTTAGTGGTGAGTCTCATGCGTTAAGTAATCCTTAAATTAAGCCATTTATTTTATAATAACCTACTATTTTAGTCAATTATTAAACAGCCAAGTTCCGTGAGGCCGAAAAAATAGTTAAATGCTTAGCTTCTCTTGGCTTTCATAGGCGCAGCTCTGGTCTTTTTAACAGCGAATGCTTTAGCAATCTTTGTTTCTGACTGAGCGTCAGTTAATGCACCAAGCTGTTTTTTCAAGGCATTAATTTCTAATAATAAAGGCTGTAATGCTTTATTGATTGGATCATTTTCATCATCTCCCACAGCATAAGCGCTGAACTTCGCTTTTTCTGCCGCTTTCTTGGCTTTTTCTTCTTCTAAAATACGCGCAGGAATGCCAATTGCAGTTGCATTCTCTGGCACATCTTTCACCACAACCGCATTGGAACCAATTTTGGCATTTTTTGAAATGGTGATTGGGCCGAGCACCTTCGCACCTGCGCCAAGGACAACGCCACTCTCTAATGTTGGGTGGCGTTTGCCTTTATTCCAAGAAGTCCCGCCTAATGTGACGCCATGATACAAGGTGCAATCATCACCAATAATCGCAGTTTCACCAATCACAATGCCCATGCCATGGTCAAAGAAGACGCGGCGGCCAATGGATGCGCCTGGGTGTATCTCAATGCCAGTTAAAAAGCGCGCAATATGCGAGACAAAGCGACCTAGCCATTGTAATTTTAGCTTCCATAACCAATGGCTCAAGCGGTGTAAGATGAGTGCATGCACGCCAGGGTATGTCGTCAGCACTTCGAAATGTGTGCGCGCTGCTGGGTCGCGATCAAACACAACAGAAATGTCTTGTTTTAAGTGGTCAAACATATTGAATGTTGGTAATTAATTAAAGTGATATTATGACATAAAAGTTAATTCTTGACTAAAATACTAGGTTAATTTTTGATAGGCCTATTAATATTTAATCAACGATTAAAAGCCACCTGAGCCATTCAGAGTAACACGCTAGAGAAAAGCTATACTAGTCAGCACTTAAGCGCTTGTCTCTACCCTAGCCCCGGGAGAGAATAAAGCGGGAGAGGCGGTCAAGGTGGAGATGACACTCGGTGTTGATCGGTAGGGGGTGTTAAACAGCAGGTCGACTGATTTAGTATTTAGTATGATTCTTTGGCTTTTGCGTTAACGTTAGTATTCCACGCAGCAAATTGACTTCTTCTTTTTCTAAGCTTGCCCTTGCATACATGCGGCGCAGTCTTTCAAATAATCTCTTCGGCGCTTTCGGGTTGATGTAGCCAATGAGCGTTAGCACTTCTTTCAAGTGGTCATAAAAGCGCTCTAAATCTTCTTGTGTTGCCAGCTCTACAGGCTTCTCATTGTAGTGAATGTCGCCATCAGTAATCGCTATGCGAAGCTCGTAACACATGATTTGTACGGCTTGCGACAAATTGAGTGACGTGTATTCTGGGTTGGCTGGAATGGTGGCTAATACATGGCATTTTCCAGCTTCTATTGTGCTTAAGCCATTGGTTTCATTGCCAAAGACAAGGGCCACTTGTTGCGACCCGGCGATTGATTTTGCTTTAGATGCCGCCTCACGTACCGTCATCACCTCTTGCGAGACGGATCTTTCTTTGCCACTGACCGCGAAGACGAAATTACAATCTGCAATGGCTTCATCTAAGGTTTCTGTCACAACGGCTGTATGCAGTAAATCTGCTGCATTGACGGCAAGTGATTTGGCTTCGCCATCAGGAAACTTCTTAGGTTTAACCAAATACAAGCGGCTAAGGCCCATGGTTTTCATGGCGCGAGCCGTTGAGCCAATATTGCCAGGATGGCTGGTTTGGCAAAGGACGACGCGGATATTGTTAAAAATGTCAGATTGATTCAATGGCTTAAACTCTTAATGTTGACGGCTAATGCTTTATCGTTAAGGCTAGCAATTATCGCTCCTTTAAATATTAGCTTTAAATATTAATAGGCGAGCATCAATGCTAAAATGCTATTTTAACAGTTCTTAATGAAAAACCGATTATGCATCCGATGTTAACCAACGCCGTCGTGGCGGCTCGTCAAGCTGGCGATATTATTAATTTTGCTTCACGTGATTTAGGACAGCTCAAAATTCAAACAAAATCATTTAATGATTTTGTGAGCGAAGTGGATAAAGCGGCTGAGCAAGCCATCATTGATACTCTGAAAAAAGTTTATCCTGACCACGGATTTTTGGGTGAAGAAGGCGGCGACATTAACAAAGGTGCTGAAAATATTTGGATTATTGATCCACTAGATGGCACGACTAATTTCTTACACAGCTTCCCCCAGTATTGCGTTTCTATTGCCCTGCAACAAAATGGCGTATTAACACAGGCAGTGATTTATGATCCGGTCCGGAATGATTTGTTTACCGCAACCAAAGGTCGTGGCGCATTTTTAAATGACAAACGTATTCGTGTTGGCAGTCGCATCAAGTTGCAAGAAGCCTTGATTTCAACTGGCTTTCCATTCCGTGAGTTTTCTCATCTAGATACTTATATGGATATGCTTAAAGACATGATTAAAAGCACCACAGGCATTCGTCGCCCAGGCTCGGCTGCGTTGGATTTAGCATATGTGGCGGCTGGCTTCTCTGATGGTTTTTTTGAGCTAAATCTTTCAGCATGGGATATTGCTGCTGGTAGTTTACTGGTGCAAGAAGCAGGTGGTATTGTTGGCGACTTTGAAGGCAATGAAAGCTGGTTGAAAACTGGCAACATCGTTGCAGGCAATCCAAAAGTGTTCGCACAAATGATGCAAGTTTTAGCGCCACATTTAACAAAGCAGATGAAAACACCTAAGTAAAATAGATTGTTTTAACAAGACTGCCAGTGATCGCTGAGCAGTCTTTTTATAAAGGCTTTTAGTTGTAAATCGATGAATCTAGAAAATCAAACTCCTATGATGCGTCAATACTTGACGATAAAAGCGCAGAACCCTGATATGTTGCTGTTCTTTCGCATGGGTGATTTTTATGAGCTGTTTTTTGAGGATGCGGAGAAGGCGGCTCGGTTGCTTGGGATTACGCTTACGCATCGAGGTAAGAGTAACGGTGAGCCGATTAAGATGGCGGGTGTGCCATACCATGCGGCGGAACAGTATTTAGCTAAGTTAGCAAAACTTGGTGAGGCCGTTGCTATTTGTGAACAAGTCGGCGAGGTGATAAAAGGTGGTGCGAATAAAGCGCCAGTGGAAAGAGCTGTGACGCGTATATTAACCCCGGGCACGCTGACTGATGCAGCGCTGTTAGATGAAACCCGTGATAATGCTTTATTGTGTATTTGTGTTGCTGATGGTTTGGTTGGGCTTGCACGTTTGAATTTAACTTCAGGTGAGTTTGTTTTAAGCGAAGTGGCTACCGGACAATTAGCGCAAGAAATAGAGCGTATTAATCCTGCTGAAATTGTTTGTGCTGAGGGTCTAAATAATGCAGCTATTACACAACATAAGGCCCCGAAAAACTATATCACCAGCTGGCAGTTTGATTATGAAACAGCGAACAACGTGCTGACCAGGCAGCTTGATACCAAAGATCTTAATGGTTTTGGCTGTACAGAGTTAGGCGTCGCTGTTTCTGCCGCAGGTGCTTTATTAGAATATGTTAAACACACGCAACGGACCGCTTTGCCACATATTACGGCCCTTAGCGTAGAGAAAACTAGTCAATATATTCAGCTAGATGCTGCGACGCGCCGAAATTTAGAAATTGATACGACGATTCGTGGCGAAGTTTCACCAACTTTATATTCTTTACTGAATACCACTAAGACGGCGATGGGGGCACGGTTGTTACGGCACTGGCTGCATCATCCTTTGCGCGATAGAGTACTTCTTGCTAAGCGACATGAAGCTGTTGCGGAGTTGATTCAAAAAGAACAAACGGCAAACTTGCATGCGGTATTGAAGCAGATTGCTGACATTGAACGTATTACGGCTAGACTAGCACTAAGAACAGCACGGCCTAGAGATTTATCTGCGTTACGTGATAGCTTGAATCAATTGCCAGCCGTAGAAGCTGCTTTGCAGAATAGTCAAAGTGCATTATTACAAGCATTGGCGAAAGCTTTGCAGGCTGACTCAACTGCGACACAAGTATTAGCGGCTGCCGTTAAAGACGAGCCTTCTGTTTTATTACGTGAAGGCAGTGTGATTGCCGATGGGTTTGATGCTGAGTTGGATGAGTTGCGTGCTTTACAAACGAATCATGGCGACTTCTTATTAAAATATGAAATTGCAGAGAAAGTGCGCACAGGCTTAACGAATTTAAAAGTCGAGTTCAATAGTGTGCATGGTTTCTATATCGAAATCAGCCGCGCCCAAGCCGAAAAAGCGCCGACAGAATATCGCCGTCGCCAAACGCTTAAAAATGTAGAACGCTTTATTACACCAGAGCTAAAAGCCTTTGAAGATAAAGTGTTGAGTGCTAATGAGCGTGCATTAGCGAGAGAGAAAGTATTGTACGAACAAGTGCTAGATCAACTCGCGCCTCATATCACCTCACTGCAAGCCAATGCGAGTGCCGTCGCGAGTTTAGATGTGTTGTGTTGCTACGCTGAGCGTGCGATGAGTTTGAATTATGTGATGCCCCAATTTATGCAAGATAGCAGCTTGCATATCGAAGCTGGCCGACATCCGGTGGTGGAAGAGATAACACAACCGTTCGTGTCGAATGAAGTAGCACTCAGCCCTTATCGACAGCTATTGTTGATTACTGGTCCGAACATGGGTGGTAAATCAACCTTTATGCGCCAAACAGCATTGATTGTGTTATTGGCTTATTGTGGCTGCTATGTGCCAGCAAATGTCGCTAAAATCGGTGAAATTGACCGTATATTCACTAGAATTGGCGCTTCTGATGATTTGGCAGGCGGCCGCTCAACCTTTATGGTGGAAATGACGGAGACAGCTAATATCTTGCATAATGCGACGGATAAGAGCTTAGTTCTGCTAGACGAGATTGGTCGTGGCACAAGTACGTTTGATGGCTTGAGTTTGGCTTGGGCCGTCGCTAAACATTTGTTAGAAAAGAATAAATCCTTAACTTTATTTGCCACCCATTACTTTGAACTCACTCGCATTGTTGATGAGTTTAAACAAGCGGCTAATGTGCATTTAGACGCAGCAGAATATGGCAAAGGCATTGTGTTCTTGCACAAAGTAGAAGAGGGTGCTGCCAACCAAAGCTATGGTATTCAAGTGGCTCAATTGGCTGGGATTCCGAAATCTGTTGTTGCCTCAGCAAAAAGAAAACTGACGCAGTTAGAAAGTAATCAGGTATCACAAAGTAATGAGCAACCAGATATGTTTGCTACTAATGTAGTGACAGAAGAAGCGCCGCTGCATCCAGCAGTAGAAGCGTTGGAATCCATTCAGCCTGATGATTTGACGCCTAAACAGGCATTGGAGTTGTTGTATAAATTGAAAGAACTGGATTAGTCATATTAACCTTCAGCTTGGGAAGGTTGCCTTACCAGTTACCAAGTTACTTTTTCGCGCTACGGCGACCTTATTCCTTTTGTTTGTTCAAAAGGGATAGGAGGAAGAGAATGACACCCCACACCACGACCTAAAGATTTCCATGCGCTACTCAGTAAATAAGGCATCTGCGAAATTTGCCATGTAAAAATGACATGGCTCAGGCAGTCCTCGACGAAATTCATTGCTTACTTCTGTTGCTCAGTTTGGCGCCAAGGGGGCGGAAAACCAGTGGAGATTCATCATTGCATCACTAAAAAACCAGCGCTATCGCCGCGAAAGTAAGAATATAAAGTGTGTCTTTAAATTCAAAATGGATTCCCATTTGCATGGGAATGACGGCACTCTACGTTCGGTTGCTTTATCGTCCCTTTGATCAAGCTGGGTAGCGAAGACTCAATAAGATTGAAGTAAGCGCCTGTCACAGCCGTCTTGGGGCTTTAGCGCCTAGTGAGGTTGGGGACGCTGCAGCTGTAGGCTGTGAGTTTCTTTGGCACAAGCAAAAGAAAGTGACTAGCTGTCGGGCTACTATCGACTTGGTGGGGCGTAGCATCATTCTATATTTACGGTTAGCCTTAAGAGCTAAGGCGCTTCATTAGACTTTGAACACCTTGTACTAATTCAATTGTTTGACTTTGACTTTAACTAAGGCAACAAGTTATTGATTTGTTTTAATTTTTGCAACTAACCAAAAGCTTTAAATATAACTCTCCACAAATTTCAAATAATTCAAGTGTGTGCTTAATATTTTCATCGTCTTTACCTTGTATAGAGAACTCATATTCAAGGAAATGTGATGTCCACGTAGTTGTTACTTTTGTATTATGTAAGATTAATTAGTGGACCTAAAGTTTTATGTCATCACGTTTTGTTTAAGAAGCAGCACGAAGCTTCAACAGTACACGCACTAAATTAGTGATGATGCCCACCAGCACCATGCACATGTTTATGCTCAACCTCTACAGTCTTAGCTTTGCGCACATCTGTCACAGTGGCCGTAAACAATAAACGCTCACCCGCCCAAGGGTGGTTGCCATCAACAACCACTTTTCCATCAGCAATATTGGTAACCGTATACAAAATTACTTCACCTGTTTCATCTTCACCTTCAAACTGCATGCCTTCTTTTAGCTGTTCAGCTGGGAAAGCATTTTCAGGTTCAATTTGGACGAGCTCTTCATCGTAGTCACCAAATCCGTCAACAGGTTCTAGGGTCACTTCGATCACATCACCTATTTTTTTATCGTGCATCATCTCTTCTACTTTTGGAAAAATGTTATCATAGCCACCATGCAAGTAAGCAACAGGCTCTTTACTTTCTTCTAGCACCTCACCTTTGCTGTTTTTAAGTTGGTATGTCATGGTCACAACGCTGTTCATGGAGATTTGCATAATGCTTCCTAGCTTAGTTAAATATATAAAATTAGAATTCTAATGGTTTTATGTTGTTTTTGCAGGCTTTTTTGCCTAAATTTAGACCGTTTTAGTTATAAGTGAGCTTTAGCGCTAAAAAAAATCAGAATGGCTAATGCGACCAGGAAAATATAAATAAAGCGCATTAATGTCCGTGTTCGTTATCTAAAAGTGTGTAGTTTTCTTCTGGAATCAGGACAGTGGAAATGGCTTTATCTAACAAATCTGGACAGTCTTTACTGAAATGTAGGCCGCGGCTTTCGCGTCTTGCCATCGCGCTTTTAACTATCAATTCTGCGACTTGTAATAGATTACGCAACTCGATTAAATCATTACTGACTCTGAAGTTGCTATAAAACTCGTGCACTTCATCGCGCAACATGTTAATACGATGCATGGCCCGGCTGAGGCGTTTGTCGGTGCGCACAATACCAACATAGTTCCACATAAAGCGGCGTAACTCATTCCATGTATGGGTAATCAGCACTTCTTCATCGGCATCAGTGACACGGCTTTCATCCCAGTCTGGCAGGTCGCTTAATTCACGCTCCTTGGCGGTAAGAATGTCTTTAGCGGCAATGCGGCCAAACACCATACATTCAAGTAGGGAGTTGCTGGCTAAACGGTTAGCACCGTGTAAGCCAGTACAAGCGGTTTCACCGATAGCATATAGATTGGCAATGTCAGTGTGGCTTTTGTCATCAACCATGATTCCGCCGCAGGTGTAATGTGCTGCAGGCACGACAGGAATTGGTTCTTTGGTGATGTCGATGCCGAGTGATAAACAGTGTTTATAAACGGTCGGGAAATGTTCTTTAATGAAGTCGGCTGGTTTGTGGCTAATATCTAGCAGTACATATTCATAGCCGCGCTTCTTCATTTCAAAGTCAATAACACGCGCTACAATATCTCTTGGTGCGAGTTCTGCTCGCACATCATGCATTAGCATAAAGCGCTCGCCGTTTGGTAGCTTGAGAATGCCGCCTTCACCACGTACTGCCTCTGTGATTAAAAATGATTTGGCATGCGGGTGAAATAGACATGTTGGATGGAATTGAATGAATTCTAAATTAGATACGCGGCAACCGGCACGCCATGCCATCGCAATACCATCTCCTGTGCTGACGTCAGGGTTCGTCGTGTAAAGGTATACCTTGCCTGCGCCGCCTGTTGCGAGGGCAGTTTTTTGTGCAGAAATAGTAATCACTTTACCTGAATCGTTATCAAGCACATAAGCACCTAAGCAGCTATTTATGGATTGTCGTTTAAGCTTTTTTGAGGTGATTAAATCAACAGCAATATGATTATCTAACAGGGTGATATTGCTGTGCTCACGAACTTTTTGCGCTAATGTTTTTTGTACGGCATGGCCTGTAGCATCGGCAACATGAATAATCCGTCTATAGCTGTGACCACCCTCACGGGTAAGGTGGTAGCCTGATTCACTATTGTCTTCACGGGTAAACTCCACACCTAAATCAATTAACCACTCAACGGCTTCGCGACCATGCTCAGTCACCATGCGCGTAATATCGGCATCGCATAAGCCAGCGCCTGCTATTAACGTATCATCAACATGTTGATCTATGCTGTCATCGCTGTTTAGTACGGTTGCAATGCCACCTTGCGCCCAGCTGCTAGCGCTCTCTTGCATGGTGCGTTTACTAACGATACAAACCGTTTTCTGATCGGCGACTTGAAGGGCGAGTGTGAGGCCTGCGAGGCCGCTGCCGATGATAAGAACATCAAATTGTTGGGACATAAAATTTAAATATAAGTGAACTAATTATAGTTTAACCGTGTCTTTAAGGTTAAGCTAGAAAAATAGTTTTTGTGTGGTTTTGTTTGGGAGAGCATATGTTGTATACAAACGATATAGAGAAATTAACTCGAACGACTTTCGTCGCGCCCGTGCCATCAACTTATAATAACGCGCCGCATGCTAGCGGTGCTAAAATGGACGCAGTTGATGCGCAAGGGAGCCCTGCAATGGCTAATAAGCCAAATAGTATGCCAGTGAATGCTAATCGCGAGTTAGATCGTGTATTAGTCGAGCGTGCGCAAGCTGGAGATAAAAAGGCATTTGGCTTGTTGGTGGAGAAATATCATCGCAAATTAGGACGTTTGGTTGGTCGTCTGGTACGAGATCAAACAGAGGTGGAAGATGTGGTACAAGAGGCGTTTATTAAAGCGTATCGTGCGTTACACAATTTTAGAGGTGATAGCGCCTTTTATACTTGGTTGTATCGTATTGGAATTAATACGGCGAAGAACTATTTGGTTTCCTTAGGTCGTAAGCCACAAGTATTGAATGATGTTGAAATTGAGGATGCTGAAAATTTCGACGGCGTGACGGACATGCGCACCATGGAGACGCCGGAAACAGCATTGGCAACTAAGCAGATTGCAGAAACAGTGAATGATACGATTGCTAACTTACCAGAAGAGCTACGTACGGCGATTACGCTACGTGAGCTAGAAGGCATGAGTTATGAAGAAATTGCAGATATTATGCAATGTCCTATTGGTACGGTTCGGTCGCGTATTTTTAGAGCACGTGAAACCGTTTCTGAAAAGTTACGCCCAATGCTCAGTCATTCAGGAACTAAGCGTTGGTAACCGTGAGTTTCGGTTTAACATTTTTAAGCATTGGCAATAGAGGTGAATTATGAAAAATCAATTATCTGCATTAATCGATGGTGAGTTTGATATGGAAGAGGCTGAACATATTATTGCCGCTTTAAAAGTCGATGGTGATACCAAGGACGCGTGGAAGCATTATCATTTAATTGGTGATGCGATGCGTGGAGATATCGATGGGAAAGCTGATTTCAGTGCGAAAATAATGCAAGCCTTAGAATCTGAGCCAACGGTATTGGCTATTAATAAACAAGCAAATGCAACAGTAGCGATTACTAAAAAGCACGCCGTCAAAACGCCTTTGTTCTGGTCGGTCGCAGCATCGGTTGCGGCAGTGATGTTTGTTGGGTTGATGGTGTTTGAGCTGCAGCTTGGAGGGACTGAAAAAATGGCCCCAATTGAATTGGCAAACAGTGTTCCAATGGAATATCTTAAAGCACATCAATCAATGGCACCCAGCAGTGCGGCGTATTATATCCAGCCTGTAAACTACACGGAGCTCGGTCAGTAATGAGGCATTTTGTTGTTGGATTCGTGCTAGTTGCGGCGAGTCTAAGTGTATTAGCGGAAGATATACTTGCTCAAGGTGGTATTACGGATAAGCCGCTAACGAGTGCATGGCAAATATTAAAAAAGTCAGCCTTTGCTGCACGTGAACTTAATTATGAAGGTCAGTTCAGTTATGTGAATGGTGATAATGCGCGTAAAGTTGAGGTTAAGCACATGAATTATGGTGGCCATGAGGTCGCCCGCAATATTGTGCTAGATAAGAGTCGTCGTGAAGTATATAGCCAGGGTGATGATATTGTTATTTTTCAGCCAACCAATAAAAACGTCATGATCAAAAAAAGGCGCGGAAAAAACCTTTTCCCTGCCATGCTGCCGACGGACTTAAGCGTAATCAAGGGCAATTACAATGCATTTTTGGTAGGCACGGAATATGTGGCAGAGCGGGAAGCAGCGATTATTGAGTTAGTGCCGAAAGACGCATATCGTTACAGATATAAAATATGGGCGGACACACAGCTTGGGCTAATTCTTAAAATGACTTTGCTCGATAGTGATGCTAATATTTTAGAGCAGATTCACTTCGATAAATTGAGTATGCTTAACTCGAAAAATCTGAACTGGTTCCAGCCTAAAATTGAAATGGACAAAGAGTATGTGACGGAACAGTTTAACCTAATGAAGCGTGTTGACAATGATTTAATTGTGACAAATTTGCCAGTTGGCTATCAACAGATTGATCATATTCAACGGACTAAGAATGGCAATACAGTTGATCAGTTGGTTTTTTCAGATGGTATCGGGTCTGTATCGATATTTATTGAGCCAATGACAAAAGGTAAGCGACTTAAGAAAGGCCACATGCCGATGGGGTCAACCAATATGTGTGCCGAAGTGATTGAAGGACGTCAAGTCATTGTGGTGGGAGAAGTGCCTGCAGTAACCGTGCAAAGCATTGCCAAGGCCGTTAGTTTTAAGCGCTAGGTTGATTTAAGTATTAATTATTAGCAATATTTCCAATTAGAGCAATATATAAAAGCACGCTATTAAGAAAACTAAATGTCATGATAGAGCAACACGCTATTATTCTAGCAATCGAAACGCCAGTCGAGCGTCCAGCTGTAGCCACCATAGAAGTGGTGCGTAGAACGGCTTGTGGTTTGTGTGGGAAAACACGTGGTTGTGGCAATGCCTTTTGGGGTAAGTTATTTGGCCATAAAGACGTGAGCCTAAAAGCAGAAAATACGATCAATGCCAAGGTGGGCCAAAGTGTGATTGTTGGGATTGAGGAAAAAGCGCTGCTTAAAAGCGCGCTACTTTTATACATTGCGCCTCTTGCAACCATGCTGTTTGGAGCCATATTAGCATCAAAGGTGTCGCCATCTGACTTAAGTGCAATGGTTGGTGCAGTAGCTGGGTTGTTGGTAGGCTTCTTTTGGGTCAAAGCACATGTTGCAGGACGTGTTTATTATCAAAACTATCAACCTAAAATACTGCGATTAGATAATGCAGCACCAGATAGTGAAACAATTACATTTCAATAAGTTAAAGGTGAATCAATGCTGAGAAAATTTTTATCAACAGCTGTCATAGTACTGTCAGCTAGTGCTGCGTTTGTCGCGCCTTCTGTGGCGGCTAACTTACCAGACTTTACTGTGCTTGCTGAACAGCAAGGACCTACGGTCGTGAATATTAGTATTACTCAAGTGATGCATCGTAATGCCCAAATGCCTTTTCCTGGTATACCGAATAATCCGGGCTTACAAGAATTCTTTAAGCGCTTTGGTATTCCAGGAATGCCAGGAATGCCAGGAATGCCAGGAATGCCAGGTATGCCTGAACAAGGTGAGCAAGAGTATAGATCCCAATCACTAGGGTCTGGCTTCATTATAAGTGCTGACGGCTATATTTTAACCAATGCACATGTGGTGAATGCGGCTGATGAAGTATTAGTTAAGCTATCTGATAAACGTGAGTTTAAAGCAAAAATTATCGGTGCAGATAAGCGGACTGATGTTGCTTTAATTAAGATTGAAGCAATAGGTTTGCCGATAGTCAATATTGGAAATCCATCCAGCCTGAAAGTTGGTGAATGGGTGGCTGCCATTGGTTCGCCATTTGGATTAGAGAATACGATGACGGCAGGGATTGTGAGTGCAAAAGCGCGAGCCTTGCCGCAAGAAAACTATGTGCCGTTTATTCAAACTGATGTCGCGATTAACCCAGGTAACTCTGGTGGTCCATTATTTAATTTAGCAGGTGAAGTGGTTGGTATTAACTCGCAAATTTACAGCCGAAGCGGTGGCTCTGTTGGCTTGTCATTTAGTATTCCAATTGATGTGGCAATTAATATTTCTAAACAACTGAGAAGCACCGGTAAGATTACGCGTGGTTGGTTAGGCGTTGCAATACAAGAAGTCACTAAAGACTTGGCTGAGTCATTTGGAATGAAGAAAGCAACAGGAGCGTTGATTGCAGGTGTGGAAAAAGATAGTCCTGCAGACAAAGGCGGTTTAGAAGCTGGCGATGTGATTATTAAGTTTGATGATAAGTCTGTCATAACGTCTACTGACTTGCCCCGTATTGTTGGCTCAACGGATCCTAAAAAGGATGTGAATGTTGAGGTTTTACGTAAAGGCCGAACCAAGAACTTGCGGATTAAAGTGGGTGAAATGGCTTCTGATGATTTGCAAGTAGCCCAAAATAAGAAGACACCAACGAAAGAAGAGGTTAATAAAATTGGCTTGACGTTAACGGCCTTAACGCCACAACAAAAGAAAAAGTTGAATGGTGAAAATGGTTTGTTAGTGACGTCTAGTACAGGCGCTGCGGCAGAAGCAGGTATTCGTCGTGGTGATGTCGTTTTAGGGCTGAATAATAGTGAAACGCAGAGTGTTGTACAATTTAACAAGCAGATCAACGCCGTTCGCAAAGGAAAAACAGTTGCCGTGTTGGTTCAGCGTGGGGATAGCACCTTGTATGTGCCTATCAAAGTCACAAAGTAACCAGTTTGCAATGAAACCCCGCCTAGTGTTACTAGTGCGGGTTTTTTTTGTAGTAAGAATAGTAATGTCTAGGAATGCTTTCGAACTGCAAATTGCGTAATCATTTAATTGGGTTTGAATTTATTCGCAAACTAATCAAGCATTTGTAGTAAAATCACGGCAATTGAAAAAAGGGCGCTTTTAGCGCTTTATTTATTTGTAACGCTTAAAAAGCACTCATAAACAGTACATATGAAAAACATTCGTAATTTCTCCATCATCGCGCACATTGATCACGGCAAATCTACTTTAGCTGACCGGATTATTCATCTCTGCGGAGGCTTGGAGGACCGTGAAATGGAAGCGCAAGTATTGGATAGTATGGATATTGAGCGCGAGCGTGGTATTACGATTAAAGCGCAAACAGCCACCTTGAACTATAAAGCGGATGATGGTGAGATTTATCATCTAAATTTGATTGATACGCCAGGCCATGTCGATTTTAGTTATGAAGTGAGTCGTTCACTTTCTGCATGTGAAGGCGCTTTGCTGGTGGTTGATGCGAGTCAGGGTGTGGAAGCACAAAGTGTCGCTAACTGTTACACCGCGATTGATTTGGGTTTAGAAGTCACTGCGGTATTGAATAAAATTGATTTACCTTCTGCTGATCCTGAACGAGTCATGCAAGAAATCGAAGACGTGATTGGTATTGATGCCACTGGTGCAGTGCAATGCTCTGCTAAAACAGGGTTAGGCGTTCGCGAAGTGATTGAGGAAGTGATTGCCAAAGTGCCAGCACCGACTGGAGATGTCACCAAGCCATTAAAAGCCTTAGTGGTTGATGCATGGTTTGATAATTATGTCGGCGTTGTGATGCTTGTGCGTATTATTGATGGTGAATTGAAGCGTAAAGATAAGTTTAAGATGATGGCCACTGGCACACAGCACTTATGTGAGCAAGTGGGTGTGTTCACACCAAAACCACTACCTAAGCAATCACTCAAGGCGGGTGAGGTGGGTTTTGTGACTGGGGGTATTAAAGAGCTAGCTTCCGCTAAAGTTGGCGATACGATTACGTTGGTTGATAGCCCTGCTGCTGAAGCGCTGAAGGGCTTTAAGGAAGTGAAGCCGCAGGTGTTCGCTGGCTTATATCCAGTAGAGTCAAACCAATTTGAAGCCTTAAGAACTGCATTAGAAAAGCTAAGTTTGAATGATGCGAGCCTGTTGTTTGAGCCAGAAAACTCAACGGCATTAGGCTTTGGCTTCCGTTGTGGTTTCTTAGGTTTGCTGCATATGGAAATTGTACAAGAGCGCTTGGAGCGTGAGTACGATATGGATTTGATTACCACAGCGCCAACCGTAGTGTATGAGTTGCTGTTAAAAAATGGTAATGTTGAGCAGATTGAGAACCCTTCACGCTTGCCAGAATTATCCTTCATTGAAGAAATTCGTGAGCCAGTGATTTCGATTAACCTATTGATGCCACAGGATTATGTTGGCCCTGTGATGACCTTGTGTAACAATAAGCGTGGTATACAAAAGAATATGCAATACATGGGGCGTCAAGTGATGCTGAATTATGAGATGCCATTGAATGAAGTGGTGTTAGATTTCTTTGATCGCTTGAAATCCGTGTCTCGTGGTTATGCCTCTATGGATTACGAATTTTTAGAATTCCGTGCGGCAGACTTGGTAAAACTTGATATTATGGTAAACGGAGAACGTGTTGATTCGCTAAGTATGATTACACACCGATCCAATAGTTTGCACAGGGGGCGCGGAGTGGCCTCAAAAATGCGCGAGTTGATCCCGCGTCAAATGTTTGATATTGCCATTCAGGCGGCAATTGGCGCCAATATTATTTCTCGTGAAACGGTCAAAGCCATGCGTAAAAATGTATTGGCAAAATGTTATGGTGGTGATGTTTCACGTAAACGTAAATTATTAGAAAAGCAAAAGTCTGGTAAAAAGCGCATGAAGCAAGTGGGTAATGTTGAAATACCACAGGAAGCCTTTTTAGCGATTTTAAAAGTAGAGGACAAGTAATGACGCTGTTGTTTTTTGGATTGATTTTCTTAGGGTTGGCAGGGGTTTATTTTAGTTTTATCGGCTTCCCGCTCTTTATGCTATTAATGCTTTTGCTCACTGGACTTATTTGGTTGGTCGATTACCTTTTTTTTGAGAAAAAGCGGGAGAAAAGCACAACAGAGCCAACAACAGTTGAATATGCAAAAAGCTTTTTCCCAGTAATTTTATTGGTATTTGTGATTCGCTCTTTTATTGCCGAGCCTTTTAAAATTCCTTCAGGTTCAATGAACCCGACTTTGTTAGCAGGTGACTATATCTTAGTGAATAAATTCACTTATGGTTTGCGTGTGCCAGTATTGAATTCAGTATTTTTTGACTTGAGTGAACCTAAACATGGTGATGTGATGGTGTTTCATTTTCCACCAAATCCGAAAATTGATTATATTAAACGTGTCATTGGTCTGCCTGGCGACCGTATTCAGTATCAAGATAAACAGTTAACGATTAATGGCCAGACGATAGTAATGACCGCACTAGAAGTCGCTGGCTATGAGATGCAGGGCGAAGGCATTATTAAATCACGTCAGCTAGAAGAGGAATTGCCTGAAATGAAGCATAATGTATTGCTGCATAATATGCCGAATCGTTATATAGTGGGCTCATTAGGCGATCGCTTTTTAAATGGTGAAACCGTGGTTGTGCCTGATGGGCATTACTATGTGATGGGAGATAATCGAGACAATAGTTCTGATAGTCGCGTTTGGGGCTTTGTTCCAGAGCGGAACTTAGTTGGTAAGGCATTTCTAATCTGGTTCAATTTTGATGACTTTTCTAGAATTGGTGACTCCATTCATTAAGCTTGGGAGCATACTATGCTAGCAAAACAAAAAGTAATGACGCTCCTAAGATTTGTGATTGTTACAGTGATTGCGCTTACACTATTCCTGGCGGCAATTAAAATCGCACCAAACTATATTGAGTTTTTTAGTGTTAAAAAAGTATTGGTGAGTACCAGTAAGAAGCCAAGCTTTAACAGCATGACAAAAGCAGAGATTGTTCAATTGTTTGATCAAATTGCAGGGACCAACTACATCACTGTCGTCAATGGACGTGATTTGATTTTTACGACAGGTGCTAATGACAGCAAGGTCATTGGTATTCAGTATGAAGTGGTGGAGCCATTAATCTTTAATTTGAGTGCTTTGATGGACTTTGAAGCCTCATCGGGCGAATAGAAATTAATGTCATTAGAACGTCTACAGAAGCAACTGGGTTATGAGTTCAAGGAACCAGCACTGCTCAAACAAGCGTTAACGCATAGAAGTTATGCGAGTAACAATAATGAACGACTAGAGTTCTTAGGCGATGGTGTGCTGAATTTTATTGTGGCCCATCAGCTGTATCAACGCTTCCAAAAGTTACCCGAAGGTGATTTAAGTCGCTTACGCGCACAGCTCGTTAAAGAAGCAACTTTGTTTGAAATCGCATTGACCTTAAAGATTGGTGAATTGCTCAACTTAGGTGAAGGCGAATTGAAAAGCGCTGGCTGGCGTCGACCTTCTATCCTGTCGGATGCATTAGAAGCAATTATTGGCGCGACCTACTTAGATAGTGGGTTTGATGCGGTAGAAACCTTAGTGTGTAAACTCTATGAAGAACGGCTTGAAAATATTGACCCTAAATCGATCGACAAAGATGCGAAGTCAAAATTACAAGAATACTTACAAAGTAAGAAAATGGATTTAGCCGACTACTCTATTATCTCGATTGAAGGTGAGGCGCATGCGCAAACGTTTAAAGTCTCATGCATTATTAACAAACTTAAAATAACCACATTAGGCGAAGGCGTTAGCCGTCGCAATGCTGAACAACAAGCGGCGGAACTAGCCCTAGAAGAAATCTCATCATGACAACACCATTTAAATGCGGCACTGTCGCCATTGTTGGACGACCGAATGTCGGTAAGTCTACTTTACTCAACCATATCTTGGGCTTGAAGTTAGCGATTACCTCACGTAAGGCGCAAACGACACGCCACCGTTTATTGGGTATTCACACCACAGACGATACACAGTATGTCTTTGTTGATACGCCGGGTTTTCAGCAGAAGCATTTAAATGCGCTGAATAAATCAATGAATAAAACCGTTACACAGGTGCTAGGTGAAGTGGATGTGGTATTTTTTGTGATTGAGCCAATGAAATTAGGCGAAGCCGATGAGCGCGTTTTAAAGTTATTGCCTAAAGATAAGCCAGTGATTTTAGTGGTCAATAAATCCGATTTAATGGGCGATAAAAACAACTTATTACCACTGATACAAGATTTTGACTTGCTGCATCCGTTTTCTAGCATTGTGCCCGTGAGTGCTAAAAAGAATTTGCATATCGAAGATTTGTTAGTTGCGGCAAGAGAGCACCTGCCAGAGCAAGAAGCAATGTTTGGTGCGGATGAACTGACTGATAAAAATGAGCGTTTTTTGGCCGCAGAAATGATTCGTGAGAAAATCTTTCGATTGCTAGGAGATGAAATTCCTTACTCAATTGCTGTTGAAATTGAAAAGTTTGAAACAGTCGGCAAACTACGCCGTATCTTCGCCGCCATTATTGTGGATAAAGATAGCCAGAAACCAATGATTATTGGTAAAAAAGGTATTAAGCTCAAACAAATCTCAACAGAAGCCAGACAGGATATGGAGAAGCTGTTTGGAAGCAAAGTCTATTTAGAGACCTGGGTGAAAGTGAAAAGCGGCTGGGCAGATAACGAAAGAGCACTGAAAAGTCTCGGTTATTAACTCAAGCAAACCTGATGGCCATCAATCACTATAAACAGTCAAATCAGCCTGCTTATGTCCTGCATACCTATGAATTTAAAGAGACTAGCCTAGTCGCTGAACTGTTCACTAAAGAACACGGGCGCGTTGCTACAGTTGCCAAAGGCGCACGTCGCCCACGTTCTGCGATGCGAGGCCAGCTACAATCTTTTCAAATGTTGTCTGCCACATGGTCGGGTAAAAACGAATTAAAAACACTACATAGCTTAGACTGGTCAGATGGCTTAGTCACTTTGCAAGGTGAAGCGTTGATGTGTGGCTTTTACCTGAATGAGCTGTTATTAAGGCTATTGCCAAGAGAAGATGCGCATACGCAGTTATTTGAATACTACCAAGCAACACTTAAGAATCTAGCAAAAGGAACACACTTAGCGAGCCACTTGCGACGCTTTGAACTCAAAATGTTGCAAGAAATGGGTTATGCCGTACCATTAAGCTTTGATGAAAATGATGCGCCGGTTGCGGCGGAAAGCCATTACCGCTATGAGGCGGAATATGGCGCTTGTGCTTTATCAGCCACCAAAAATGGTATTGAGCTCAGTGGGCAAACATTGCTAGATATGCAGCAAGATAATTACTTGAGCCCACAAACACAACAACAGAGTAAGCAATTGATGCGTTATTTGTTAGCGCATTATTTAGGCGATAAGCCTTTGCATACTCGTAAGTTATTAATGGATTTACAAGGTTTGTAAATCTGCAATATGATTGAAACCGTAGGGATAATGATGAAGAAATTAGGCGTTAATATTGATCACGTAGCCACTTTGCGCGAAGCACGAGGGGCTAAGTATCCAAGCGTGATTCAAGCAGCCTTGCGGGCTGAACAATCAGGTGCCGATAGCATCACACTTCATCTGCGTGAGGACCGGCGGCATATGCAAGATGCGGACATCTACGCACTACGCCCATTACTACAAACCAAGATGAACCTTGAGTGTGCGGTGACCGATGAGATGATTGCGATTGCCTTAGATGTCGCACCGCAAGATGTATGTATGGTGCCAGAGCGTCGCGAAGAGCGCACGACAGAGGGTGGCTTAAATGTCATTACGCATTTTGATAAAGTGGCTGCAGCGACAAAAAAACTCACTGATGCGGGTATTCGTGTATCACTCTTCATCACACCCGATATCGATCAAATTGAAGCTTCATATAAAGCTGGTGCACCAGTCATTGAGTTGCATACAGGGACATTTGCTAATGCTGAAAATAATGCGGCTCAATTAATTGAACTCGCGAGAATTAAAACAGCGTTAAACCATGCGCTCAAGCTAGGCTTAGTGGTTAATGCAGGACATGGCTTGCACAATCATAATGTGCATCACATCGCTGCACTGCCAGGGATTGAAGAATTAAATATCGGCCACGCCATCGTTGCGCATGCACTATTCGTCGGTTGGGATAATGCGGTACGTGAAATGAAAACCTTGATTAAAGAAGCGACGAATAAATGATTTATGGTATCGGTACCGATATCGTTGAGGTAGGACGTATTGAATCCTCCATCGAAAAGTTTGGTGATGACTTCGCTACACGTATCTTGGCTGAAAGTGAGATGCCGAGCTATTTAGCAACATCGATTAAATCTAGATTTATAGCCAAACGTTTTGCTGCAAAAGAAGCTTTTTCAAAAGCATTGGGTACAGGTTTACGAGTACCTGTGACCTTTCAAAATATTGCTGTTTCACATGATGCATTAGGTAAACCTATTCTCGTGTTAGCCAAAGAGCTACAAGATTTTTTAACCGTAAAAAATATTAGCCATATGCACATCACGATTAGTGATGAAAAGAACTTGGCTGCGGCATTTGTTGTGCTAGAAACGTTAGGCTAGCGTTCAGGCGCCACGCTTTCACCACTCTCAATGCTTTTAAAAAAGGATGATCTGTGTTTAAAATTATCGTTGCGCTTGCAGGCTACTACTTATTCGGTTTTTTCGGTGCGCTGATTGGGTACCTCATCGGCAGCAGTATCGACCGTGCACGTAGTTATGGCGTCGGCGGTGTCAATCCTTTAGGTGCTGGAGAACGTAGAGATGTATTTTTAGAAACCGTTTTTACCTTGATGGGTAAACTGGCAAAAGCAGACGGCATCATTACCAAAGATGAGGTTGACCATGTAGAGCTGTTCATCAAAAAAATGGGCATGACGAATGAACATCGAGCGCAGGCCATTGCACAATTCAAACTAGGCGCTGCAGCCGATTTTGACATTACGCCAACATTGAATACGTTTATGGCTGCCTGTGGTCAAACGCTTAACTTGAAACAAATGGTCTTGGTCTATTTGATTGTGATGGCAGTTGCAGATGGCGTGTTAGATAAAGCAGAAATCGCATTGCTAGAGCAAATTGCTTCACGTCTAGATTATAGCAACGCACAGTTCCAACAATTGTTAGAGATGGTGCTGAATCAGTCGCATTTTAGTTCGGGCGCTGGTGGTACAAGTCAAACAGATTCAACGAATGCACTGGCCGATGCTTATAAGGCGATTGGCGCCATGGAAAGTAATACTGACCAAGAAATTAAGCGTGCATATCGCAAATTAATGAGTCAACACCATCCTGATAAACTCATAGGGCAAGGATTGCCAGAAGACATGATAGCCGTCGCGACTGAAAAAGCAAAAGAAATCCAAATTGCATATGACTTAATTAAAGGGCGTCGTGGTATTTAAATGCGTGAACCTCTTGATATTAAAGCTATTGATATTGAGCGTCGGTTTAGTGGTGTTCATCGCCTGTATGGCGAAGCTAGTTTGGCGAAATTGCAGTCATCACATGTGGTCGTGATTGGCATTGGCGGCGTGGGTTCTTGGGCAGCTGAAGCTTTGGCGCGGAATGCGGTAGGAATGATCACGTTGATTGATTTAGATAATATTGCAGAGTCAAATGTAAACCGCCAAATTCATGCTATTGATGCTAATTTTGGCAAAGCTAAAGTCACCGCCATGCAAGAAAGGATACATGAAATCAATCCCCGCTGTAGCGTCCATGAAATCGAAGACTTTGTGACAGCCGATAACATCAATGCGATATTAGACTTTGATTGCGATGTGATATTAGATTGCACAGATTCTACTTATGCCAAAATGGCTTTGGCGATTTATTGCAGGGATAAACAACGACCATTAATGATGTCTGGTAGCGCAGGTGGGCGGCTGGATCCGACGCGGGTTAAGGTGACAGATTTGTCTGCAGCTTTTGGCGACATGTTGTTATCTAAAGTGCGTAAGCAATTACGGCAGTCACATAATTTCCCTAAAGCTCCGGACATGAGCAAGCGGCCGCTTAAAAAACCAAAGAAATTTGGCGTGCAATGTGTGTACTCGGATGAGTTGGTCACGACACCAGCTGAGGCTCGTGATGTCAGTGGTAATACAAGTATTAGCGGTTTGAATTGTGCTGGCTTTGGCTCTAGCGTCACAGTCACTGCTTCGATGGGGTTTGCGATTGCCCAGTTAGCACTGAATAGCCTGAGTAAGGCTACGGACTAATTTCAGTTTCGTATTCTGGGAAGTGACGGCCAATCACACTTAAATCAAACCGCCTCAATATACTGGTATTTGATTCTCTGGCCAGTAAGAATTCAAACGATTTTTCAATCAATACTGCCGTTGCCAATTCGTCATGACAAAGACTGCTCGCATAAGCCGAGTCAATCGTGACCTCATGCTCTGTTGTGCTATTCGTGACGACAGTGACTTGAAAATATTGTGTATTCATTTCTTTCACGGTAATGGTGGCAATAACTCTCTCAATGTAAAGTCCTGCAATTTTATGTGCTGAGCGCTTGAAATTTCAACTTTTAACCCAAGCTGTAAAGGATGCCTTATTAGGCAGGAATAGTTTACCGCATTAACCGCATGAAAAAAAAGGAAAAAAGATGGCTACTAAAAAATCAGAAAAGATGGAATTTAAAGCAGAGGTCAAACAGTTATTGCACCTCATGATTCACTCTTTGTATTCAAACAAAGAAATCGTATTGCGTGAGTTGATTTCAAACGCATCTGATGCAGCAGATAAGCTACGTTTTGAAGCG
The DNA here is from genome assembly GCA_028823485.1 of Methylophilaceae bacterium. GTDB lineage: Bacteria > Pseudomonadota > Gammaproteobacteria > Burkholderiales > Methylophilaceae. Next base: position 3,538 of record JAPKBG010000006.1, on the reverse strand, counting down.
CTAGCTGATGGTGCTTTGTACGAAGATGATAGCGATTTAAACATCCGCGTGGCATTTGATAAAGACGCACGTACGGTCACCATTTCTGATAATGGTATTGGTATGTCACGTGAAGAGGTGGTGAGCAATATTGGTACGATTGCTAAGTCTGGTACAAAAGACTTTATGACAGCGTTATCTGGCGACCAAGTAAAAGACGCTAATTTGATTGGTCAGTTTGGTGTTGGTTTTTACTCTGCGTTTATCATCGCTGAAAAAGTGACTTTAGTGACGCGGCGTGCAGGTAGCAAACAAGGCGTTCAATGGACGTCAGCAGGTGAAGGTGACTTCATGCTTGATGCGGTAGAAAAAGCAGGTCGTGGTACTGACGTTATTTTGCATTTACGTAAAGATGAAGACGAGTTCCTCAACGATTGGAAGCTAAAATCTATCGTTCGCAAATATTCAGACCATATTACGCTACCGATTCTGATGAAAAAATCAGAGTGGAAAGAAGCTGAAGAAGAGGGCAAGCCGGGCGAAATGGTGGTGACGAATGAAGATGAAGCCGTTAACCAAGCCTCAGCCCTATGGGCACGTGGCAAACAAGATATTACAGAAGAAGAGTATCAAGCGTTCTATAAACATTTAGCGCATGATATGGAGAACCCGCTGACTTACACGCATAACCGCGTAGAAGGAAATCAAGAATATATCTCGTTATTGTATGTGCCATCAAAAGCACCATTCGATTTGTATGACCGTGACCGTAGTAACGGTATTAAGCTTTACGTGAAACGTGTCTTTATTATGGAAGACGCTGAAAAGTTGATACCACAATACTTACGCTTCATTCGCGGTGTGATTGATAGTGCTGATTTACCATTAAATGTATCGCGCGAAATTTTGCAAGATAGCCGTGATGTTGATGCGATTAAAAAAGGTTCTGTGAATAAGGTCCTAGGCTTACTCGCTGATTTAGCTAAAAACAAACCAGAAGAATACAAAACATTCTGGACTGAGTTTGGTCGCGTCATCAAAGAAGGTCCAGGTGAAGACGCACCTAATAAAGAGAAAATTGCAGGCTTGCTAAGGTTTGCTTCTACACATAACGACAATGACACCCAAGACGTTGGGTTTGCTGATTACGTTGGGCGTATGAAAGAAGAGCAAGAAGCGATTTACTATATTACTGCGGATACGTTTGCAGCAGCACAACATTCACCGCATCTAGAAATATTCCGCAAAAAAGGCATCGAAGTATTATTAATGTCTGACAAAGTGGACGAGTGGATGCTCGGCGGCATAAGTGAATTTGAAGGTAAGAAATTGCAATCAATCGCTAAAGGTGACTTGGACCTAGGGAAGTTAGAAGACGAATCTGAAAAAGAAGCACAAAAGAAAGTCGAAGAAGATTCAAAAGACTTAATCGAACGTATTCGAAAAACATTAGGTGATGAGGTCAAAGAAGTGCGTGTAACGCACCGCTTAACAGACTCGCCAGCTTGTTTGGTGGTTGGTGATAATGATGTGTCTGGCAACTTAGCGCGCATGCTGAAAGCCGCTGGACAAAATGCGCCAGAATCTAAGCCAGTGTTGGAAGTGAACCCAGATCATCGATTGGTGGCAAAACTAAAATCTGAAAAAGATGGTGCTAAGTTTAATGACTATACGCGCGTCTTGTTTGACCAAGCATTACTCGCAGAAGGTGGTCAGTTAGATGACCCTGCTAGCTTTGTACGACGTGTGAATGCGCTATTGGTTTAGTTATTAAATACAGGTTGCAAAAAAGTCTTTGTTTAACATCAAAGGCTTTTTCTTCGACATGTCATATAATGGAGTTGTAATTAATTTAGTATTAAATTCATCGCATAAAGACCCGGTTGGACAGGCGAGGAGCATCCTGAAAAAAGTGTTTAGCGCTATCAGAAAATAATTCTCAATATTATTTAAAAGGTATTTGAAAGCTCTAAGTCATTCATGGCTTAGAGCTTTTTATTTTTGTAGTGATTTTCAGCCCATTACAGACATTATAAAAGTGAAGTAGGCATTGACAGGTAGAACTGAAGCTTGCTATAGTCACACCTCTCGGCGACACATATGTATTTATGATGTGTTGACGAATCGGACGCGGGGTGGAGCAGTCTGGCAGCTCGTCGGGCTCATAACCCGAAGGTCACAGGTTCAAATCCTGTCCCCGCAACCAAGAAGTATTGCTTATTTTTTCGAGGGTAAGTCATGGTGTGAATACAGCGTTAAGAATTACTTTTAAGAAACTTTAAATTAACTCTTGACTGGCTCCAAAAGCCCTGTACAATGCGCACCTCGTTAACGCAAAGCGTGCAACGATTAAGCCGAAAGGCACTGTTCTTTAACAATCAGAATGACTGATAAGTGTGGGTGTTTGTGATTGAGTCATAAGCATTGAACTTAGGTTCGATGTAACTCAAGATATAAATGCTTACACTTAAATTTATAACAAGTATGTAATAACTCATTAATTAATTTATTAATTAATGTAGTACAAGACACACCTTGAAAATGAATTTGAGTTCTTATAGAGAGTAATCTTTATAAGATATATAAAGCAAAGCGAAATACCACCTCGAAAGAGGAATAAGTAATAGTCAAAAATTAAACTGAAGAGTTTGATCATGGCTCAGATTGAACGCTGGCGGAATGCTTTACACATGCAAGTCGAACGATGAAGCCTAGCTTGCTAGGTGAATTAGTGGCGGACGGGTGAGTAATATATCGGAACGTGTCCATTAATGGGGGATAACTAGTCGAAAGGCTGGCTAATACCGCATACGCCCTGAGGGGGAAAGCTAGGGATTCTTCGGAACCTGGCGTTAATGGAGCGGCCGATACCTGATTAGCTAGTTGGTGGGGTAATGGCCTACCAAGGCAACGATCAGTAGCTGGTCTGAGAGGACGACCAGCCACACTGGGACTGAGACACGGCCCAGACTCCTACGGGAGGCAGCAGTGGGGAATTTTGGACAATGGGGGAAACCCTGATCCAGCCATTCCGCGTGAGTGAAGAAGGCCTTCGGGTTGTAAAGCTCTTTCGCAAGGGAAGAAACGATATAAGTTAATAGCTTATGTTAATGACGGTACCTTGACAAGAAGCACCGGCTAACTACGTGCCAGCAGCCGCGGTAATACGTAGGGTGCAAGCGTTAATCGGAATTACTGGGCGTAAAGCGTGCGCAGGCTGTTTTGTAAGTCAGATGTGAAATCCCCGAGCTCAACTTGGGAACTGCGTTTGAAACTACAAGACTAGAATAGGTCAGAGGGGGGTAGAATTCCATGTGTAGCAGTGAAATGCGTAGAGATGTGGAGGAATACCAATGGCGAAGGCAGCCCCCTGGGATCATATTGACGCTCATGCACGAAAGCGTGGGGAGCAAACAGGATTAGATACCCTGGTAGTCCACGCCCTAAACGATGTCAACTAGTTGTTGGTGGAGTAAAATCCATGAGTAACGTAGCTAACGCGTGAAGTTGACCGCCTGGGGAGTACGGTCGCAAGATTAAAACTCAAATGAATTGACGG
>JAPKBG010000005.1 GCA_028823485.1 Methylophilaceae bacterium | reverse complement strand
AATTACACAGCAAAACAGAAAACCAATCATAACAAGAGTACACAATTGTTATATAAATGGGCCAGGTTCACGGTGTTTATGTATTGACGCAGAACGCACAGGGTTTGGTTGTTGTTGATATGCATGCAGCGCATGAGCGCATTATGTATGAGCAACTAAAAGATTCCTTGGATGATAAAGTCGTCGCGATGCAGCCATTATTAATTCCGGTCAGTTTTAATGCCGATAGGATAGAAGTAGATACGGTGAATGCGGAGCTGAGTAGCGGCAGTCAAACATTAAGACAACTTGGCTTTGATATCGCGGTACTTTCTCCAACAACGTTAGCCGTACGTGCGGTACCAACGCTACTGCAAAAAGCAGATGCGGTAGCATTAGCACGAGATGTGTTGCGTGAGTTAAGTGCGTATGGCGCGAGTAGGGTGTTAACAGACCAACGGAATACATTGCTCGGGACGATGGCTTGTCATGCCGCTGTACGAGCAAACCGCAGTTTAACAATCCAAGAAATGAATGCTTTACTGCGTGATATGGAAGCGACCGAACGTTCTGGACAATGCAATCATGGCCGACCAACTTGGTTTCAAGTAAGCATGAGTGATTTAGATAAAATGTTTATGCGCGGGAAATAGAGCGTATAGCGAACTAATTAGCTAGATATTAGGCGTTGAATAAAACGCCAAGCAACACTATCTGGCACTTCGCGACCAGTCATAATATAGTTGAACGTTGTATTATTATTGATTGATGCGGGTAGGGTCATTTTTGCATCATAAGTCCCACAGCATAAAATGCAGTCGCCCTTAACAATGATGGTTTCTTTATCAGGTACAAGCATTGATACTTCGTCTCTGACCAAGAGTAAAGGAACCAGTTTTAACTCTTTTTCTCGGTCAGATGGGTCTTGCATCAAGTTACCTAGCTTGACTAACAAGCCACGCTCAATATATTCACTAACTGCTTCTGCGTTGTCAGCATCAATGGTCACTGCAAAAGTTTCTGGCACTGTTTCGCCAACCACATCAACGAGCTTGCTGATTAAGTTGTTCGCCCAGTGATTATCCTGGTCTCGTACTAAGGTTAAAAACTCTGCCAATAAAGGCGTTAGCATATGTGCTAAGCACTCATGCGCAATAATATCGGTAGGTTGCATGGTGATGTCAGCACCAAATTTCCTAAAGAGTGCACCGTTATTACGATTGTTTTTACGCACAATTAAGAATAAGTTCGGGTTTAACTCTTTTGCAGTCATCACAATCGATAAGTTATCAATATCATTATCTGTTCCTGCAATGATTCCACAAGCATCGTGAACGCCAGCTTCAATTAGAGTTTCCGCCTCTGTTCCACTACCGACTACGCACTCTTCACACTCCGTGAGATCTGGCATGGCTTCGATAATCGTTGTTGTTAAATTTTCTTGTTCTAGGTTCTCGACAACAGACTTACCAAACCGACCATAACCACAGACTAACCAATTTCCTCTTGGAGGGTTTTCTGGAGGTGGGAGCGTGTCGCCAGGTACGCCAGTTAACCACTGGTGCAAAATATAGGTGCCCAGAGCGTGCACCCGCATGGCGAGTTGATCACCAAATAGCGTGTAAGGGTTGATAATAGTATCAGTACCGAATGAAGCCATATTGGCGGCAATATCTTTACGTTCCGCACGGGCTAATACGCGTAAGTTGGGTTGCATTAATTTGACCGAAACAGCGACGGCTAGATTGACATCATCATTATCGGTTAAGGTGACAACACCACTACAGTGAGGGTTGTAGATGCCAGCCCGAATTAAATTTTCAGGTATTTTTGCATCAGCACAAAGGCTTAATATGGTGTTTTTAGTATCAGCAAGTTCAAGTTCATTGAGTCGTTCTTGTTTTTGTTCAATGACCACAACGCGCATATTTTTTTCATCTAAGATGTGGGCGAGTAAGTTAGCCGATTGGCCGTAGCTACATAAAATAAAGAAAGGCTCTTGTAAGCTTGCTACATTGCGAGCAAAGCGTTCTGCAGCGATAGTTTGTCTGAGGCTGGCATCTTGCAATAAAGTGATAATCTTACCGACAGCATAAAACCAAGGGAGCACTGTTAAGTAGATGGAAAAAGTCATCCACAACCGCTGTGCTTGGCTATAAGGGTAGGGAACCTCACCAAAACCAATCGTCGTAGCGGTATAGCTAATGACGTAAAAGGCCTCAAAGATGCTCATGTACCATGTTTGGCCATGGTCATCAACACCTGGGACAAGTGTTAGCCCTATCGTCGCAACGGCAAAGCTAACAATAATGAGTATGAGAGGGCGCCGTAAACGGCGCAGAATCATAAAGAGAATGCTATTCATGGTTGAATCTAGCGTTTCTTATTGAGTCAGTCTAAATGACTTGATTATCGGCGCTGGCTAATGGTTTCAGAAATCAACAACACCACAGAAACAAAGTTGGCCATTAATGCACCGCCTGAAAGTGAAACGATATAGACCATTAAATGAGCGGTTTCCATATTACCTTGTAGCGCAGCCCATAATATGGCGGCCGTGATGAGCTGTAGGTCAGCTGCTAGGCTAGTGGACAGTAGAATGGCACCAACCTGCGTACGGTCACCAAACTTAAGTACGGTCGCAATCAGACTCACAGTAATGGCCGCGTATAATTCATATACATGGTGATGACTAGCATTGTCTATATCACCAAGAAAGAACCCGAAATTAAGCGTCATTGCGAGTACAATAAAAAAACCAAAAACAACTTTTTCCATATTCATAATAAATCCGCCAATACTCTGAGTTCAGTGATGTTAACGGTATTATATAACTTCAATCAAGAATTAACAGTATGAATAAAAAATCTTTACCTAAAGCCATCTTCTTAATGGGTCCCACAGCCAGTGGTAAGACAAACGCAGCTATATCACTACTGCAAGATTATCCCATTGAACTGATTAGTGTTGACTCGGCTTTAGTCTATAAAGGCATGGATATTGGGACAGCAAAACCTGATGCTGAAACGCTGAAAAGAGCACCACATCATTTAATTGACTTGATTCCGCCTACTGAGGCTTACTCTGCCGCAAATTTTAGAACAGATGCCTTAGCGTTAATGTCTGATATCACTGCACGCGGCAAAGTGGCTTTGCTCGTTGGTGGCACCATGTTGTACTTTAAGGCACTAGAAAGCGGTTTAGGTAATCTGCCAGAAGCGAACCAAGCGATACGGGACAAACTTGATCTTGAAGCTAAAGCGGTTGGTTGGCCTACCATGCATCAAAAGCTAGCTTCGATTGACCCTGAAACGGCAGCGCGACTGATGCCTAATGATATGCAGCGCATACAGCGCGCCTTAGAGGTCTATGAGGTGTCTGGTGAAACCATGACAGCGCTATATGCGAGACAAACGAGCGATCCATTGCCTTACCATATGCTCAAGCTTGCATTGGTGCCCAGTGACCGAAAAGTTTTGCATCAACGTATCGCTCTGCGTTTTGAGCAAATGCTGGCGGATGGATTTATTAATGAAGTGAAAGATATGTTAATTCAATATCCAAGCCTAACCGCGGACACTACATCGATGCGTTGTGTTGGTTATCGACAAGCTTTAATGTATTTAAATGGTGAGTATGATGATGTGGAGTTACAGGATAGAGGGATTTTCGCGACACGACAATTAGCCAAACGACAGCTCACTTGGTTGCGTGGTATGGATGATGTGCAAACGGTGGATTGTATCAATGAAATTGAAATTAAAGAATCAACTAATCAATTGGTTAAATTATTTTTATCATAAATTACTTTGACTAAATTTAATCTTTAGCCGGCATGAAAAAGCCGCTTATGCATCATAAGCGGCTTTAATGTTACGACCTACTAATACCTAATTTAGATTTTACCGTCCAAACCCATTTGGTAGTATTTATGCGTAATTTTATCTTGATTCTCTAATAGCCAGTCAATGCTAGGCTCGTTAGACATGGCTTTCTTAATCGCCAATGTTGTTGCTTTACGGTGAATTTCAAATAATGCTTTATGGTCTAAATCTTTTTGACCAGCAACACCTGGGTTCAACCAAACTGAAACGATGATGCCTAAATCATTCACTTTTTCTTTTGGAATGTAACCTTCACGCACAGCATCTAAAACGCCATTAGCGATCGCACCTTGAACAGTACCCATAAACACGTTCGTATAAGCAGTTTCTTTAACAGTCACTTTGCTGACCATTAATGTAGCTGGACGCACTTGAATGTCAGTATTCATAATCGCCAATACTTTTGAGTGGCCTTGTGATTGGTTTGCTAATTGGTTAGCAAACGCAACACCCATAGGTCCGTCCATCTCGCCAATCGCCACTTCTGGCTCTGCTGCTGTATTTAAAGGGCCGCCTGCAACTAGTGCTTCACCAATACGCATAACAATTCTTTCACTCATACTCTTCTCCTGTTGTGTTTCGTTAATAAATTAAGTTGTTGAATTTATAGTGTTTGAATCCGTTGAGCTGCCTCAATACATTCGTCTAAAGTCGCCACTAGCGCCATGCGAATAAAACCTTTTCCAGGATTAACACCATGCGCTTCTCGCGCTAAATAGCTACCCGGCAGTACGGTGATATTCAGATCACGCTTCAGTTGCACCGCAAGCGCTGTATCATCTTGCCCCGTTTGTACCCAAAGATAGAAAGCGGCATCTGGCATCTCAACCGCAGGCCATACTGTTTTCAGCATAGGCGTAATCGTATTAAATTTTTCTGTGTACAGTCTGCGATTCTCAATCACATGCGATTCATCACCCCATGCCGTCACACTAGCGGCTTGAGCCGCGAGGCTCATCGCACAACCATGATAGGTTCGATACAATAAAAACTTCTCTATTATACCAGCATCACCAGCAACAAAGCCTGAACGTAGTCCCGGCACGTTAGAGCGTTTAGATAATGAGCTAAACATAATTAAGCGTGAATAGTCGCGACCTAGCTGGTTCGCTGCTTGTAGCGCGCCCAAAGGCGGGTTCGCTTCATCAAAATAAATCTCTGAGTAGCATTCATCCGCCGCAATGGTAAAGCCGTATTGGTCGGATAGTGCAAATAATGCCTTCCAGTCCGCTAATGACATTACCTTGCCAGAAGGATTTCCCGGTGAGCATACATAAACTAACTGTGTACGATTCAGTATATCTGTCGGCACGATATTAAAGTCCATCGCATGTTGTGTCTCAGGAAGCGTGTTGATGAAATATGGCTCTGCACCAGCTAGCAGCGCAGCACCTTCGTAAATTTGGTAGAACGGGTTAGGGCTAATGACGACCGCATTAGGTTTAGTCGTGTCAATCACAGCCTGCGCTAGGGCAAATAAGGCTTCGCGACTACCATTAACTGGAATGATTTCCTTCTCGACATCAAGTGCAGGAATGTTAAAGCGGCGTGCCGCCCAACTTGAGATGGCTTCTCTTAGTGCTAACGTGCCCTTAGTGGTTGGGTAGTTAGCCAAACCAGCGATGTTATCTATTAAGCTTTGTTGGATAATGGCAGGCGTTTGGTGCTTAGGCTCACCAATCGACAAGTTAACTGGGGTATATTGCGAATTTGGTGTAATGTCTGCAAATAATTGATTGAGTCGCTGGAACGGGTAAGGCTGCAGCAGACTTAAATTTTGGTTAAAATTTTCATTCATAGGTGAGTATTATAGTGAGCATTGGTAAGAATAAAAACTTTTTTGCTATATTTGGTCTACTTTATGGTGCCACGGTATGGGGTGTTATTTGGTTTCCTTATCGCTTATTAGCGGAATCTAATATCTCAGGTGTTGTGGCGAGTCTTTATACTTATTTGATTGCGCTAGTCATTGGTATCTTCGTTTTTAGTAGGCAGTGGCGCGGGGTGTTTAAGCAGCCCAAAACGATAGGTTGGCTCCTTCTAGCAGCCGGTTGGACTAATTTAAGTTACGTGCTGGCGGTCATTGATGGTGAGGTGATGCGTGTTATCTTGTTGTTCTACTTATCACCGGTATGGACTTTATTATTAGCGCACTTTTGGTTAAAGGAGCGCGCTGGCTTGAAAGAAGCCATGGTGATTGTCGTGTCTTTATTAGGGGCGTTTATTATGCTCAGTGATGCATCACGTCCCAGCCAATTGCCACTGCCAAGCAGCCAATCAGACTGGCTTGCTGTTTCAGCTGGAATAGGCTTTGCGCTGACCAATGTCATCACACGCAAGTCGGCTCATTTAAGCTTGGCCGCTAAGTCATTTGCCGTGTGGGTTGGGGTGGTCCTGCTATCGTTATTCAGTATTTTATTTTTCAATCAAACACTATCGCTTCCATGTATGATTAACACAAGGGATTGGGGTTTGCTGCTATTCATTGCGCTGCTACTGTTTTCAAGTACATTGCTCGTACAGTATGGTGTTACGCATATTACAGCCGCACGCGCTTCTGTGATCTTTTTGTTTGAGTTGGTGGTAGCTGCAATCGCCGCTTACTTATTAGCAGGCGAAGCCATGACTATTAATGCTTGGACAGGAGGGGTGCTGATTGTATCTGCCGCCGTTTACACTTCAACAATCAGCGACTTAGATTAAGTAGCTAGATTATTCAGCTACAAAGCCTAGCTACTAAACCCACCACCTCCGCTTACACGCGCACCGTCAGCCTTAAAGCGAATCTTGAGTGATAAATCATTTCTAGAGTCAGCATGCATTAGGGCATTTTCTTCACTAATCTAACCACACTCATAGAGTGTATATAATGCTTGATCAAACGTGTTCATGCCAATGTCATTGCCGCCTGCCATGGTGCTTTTCATTTCAGCAAAACTTTGTTTTTGAATCAGCTCTGCAATATCAAGGTGTGTCCATCAACACTTCTACAGCAGCTACGCGTTTTTTCAGCTTTCCAGAAATCAAACGTTGTGAAATAACACCCACTAAGTTGAGAGAAAGTCCAAGTAGTCAGCTGTGCCTTGATTCAGGTGGAAAAAATGAAATAATACGTTCCAGTGCTTGGTTGGCATTGTTAGCATGTAATGTTGCCAAACATAGGTGTCCCGTTTCAGCATAAGCTAAGACTTGGTCCATGCCTTTTGTTACGGACTTCACCGATAAGAATCACATTAGGTGGTTGGCGCATCGCATTTTTTAGCGCACTATCAAAAGAAAGGTCATCAAACCCCACTTCACGTTGATCAACAATGGATTTTTTGTGGTGATACATATCCTCAATAGGATCTTCGATGGTAATAATGTGGCCACTGCTGTTTGAATTTCTGTAGTCAATCATTGATGCTAATGTGGTTGATTTCCCTGAGTCAGTTGCGCCTACCACTAAGACTAAGCTCCGCTTACTTAGCACTATCTCATGTAATGATGATGGTAAGCCTAGTGATGCAAGGTCTGGAATCTCAGTTTTAATATGGCGGACCACCATGCCGACCTCACCACGTTGGCGGAATACATTGACACGATAGCATCCAGTATCTTTTTTACTGAGCGCAAAGTTGCACTCCATCGTTTCTTTAATCATGCTTGGTGCAAATACTTGGTTATTAACAGGAATTGTTTCACAATCAATTTTGATATGGACAGCAGCACCAGTGCTAAAGAATAAATCTGAGCCGCCTTTTTCTATCATTAGTTTTAGGATTGGGGTGATATCAAACGATGCTATGTGATGGCCTATTATTGAGTTGGTTTTTTTAAAGCTTTTGATGAATTTAGCATAAGGCTAGCTGCCGATGCCATCTTCATCTAAATGTGTCTGCCATATCGTATGGTATTGGCTCTCTAGGGATTGCGCAAATTTTTTCGCGTTAAACAAATCCGTTGTTTCTTTTTTCGTATTTAAATCATTTTTTAGCTTGGCTAATGCCGCTGGGTTTTGTGCTAAATGCAGCGCTTTTTCTTCATAAGCCGACGCGGTGTTGCTAATCAGCTCTGTCAAGCCCATATGATCTAGTAAGCTAGCGGCAACACGTGCTGAAAACGTATCGCCTTTACAGGTCAAAATGGGCAGCCCTGCTGATAGCGCATCACTTGCAGTGGTATGTGCATTGTAGGGAAGGGTGTCGAGAAATAAGTCGGCATGTTGTTGCCGTTCTAGGTGTGCATCTGATGATGTTCTCTCTGCAAAAATGAGCCTGCCTTTTTCAATACCTGCCAACTCAGCTTCTTTTTCTAGATTAGCCTTCGCCCATGGATTACAGGCCAGTAGCCATAACACGCTATTTGGTATTTGTTTTAACAAACGCATCCAAATGGAGAAGACATTTGGTGTGATTTTAAAGGTTTGGTTAAAGCAGCAAAAGACAAAACTGTCCTGAGGTAAGTCGTGATCATTCTTAGCTGAACTTTTTACAACAGACCGTTTATTATTGGGTTGGTAGCAAGGCAGGTAGAGCAGCTTCTCACTAAAGGCATCAGCATCTGGCACCGTTACTTTATCTACCAATGCATAGTCAAACAATGGCTTTCCATCAGAAAATTCACCCATAGTGCCAGCGAAGCCTAGCCAGTTGATTTGAACGGGCGTTGGTTTTAACACGGCAATCCCTGTACGACTACTCTGGGTATAACCTGTTAGGTCTACTAAGATGTCAATTTCATCTTGATGAATCCTGGTTGCGGCTTCTACATCGGTTAAGCCACGAATATCGACAAAGTCATCAAACGCATCTACTAAACGTTGCCGCACATCTGTTTTATCATCGATCCCATAAGAGTAGGCGTTGATTTCAAACTGTGTTAGATCATGGTTTTCGATGAGTTCAGTGATTAAAAACGCGAGCGGATGCAACCTAAAGTCAGCTGATAAATAACCTATTTTCAACTTGGATTTAGCAGCTATTATGTGATTAAAAGCCAAGGTATTACGAAGCGCGACCAAGGGTAGGTAGTTTTGTTCAATATAGTGGTTAGCACACAGCTTTTGCTCTGTGGCGGTAGTGCTAGGCATAGCTAAAAAGGCAAAGGGGGCAATCGCTGCATTGGGCGTTGATCTCGCGACTTCACGCATCACTAATACTTGTGCATTGAAGTTGTTTTCACCCTCGCCACGCCAGTCACAAATGTGCTGTTTTTGATGCACTAAATGCATCAGCGAATGATGCATATTACTGTCTAAAGCAATGGCTTTTTCATAGTTAGCAATCGCCAAATCTAACTGACCTAGTTCTCGTTGCACATTACCTAAATTGTTATACACATCTGCATCGTTTGGGTCGGCTGCAATGGATTGCTTAAAACTGGCCGCGGCCGCTTCTAACTTACCAACATTACGCTGTGCATTACCTAAGTTGTATAAAAAGATTGGGTGGTTGGGTATATATTGTAGCGCTTCGGTAAAACATGCCTCTGAAGCGCTATCACGACCTTCGTTAGCAGCTTGATTGCCTCGTGCCTGTAAAGCAAAGCACAGTGCATTGGCTATTTGTTGGCTATGATCCAGCGCTAATAGACTTCTAAAATGTGTGATGGCGGCGTCAAAGCTATTGAGCTTCATACAAAGATTGCCACAAGCAATGAGTAAGCTGGTTTCATTAGGGTGTTGCGCTAATGCTTGCTGAAAGCAATCTAACGCGCGTGCATCATTGCCTTGAGATTGCGCTGTTTGAGCGTCTTGAATGAGTTTTTTTGCATCAACCATCGTGTTATTTTAATCTAAAACTTGTTTAATATAAGCACTGTATTTTAAACAAAGGCATTAAACACCGTACAAATATTGTGCCATCTGCTTGAGCCCGGTATCTCTTAACAAAAAACGGCTAGGGTTTAACTGAGATGCAATGGATGAGGCTAGTGGTAATGGTTCATCTGCAATAAGGCTAGCAATCAATTCGCCACACAGTGGGGCGGTAATCATGCCTTTAGAGCCATGGCCTGCATTCACATACAAGCCTTTTATCCAAGGTAAATCACACGGTTTATCATTATAGCGAGGCGGGGATTTTCTTAATGCAGCTTCATCGATTAATTGCCCTGCTAGCGGCATATAGTCACGTGTTGCGCTACGCCATGCCACACGCCCAGTGACTTCGGATAGGTCAAGGCGATCAAAAAGAGATAGCGATATTTTCTTCAGCGCTTGCAAATTACTACATGTATCTCCAGCAGATAGTGCGGGGTTTAAATCGTTAGGCGCATAGCTAGTGCCAATCGAATGCGTGCCATCAACAGCTGGACTTAAGTAATGGTCGCTGCAAATCACAGGCTGAATGGCTTGGCTGGCAGTGGTTGCTTTAAAAAAGTTAACCTGACCTCTGACTGGGGTAATCGGGATATTTTTACAGTGTTCAAATTGGAGCAGTTCATTCGCGTTACATAAAACAACAATATTCGCTGACATGCTTTGTTTGTTCGCTAAAGACACTATCCAATCTGCACCATACTGAATCTCAATGGCCTCAGTAGAGACAAGGCGTGTAATAGGCGCTGAGTTAAATATTGGTTTAAGTAAAGCTTCACAGAATAGCATTGGCTTTACCCAACCTGATTCAGGCAAATATAAGCCGCCACTAGGCAAAGCGATATTCGCTCTTTGACTCGCTTCAGTGCCAGAAAGTAATTGCAGGGAAGTGTGTTGTTGTGTGCTATCTAGTAGTTGCTGCTGCTTCTCTTGCTCACGTTGGTTAAATGCTAATTGAATTTGTCCACAAAGCTGAAATAGCACATTGCGATCGTTTGATTGTTGGTTATTTAATGCTTTAAGTAACGCCAAAGTAAATGTAAAGCCGTGGCTGGCAATGGTACTCAATATATTCGTGCCAGCACTAAACTTAGGATAAAGCATGCCAACAGGGTTGCCAGAGGCCTCTTGTGCAATAGCGGTATGACGCTCAATGAGTGTGACAGCAATGCCGCGCTTTGCTAACGCATAGGCCGTACTGCAACCTGCAATGCCACCACCAACAACAATGGCTTTAATTTTTTGGCTTTTTAGAGATGAGTCCTGCAACATTACTTATCCTTAGCGATGCTAAATGTGTATTCACGATAATAGCTAAAATAGCATAGTTAAATCATCATTCTCAGCGCTAACCTTTTTTATAACTATACTCACTTGTATACTTGTTAGTATTCAACCTTTAATTGGGAACATCAAAATGAAGCTTATTCTATCTCTTTCATTCATGCTAGTGCTCTCTGTAGCTAGTTTAACCGCCTGTAATAGAGCAGACAATGCTGTTGTTTCTAGTAATGGGAAAGACTGGCTTAGCTATGGTAATGACTACAGTAGTCAACGGTTTACCAAGGCAGATCAAATCAATGTTGATAATGTTAAAGACTTAACCCTCGCATGGAAACATAGCAGCAGCGTGGTGGCGAGTTATCAAGCCACACCGATTGTACAAAATGGCATTATGTATTTCTCCCTGCCATTTAACCATGTTGCTGCAGTTAATGCGGTTACAGGTGAAGAGCTGTGGCGTTATGAGCATGATAGACGTGAAGACTGGAAAATGTGCTGCGGTCCACAAAATCGTGGTGTTGCGGTCAGTAATGGCAAAGTCTATATGGGTACAGTCGATGCGCGATTAATTGCTTTAGAAGCTAAAAGTGGTGAAAAGGTTTGGGATATTGATGTGGTTGAAGCGGCGATTAGCCGAGAGGGGCAAGAAACGTTAAGTAAAGATGACCCAAACAAATTGCGCAAAGTCACAGGTGGCACTGGTATTGGCATCAGCATGGCACCTGTGGTGTATAAAGGCAAAGTGTACATCGGCATTACAGGTGTCGGTTACGGCTTACATATTGATAGTCCAACCGTAGATGCGCCACTGGGCGCAGTGATTGGTGTTGCAGGCCGTTTTGGCCGCCCAGGGTTTTTAGCCGCATTTGATGTTGATAGTGGCTCACGTGTTTGGCAGTTTGATACCATTCCATCAGAAGGCTGGGAAGGTAACTTTTCACAAACGACTGCAGATGGCATTACTTTAGACCGTGATATTGCAGCAGAAAAAGAAGACTTAGCTAAATACCCAGATGCAGCAAGTTTAGGTGGCGGCTCAGCTTGGAGCACACCAGCGATTGATACTGAAAATGACATCCTTTACTTTGGCACAGGCAATCCTTCGCCACAAATGAATGATGTCTCACGCCCGGGCGATAATCTTTATACCGTTTCTTTAGTGGCGCTAGATGCTAATACGGGTGAGTTAAAGTGGCACTATCAACAAGTGCCTCATGATTTATGGGGCTACGATTTAGCCAGCCCACCTGTGTTGTTTGATTACACCAATGAAGCAGGTAAAACTGTTGCTGCAGTTGGGCAAGCTAGTAAAACAGGTTGGTTTTATATTCATGACCGCTTAACCGGCAAGCTGCTGAGAAAATCAGATGCTTTTGTGCCGCAAAAGAATATGTTTGCTAAAGCAACTTTTGAAGGTGAAACGCTCTATCCAGGCATTCTAGGTGGCTCTAACTGGTCACCAGTCAGCCTTGATCAAGGTAAGCAACTCGCTTTTGTATCTGGTATTCATGCACCGATTAAATACACTTTACATGAAACAGCTGCGACAGAAACCAGCCCAGCGCTGCGTTATGTTTCTAGTGAACCGACGGCCGATCCTAGCTGGGGCGTATTATCAGCAGTTGATTTAACAACAGGTAAAATCGCATGGCAGAGCAAAACTGACCAGCCGCTTGTTGGTGGATCATTAGCCACGGCAGGCGGCTTGTTATTCATGGGTGAGGGCAATGGCAACTTCAATGCCTACAACAGTGAAACAGGGGAAATGCTATGGCAAACCAAATCAGGTTTTGGTGTGAACGCACCGCCTATTTCTTACATGGTCGATGGCGTGCAATATATTGCAGTTGCCAGTGGCGGCAACTGGATTATGGGCTTCAAGCAGGGCGATGCCATGCTGGTTTATAAACTCGCTTCTAAATAGGCGGCGGCAATCTTATAAACTACTTTAGCGTCAGCAGTTTAATATAACTTCAAAACCGTGTGGGTATGTTTTCTCACACGGTTGAGGAGTTCTGCATCATTAACCAACGATTTACCGTAAGCTGGCATGAGTGCTTTTAACTTAGCTTGCCAGTCACTTTGTGTGATTTGCTTAGTTGAGCAACACTCAATAACATCCAGCATGGCTTTAACACTCACTGATGCGCCTGGTGATGCGCCTAATAAAGCAGCTAAAGAACCATCTTTAGCACTCACAATTTCAGTCCCAAATTCCAACTTACCCCAGTTTTCTTCACAGCTCTTAATCACCTGTACGCGTTGCCCTGCTTTTTCTAGCTGCCAGTCTTTACTGTTAGCTTGCGGTAAAAATGACCGTAAAGCATCCATGCGTTGCTCATGTGTTTGCGTCGCTTCTTTTATTAAGTACTTCGTCAATCCGATATTATCCTTACCCACACCTAGCATGGCTTTAACGTTATCGGTTTGAATCGATTTCGGCAAATCCATCTTGGAGCCAGCTTTTAAAAATTTAGTGGTGAAGCCTGCAAAAGGGCCAAATAATAATTGAGGATTACCATCAATAATTCGCGTATCTAAATGCGGCATTGACATCGGTGGTGCACCAACAGCGGCTTTGCCATACACTTTGGCGGAATGCTGTTTAATCACGCCAGGATTATTACAAACCAACCACTGCCCACTGACTGGAAAGCCGCCATAACCCAAGCTCTCCTCGATATTGGCTTTTTGCAATAATGGCAATGTACCGCCACCCGCGCCAATAAACACGAATTTTGCATCCACCGTTTGACTGCGTTTGCTTACTTTGTTGGTTAGTGCGATATGCCAGCTTTTATCTTCTATTGGCTGTTTAACCTTTTCCATGCTTTTAACACTGGTATCGGTCAATAAGCTAAAGTTGGGCTGCTGCTTTAAGTAATCGACTAAATGGCGTGTAATCACCCCAAAGTCGACATCAGCACCATGGTCCACATAAGTCGCTGCCATTGGCGTACCGGCATCTCTATCCTGCATCATCAGCGGCATCCAAGCCTTGAGTTGCGCAAAGTCATCGCTAAACTGCATCTCTTTAAATAAATGATGTTGTTGTAGCTTGGTATGGCGTTCTTTCAAAAATGACAAATTATCGCCACTCCCATCCACATCCCAGACAAAGCTCAAATGCGGTGTTTTGCGAATAAAATGCTCAGGTGCGGGCAGGGCACCCATTTCCACCAAGCTCGACCATAATTGCAGTGATGTTTCAAAGTCGGCATTAATATCCAACGCACGGTCAATCGCCACGCTACCATCAGCCGCTTGTGGCGTGTAATTTAGCTCGCAATAGCCTGCATGCCCGGTTCCTGCATTATTCATCGCATCAGAGCTTTCTAATGCTAGCGCAGATAATTTTTCCACCATGGTCATGCGTAAGTTGGGATTAAGTTGGTGTAGTAAAACACCTAGCGTTGCACTCATAATCCCACCACCAATGAGTAACACATCAATTTCATTATTGTTCATAAGCCGTATTATATTAGAAGTGAAGGTTTAATTCTTAGGTGATTAATGCAGATTGTTGACGGTGTGCAATAGCCTGTAATCCTCTCAACCTGCGAACGATCCTTTATCAAATAAGTTTATATTTATATTTAATGCAGCACCTACAGCTAGAGCTATGTTACATTATGAAAATCACAGTAATAACAAGGTATATTTTTATATGACAAAATTTAAAGTACTAAGCGCAGCACTGCTATTGACTGGCACGCTAATAGCTAATGCAGGTGACCCTGATCCCACTCTTGATCTTGATGCTGCTGTGCAGGACTTAAAGAGTACCATGGTTGACGCTGCTACTGATAAAAGCCTAAGTTATGCTAACTCTTACCTTGAAAATTTTTTTCCAACTGTAGAAACAAGCTTCTCATCTGGTTATAACGGCGGTCAAAGTCGAACAGGGGGACCAACAGCTGGTATCTTAGTTGTTAAGCCCTTGTCGAGTAAAGATGATGTCATCAATACAACCTTCATGCAAGGAAGTATGTTTTATCAAGATAGGCGTACGACATTAAATTTGGGGCTAGGCTACCGTAAGTTGTTAAATGAAAAAACTTTACTAGCCGGCATTAATGTTTTTTATGATCACGAGTTTCCTTACGATCATAATAGAACAAGTGTCGGCCTAGAGGCTCGCACTACAGCATGGGAAGTTAATGCAAATAGATATTGGGCTTTGAGTGATTGGAAGGCTGGTCGTAACGGGGCCGAAGAAAGAGCTTTAGATGGTTATGATATCGAGTTTGGTTTGCCTTTACCTTATATGAACTGGGCTACTTTATTTGTTAAACGCTATCAGTGGGATGCCCATTTAGGTGCATCCGACATAAAAGGAAATGACGTGCAGTTTAGACTTAGACCTCCTCCAGTTCCTGGATTAGAAATACAAATTGGAAGAACGTACAGTCAGGCAGAGTTGTCGGATCAAAATCACTTTAACATTTCATACAATATTATGGCTTTATTTGAGAAGGGTAAGAAAAGTTCTTCTCCAACTTGGATTAGTGAATCCGCATACAAATTAGCCAGTATGGAAGAGCATCGCTATGACAAGGTAAGAAGACAAAATCTTATTGTAAAACAGACTTCTTCCTCCCTAATTGTAAAAGGATATTAAACTGTGCATAAAATTTTTCAAAAAGCAGTGCTCAGCACCTTTCTCACATTTATCTTTTTTTCGGGTAATGCACAAGCATTGTGCGATATTTCTGAGGGTAAGTTAGTTACGGCCGTTAGTGATTCAGCGAACTCAGTAAAGGACGGTGGCACAGATTCTGATACATGCAGCAGCACCCCAGATGCGTATGAGTTGACGTTTTATAAGCTGGGGGTTTGTAAAACCGATCCTTCTGGTGGAGATCTAAGATCCTGCACTTTTATACTAAATACTACTGCAGGCTTAAGGCATGCTGTTGCTTTTCCGGCTGAGGGGGCGCTTGACGTAGGGCCGATTAGTATCCCTGTTGGAGATTATCCTTATCAGGTTGCGATCTTGAGCAATAAAATTGGGATCAAGCATTCAACCGAGACAACTAATGATGTTACAGGAGTTACTGGGGAAGGGAAGTTTTGTTGGACCTCAAATGCAGGTCCGACTGGGGTCACGAATGAGGGCTCAATAGATACGCCCCACGGTAAGACAGTCACCGCCGGCAGCCAGATGATTGAGTGTGGTACGAAAGCTGGTACTGCTGTGTTCTCGTACGAGGTAATTAATACAATGGGAACAAAATGTAAAGGTGCTGGTAGCGGCTTCAGCGCCGAAGGTGGCAAAACTGATGCGAGCGCCCCTGGCGGAGTGCAAGCTTGGGGAAGCCTTCTTAAGTCCGATGGGAAAACATGGGCGACTACATGTGGAAATGCTGCAAAAATTCTATGGACTACAAAAACACCTAAACCACTAGCCGTTACGGCTAGCTCTACTTTTGTAATGAATTTTAAAACTGTAGGTAGTGTATCCATAGATTTTTCATCAAATCCCGGTGACAACAAAATAGAGAAAATGGGTGCTGATCCGATAGAGGGCTATCTATCGACAAACTAAGCTGCTGTGGTTATCACTAGCGGCAGTTTGGGCGAGGCTAATACACGACTTAAATCCGAAGACCTGCATGAAAGTGTGGGTCATTTTTATGTCTGTTTTGTATCTGGCTAGGGACTATTAACTAGGGATGGTTAGCTTAACCCTTCAAGTCCCTGGTGATGGTTTTTATTAAACCTTAATGTCACCGTAGTTTAAGGGTTAAAACTCCCCATAGAGCCTTAAATGGGTGCTGGTCTCGGTATAGTCAACATTGATTTTTTGAAACTTAATCTCCAGCAATATTAAGCCTCTCCGATATTATTGTTTTTTTTTGAGAGGGTGGCAATATCAGCATTTTCTCGAAAGAATTCTTGACCCCCCCCCCAGTCACTATTCGAATAGACAGAGATGAAAATATAAGACTTTGTAGTATATGCGTACTCTAGAGCGAGTGAATGAGACAAAATAAAAAGGCCAACATCGCTGTCAGCCCAATTATAATTGGTGGCCCGATTTGGAATCCAGCTAGTGATACTCGGATTTTCAACTGTAGAAATAGCTTTTTACTAAGTGTTAAGGCCCGCTCCCTCTCGTTAGGTCTCGACAAAGTATGACAATTGAACTGTAACTAAGATACTTCTACATAACGCAAGTATGGTTTAATTTCATCAAAACCTTGTGGAAATTTCTTTGCTGCATCAGCATTGTTAACTGATGGAGGAATGATTACCTTATTACCTGGCCGCCAATCTGCAGGAGTTGCAATACCATGTTGGTCACCAGTTTGAAGAGCATCAAGGACCCTTAAAATTTCATCAAAGTTTCGACCAACTGCCATAGGGTAAGTCATTGTTAAGCGTATTTTCATTTTTGGGTCAATAATGAAGACAGAACGAACTGTAGCTGTATTGCTTTCTGATGGATGGATCATGTCATATAGAGCAGCAATTTTTTTGTCTTTATCCGCAATGATAGGAAATTTAAGTGATGTCTTTTGTGTTGTATTCACATCTTCAATCCAACTTAGATGTTCGTCAACAGTGTCCGTTGATAGCCCTATTGGCAAACAGTTTCGCGCTTCGAAGTCAGGAGCCAATTGGGAGGTTCGCCCCATCTCCGTAGTACAAACAGGGGTAAAATCTGCTGGATGACTAAAGAAAAAAACCCACTTTCCTGCTGCCCAGTCATGAAGGTTGATTTTTCCGTTAGTTGTTGCAATGGTGAAGTTTGGAGCTGTATCGCCAATACGCAGTGCCATTTTCTACTCCTTAAAAAAAGTAAGTACTATTAACTAATGGTCGTTCATTATGAAATAGATATTTATCTTTTGATTATAAGGCACAAATTCACATTGTTTATACCGTAGTATTACTTATAAGGGTGAGTGGAACTAATAGCCAATACCTTACATGACACAACATAATATGCGAATAATCGTGCAGAGTGTTCACATCAGCCAACGAGAGTCCGATTGAGCTTAATGGAGACACTATCTACTAAAAAGCTACCCTCAAATAACGGGGATGAATGTATGCGAACATTCATAAAGCTAGTATTGTTGTGCTTAATAAATGCAAGCGATAAAACTAAAGCTCAAATATTCATAATGAAAAGGCTCATTGATTCTATTTAATATTTGAGACTTTTAATTTAAACAGGAATGAATCGAGACTTATTTAGTAAGTTCCTTGTACATCATTTCAACTTGGTAGTGACACCTGTGGTGAGCAAAAAAACCAAAAGACGTCAGCACTATCAATAAAATTTGTACATACTTTCTAAATGCCATAAGGCTAGTTGATATATTATCAACTCCAAAAAATGAAGTCAGGACTAAGGGAAAGTAATACACAAGAGCCAAAATGATAACACTCAGCAACGCGATACTTAGGTAGTTCATTGAATGTCTGTAGTAGTAAACATAGGTTTCATCTAATGACTCTTTATGTGAGCTACCTGGGCGCGCAAGTGTCGCATGTTGTTTCCAAAAACGATCAAACAATGTTTTTTTTGTTAAGGCTCCACCCCCTCTTAACTTTACGAATAAATTGCTATATTTTACATTTCTTATACGTCCAACGATTATCAGTGTGCCCCACAAAATTAAGGCTATCAATATCGTTCCAACTAATCTGCTTAAAACCATTTTTGTATTGTACCTTTCCGTTGCTTTTCATTAATAACCATTACCTAGAGAATTTCGTTAGATAATAAAAGTAAGCAAGCCATTATCTAGGAGTAGATGGGTTGGTAGACTAATCTATGCCGCCACACTTGTTACTACCCTTACATACGCTAATATAGCTTATCATTTAATTACCATACAATACAAATTCTTTATGATTGCAATTTTAATAGTGATTGCGAGTATTTTATGCTTAGCATTGAAGCTATAAGTTGAGGTTAAAACCATGCTTTTATTTGGCCAAATTTTATTCAAAATAATGAAGCAAAATCAATCGGGTCAGACTCGATTGATTCTGAAGCTTAAGTCATTTATACAGAGAACACCTTAACTATCAAGACCTAGCTCATGGCTCGCCTAACTAGCTTTGTTATTCCCGACCAACCCCAACACGTGATTACTCGTGGTAACAACCGTGAGCCCATCTTCATCACTGATGACGATTATGGATTTTACCTCGACAAGTTAAAACAAGCCTGCGACAAACATTCATGTGACTTACACGCTTATGTACACATGGCTAGTCACGTCCACTTATTAATTACACCACACATAGAAGAAAGCTTAGGCAAAGTAATGCAAATGGTAGGACGATATTATGTCCAATATTTTAATTATAACTACCAACGAACAGGCACCTTATGGGAAGGTGGCTATAAAGCCACCTTAATTGACTCTGAACACTATATCAAGTACTGCCAATATTGAATATTTCACTTTTTCATCAGCGGGCTGGTGCAGTAATAATTAAATAGGGGAATTCTTGATGCCCCCTACACGAACAGTTAAATCGAATTTATTGCTATAGAAAAGATAAAACAATAAGACTTTGTAGTCTATGTGTAGTCTAGGACGATTGAATGACACAAAATAAAAAAGCCTCACATCGCTGTGAGGCTTTTAGGATTTTGGCTCCCCGACCTGGGCTCGAACCAGGGACACATGGATTAACAGTCCATTGCTCTACCAACTGAGCTATCGGGGAATCGGTGGTAATGCTGCTCAACCAACGAAGGCGTGATAATACTGGCTAACTGCGGGTTGGTCAATAACTAGAACAAATAAACTATGTAATTTTTATTAAACAACTTGAATTGCTTTAATTTAACGCTTTTTCAATGCGGTCTAACGCAGTTTGTAAGTTTTCCATTGAGGTGGCAAATGAGATGCGGAAGTAGCCTTCTGCACCAAAGGCGGAGCCTGGTACGACAGCAACATCAAATTCCTCTAAGAAGTAATCCGCTAAGGCTAAATCGGTTGCTTCTGTGATTTTACCTGCTTTTTGCAAGTTATTAATCGCTTCAACTGCATGTGGGAAGGCATAGAAAGCACCACCTGCTTTTAAGCAGCTTAAGCCAGGTATCTTATTAAAACGGTCAACTACATAGGCGTGACGCTCTTTAAACGCGTCTAGCATGGGCGTAATACACTCTTGTGGGCCTTCAAGCGCGGCTTGTGCGGCGACTTGTGAGATCGACGTTGGGTTGCTGGTTGATTGGCTTTGCAAAATACCCATGGCTTTAATGATGTAAGCAGGGCCGGCAGCATAACCAATACGCCAGCCTGTCATGGAGTAAGCTTTAGAAACGCCATTCAATACGATGCAGCGGTCTTTTAGCGCAGGTGTTGCGTTGAGGATATTGTAGAACTTATCACCTGTTAGATTAACGTGTTCATACATATCATCAGTCGCCACAATCACATGTGGGTGTTTAAGTAATATTTCACCCAATGCTTTTAACTCATCCAATGTATAAGCAGCACCAGTTGGGTTAGAAGGGGAGTTAAGCATTACCAGTTTCGTTTTTGGCGTAATCGCCGCTTCTAGCTGATCTGGCATGAGTTTAAAGTTTTGCTCAATACCGCATTGCACAGCGATAGGATTAGCTTCTGCCACTAAGGCAATATCCGCATAGCTGACCCAGTAAGGTGCTGGTACGATGACTTCATCACCTTTATTTAGCACGGCTAGACAAAGGTTAAAGATGGTTTGTTTACCACCAACGCCAACAATCACTTCACTCACTGTGTAATCTAAGTCATTGTCTTTTTTGAATTTATTGACAATGGCTTTCTTCAAACCCGGAATGCCTGTTACTGGTGTGTATTTGGTGAAGCCTGCATCAATCGCTGCTTTTGCTGCATCTTTAATGTGTTGTGGCGTATCAAAGTCTGGTTCGCCAGCAGCTAGCCCAATAATCGGACGACCTTCAGCCTTGTATTTACCAGCTTTTGCCGTAATCGCTAAAGTTGGTGATTCTTTAATTGCCAATACGCGTGTTGATAACGGTAGCTGTGATGAGTTTGCCAAAATCGACTTCCTTAATGCGTTTAATTATTAATAGATATTTTACGCAAAAAAATACAGTTTAGGTGGAAGTGTGATGGCATGGTGCAAAAAATTTTCAAATGAGTCTTTAGAGTTTAGGCATGCTGCTAGCAATCAATCGAACAGTCAACAAACTGTTGGTATTGCTGACCAATATCCGCATCAATTTTGGTAATAGCTGCATGCACGCGAGTTAATTCAGCCTTATCACCACGTGTTTTTGCTAGCTCACCAATTTTAATCAACACATCCATATTATCTGCATCGAGAGATGATGATTGCAAATAATGCTTTGTTGCAGTTTCAATGTCACCTAGATTTTCTTCACTCAATCCCAACGCATACCAAGCGTCTGGGCTGTTTGGATCTACTTTTATCCAGTTATTAGCCACTTGCATGAGTTTTGGCCAATCACCGCGAGATTCAGGTACGGCGGCTTGCATATAGAATGGCTTTTTATCTTCATCCTCTTCCCATAAGGCCTTGCCTTTAATTGGGAATTTCTTGATAGCTGATTGCTTTTCCAGCAATTCAAGCCACTCAATTGGTAGTGCAAAATGAATGCTGCCATGTTTTCCAGCAGTTTTGAAGGTGTTAATGCCAACCAAACGACCGTCCATATCAAATAAGCCGCTACCGCTTGCTCCCATCCTAAATTTAGCGTTGGTACGAATAACTTTGCCATTAGATTGGGTGTCAGAATATAAACCGTTAACAAAGCCAGTCGAGGTTAGTGGCGCGGGCGCGCCATTTGAATGACCCATGCCAGTGACTTCTTCACCTCGTTTTAAATGACTGCTTTTACCTAGCTGAACTGGTTTGAGAGGTAAGTTTTCTGTGGTAACTAAACATAAGTCATTCCATGTGTCAGCTTTGACCGATGTAATCTCATAGCTGTTTTGTCCACGCGCAACCCAAGGTCTATTCGTTGTGCGAAGCACATGGCAGTTGGTAATTACTTCATCTTTAGCAACCACAACCCCAGAGCCATAGGTTAAGCCGCCCTCTTGGTTATAGCCTTGTATCATGACCACGCCAAAGTAGGCTTGCATCAAAGCTTGCCTATCGAAGGCAAAGGCTTGTGTTGTTAGTGAGATTAATACGCTGAGTAATAGACTTTTCATCGAGGCTTTCATTAAGTAGTTTCAGGTTGCTTTCTTATAACTAAAGACTTTGGGATGTTTATAAAGTTCTTGTGAATGTCATCCAGTCGTCTCATTAGGCCGCGTATTTAAAGGTAAAGCCTGTTAAAATCAAACGTTATATTGAAAATATGCGAGCGCATGCGTGATTGTTACCTTTCCCAATAGTAAGTATCAGCTTCATCAACCATTTGAGCCTGCTGGCGATCAGCCGCAAGCCATTGAACAGCTGACACAAGGCGTTAATAATGGTCTTAAATGTCAAACTTTATTAGGCGTCACTGGCTCTGGCAAAACATTCACCATGGCGAATGTGATTGCGCGAACAGGTCGTCCAGCGATTGTGATGGCTCCGAATAAAACGCTTGCTGCACAGCTGTATAGTGAGTTTAGAGAGTTTTTCCCCAATAATGCCGTGGAATACTTTGTTAGTTACTACGATTACTATCAGCCAGAGGCTTATGTGCCATCACGCGATGTGTTTATTGAAAAAGATTCCAGTATTAACGACCACATCGAGCAGATGCGACTTTCTGCAACTAAAGCTTTGCTAGAGCGCGAAGATGCCATTATCGTAGCATCGGTTTCAGCCATCTACGGTATTGGTGACCCGCAGGATTATCATGCCATGGTCTTGAACTTGAAACAGGGCGACAAGATGGTGCAGCGCGAAGCGATTGATATTTTGATTGGTATGCAATATAAGCGTAATGATGTTGATTTTAGTCGCGGTGCTTTTAGAGTGCGCGGCGATATTATTGACATCTTTCCTGCGGAAAACAACGAAACCGCTGTTCGCGTGAGTTTGTTTGATGATGAAGTGGAAGCCATCTCCTTATTTGACCCATTAACCGGTGAGATTTTCGATAAAGTAAAACGCTTTACTATCTACCCAAAAAGCCATTATGTCACCACGCGTGACACCACTGTGCGTGCGGTGGAAACAATTAAATTAGAGTTACGCGAACGCATCGACTTCTTTGTTAAAGAGAACAAGCTAGTCGAAGCGCAGCGTATTGAGCAACGTACTCGGTTTGATTTGGAAATGTTGAATGAAATTGGTTTTTGTAAAGGTGTTGAGAATTACTCTCGACATTTATCAGGTGCAGCAGCTGGGGAGCCGCCGCCGACCTTGATTGATTACTTACCACAAGACGCATTGATGATTTTGGATGAGAGTCACGTTACCATTCCGCAAATCGGTGCGATGTATAAGGGGGATAGGGCGCGTAAATCAAACCTAGTTGACTACGGCTGGCGTTTACCTTCAGCGATGGATAACCGACCACTGAAGTTTGAAGAGTTTGAAAAAGTTATGCGCCAAGCGGTGTTTATTTCAGCTACTCCATCAGAGTATGAAAAGAATCATCAAGAGCAAGTAGTTGAGATGATTGTGCGACCAACTGGCTTGATTGACCCTGAAATTACGGTAAAGCCCGCGGATACACAAGTAGATGATTTGCTTGGGGAAATTAAGCTGCGTACCGATGTGGGTGAACGTGTGTTAGCAACGACGCTAACGAAGCGTATGGCAGAGGATTTAACTGATTACTTAAGCGATCATGGTGTGAAAGTGCGTTATTTGCATAGTGATATCGATACCATAGAGCGCGTTGAGATTCTGCGCGACTTACGTTTGGGTGAGTTTGATGTGCTGGTGGGCATTAACTTGCTACGTGAGGGCTTGGATATTCCAGAGGTTTCATTGGTCGCGATATTAGATGCGGATAAAGAGGGCTTCTTACGGTCCGAACGATCGTTAATTCAAACATCAGGCCGTGCCGCGCGTAACTTGAACGGTAAAGTTATTTTCTACGCGAATCGCATCACCAAAAGTATGAAGGCGGCGATGGATGAAACCGCGCGCCGTCGCGAGATTCAAACGGCTTACAATAAAGAACATGGCATTACGCCTAAAGGTGTTTCTAAAAAGATTAAAGACATTATTGATGGCGTGTATGACATGGATGAAGGTAGTCGCGAACGTAAAACTGCACAAGAGCAAGCAAACTACGAAAGCTTGAGCGAAAAACAAATTGCCAAAGAGATGAAGCGCATCGAAAAAGGCATGCACGATGCAGCTAAGAATCTAGAGTTTGAGAAAGCGGCAAACTTTAGGGATCAACTAAAAACGTTAAGAGTGAGGATGTTGGAAGTTGGGTAGATTATTTTATTAGAGATAATAAAGTAATAGGTTAAGCCTTAATTTTAAAGTAAAGATATGATGATATTTGTAGACTATGTTGGTAGCATTGCTGCTACTTGCACCACTTTGGCTTTTATTCCACAGGCTATCCATTCTTACAAAACCAGAGACTTATCAGGTATTTCATTACCGATGTACAGTATTTTTACGGCTGGCGTGGCGATGTGGTTGGTATATGGTTTACTTAAGCAAGATTGGCCAATTATTATTGCCAATACGATTACTGTGGCTTTATCCGCGATGATGCTCGTACTTAAAATCATGGGGACACTTAAGAAGTAAAGTTTCACCTATGATTTTTATAGTCATCTGTTTTGATTAGTTGTCATTAAATTCAAAGTATTGGAGTATAGAATGAAAATTTTACATGACTTTAAACTGGCTTTAATTACACTGTTATCTTTATTAATCATGGCTTGTTCAAGCAGTGTGCCTACCATTACACCTAAGCAAGCTGCTGAGCTGTTGAACAATAAACAAGTGGTGATGATTGATGTGCGTGAGCAAGATGAACGTAACGAGCATCGAATTGAAGGTACTATCTTTATTCCACTAGGACAACTGGAAGATCGAATGAGTGAATTGGTGCAGTATAAAGACAGTGCTATTGTGATGCAGTGCAGAAGTGGTCGCCGTTCAGATGTTGCCGCTAAAACCTTAATTAAAGCTGGATTCACAAAGGTCGTTAATCTAGAAGGTGGTATTCTCGCCTGGGATGAACAAGGACTTGCAACAGTCAAAGGACCGTAAGAGTCGCACCGCAATCGCGTTGCGGTACATGTGTTAATACAGATTAACCAGCGTATCTGCTAGAATATTCAGTCACGACTCGCACTGAAGTGAATGTAATGACAGAATTTACGATAGCCAGTTTTAACGTTAAAAATCTCATTGGGGCAGATCAGGAGTACTACCGCTTTGAATCCTGCACGCCAGAAGAACACGCTTGGAAGCAAAGTTGGCTAGCCAATCAACTGCTCACCATGAATGCCGACATCGTTTGTTTTCAAGAGATATTCGATAAAGATGCACTACAATCCGTCATTGATGAAACCAACGAAGCCAGTAATGAACTTAATGAAGATGTCATTCCAGATAAATCCAAACGTTATCATCGCAAAGCCATCTTTAGAAAGCTAGGCTACGAGCCATATACCAAAGAGCAAGTCTTCTTCGCGCCTAATGTGAATGACGGCAGAGCAGGGAAGCGCCGCCCAGGCTTGGCTATGCTGTCACGCTTTGGTTTTGAAGGCACGCCTGAAATTATTCAAGAGTTAGACGAACCACTCGTAATTGATTTCCCAACTGCGGGTTACGACAGTGATGAAAGCGCCGGCAGTTACACGCTAGAATGCATCTCACGTCCTATCATCAAAGCCAAAATTAAAATAGGCAATGAAGTGGTTACGGTCTTTAACTGTCACTTGAAATCTAAACTAGGTGAATACATCAAGCCAAAAGGCGCAGACTTCGCCCCTGAGTCCGATTTAGTGCATTATCTACCAGCGGCAAGAGCATTAGGTGAATTACGCGCCATGCTGCGCCGTACGGCCGAAGCATACGTATTACGTAAGCTGATTACAGAAGAATTGAAGCAAGACAACCCAGTCATGGTGTTAGGTGACTTTAACGACAGTGAATACTCCGTCTCATCCTCTATGATTAAAGGCGAAAGAGCCTTTAAAAACTACGCATGGATGCGGCGACATAATGCAGAACATAAAGGTGACCGTTACACAGAACAAAATGACACCGTGATTCGTTCGCAAATAGAACAGTACCAATTACAAAGCGCAGAAATGCAATTTATTGAGAAAAGCCAACGCGATATGATTTATACCTCAGTTTTTGGAGGTGTTTACGAGAGTATTGATCAGATTCTGATGTCACAACATTTTGTCAAGGGCTCAGCTAATAATATCGGCACCATGGATTGCTTTAGCGTATTTAATGACCATATTACCGATGATGCGCATGCGGAAGCGCCTTATAATAAATTGGCTTCAGATCATGGGCAAATTATGGCGCACATGCGGTTATGATTAATGCCAAGCTTTTTGATTTATACTGACTTGCGACTTAAAGGAGGGCTTGAGGCCTTTGCACGAAGCAATTAATCATCGCACTTTGGTCAGCTTTCACTTTTAAAATCTAAATTGACATATTTATGAGTGTTTTTCTAGGCTATGATGTTAATTCTCAGCTAAATTACACAGTCTGTATTATCACATTTAACACAGGGTTTGCTGGGAAGTGGCCTGCTTCGTGCAAAGGTCTCAATATATAAGACCTAGTACATAATATCTTAGTTCTAATCCACCAGTTTTGAGAGCTCGGTTTTAATACGCATAGATTGTCTATCGTTCAGGCGTCTTTGTGCTGCACGTGGAAAGTCGGTAAATCGAATAATATTTCTATCAATTAGTAGTGAAATTAAATCTTCCAGTACCCGAGCTAATTCAATGTCACTCTTCCTAAAAGAGTCGGCTTCGAGTATTGATCTCTCTAAAAAATCAATATATTCTGGAGTGTTACTCTCAACGAATTGCCAATTTTCAACACTCGCTTCAGGTGAATTTTGTTCTGCACTTGAGGCAATAATAAGTCCTTGAGCATCTTTAAGTATATACGCCATATTTATATGGGTCATTTAAATTATTCAATAATCAATCTAGTATAACACTATGTGTTTACACTACATCTTTAAAATAACACGATGAATATGACTTAACCCTTAATTTAAATAGTTCCAGTAATGATGCCGCAGCCTAAGCAAACATTACTTTCGTAGACCACCGCAGATTACCCTAACGTGACTGCCACTGTTTTTGGCCGAATTTAATTTCAACTTCTTCTGCCGTTAAACGGTCAATTTCACTAGGCGCATCAGGCTGACGATAACGTGTTTAAGCCGCGTACATCCAGTTAGCCATAGGCGCTTCATTGTCTATCCAAGTGAGTTGGCTTGCGGCTAATTCATCACTTAATAGCAATGGATGCTCATGGCCTTGCACTAAAGTCAACACGTTTTTAGCCATCTTTTTAGCCGCCACAAACAAAGGTTCGCCATTGCTATCACGGCTACCACCGATTTTTAAACCTTAGCCCTGAAATAAAGTGTAAAACATCAACCCTTCGTGACGACCGACGGTTTTGCCGTCAGGCGTTTTGATGTCGTCTGGTTCGCGCGGCAGTCAAGTAGGGTGTGCAATACCATGTTGCCCACGTGTGCAATATCCTGCACAATAAAGCCATGCCAAATGATCATCGCGATAACACTAGCCTGAAACACTTACGTGCGATGTTTTATATCATCACCTTGGCTTCTAGTGCGATGCTATGTTCCACTGTGGCAATAAGCGAAACAGCATTGGCACGTTGGCAACAGCCAGACTATATCGAACAGTCTTTTGTCGATATTGCTTTAAATAATGAATATGATCAAATGACACACCGATTGCGACGATGGCAACAGCCGATTGGTGTGCAGTTGATTTATAGCGTGCCTAAGGATCCGCTTTATGCAAATCTCATCAGCATGCATTTGCAACATGTGGCAGTGATTATTGGGCACGATGTTGCCTTTGAAGAGAATCCAAAAAAAGCCAATATCAAAATAATTTTAAGCAATCAAGACCGATGGGCGGCTGATATTCTGCGGTATATGGGGGAGCGGTCCTTGGCGCATATTCATCATACGGTATGCATGGCTAATTTTAGCCTAGGGGAGCATGGTGAAATTAGTCAAGCGGTGGTGATCATACCGGTAGACCAAGCGAAAATGCACCGCAGTTTGGTGACTTGTATCGTCGAGGAAATTACACAAGTGTTGGGGTTGCTAAATGACTCAGACAGCGTATACCCGTCTATCTTTAACGATAACAGTCCGAATGAATTATTAACTGGCTAGATGGTTTGCTGCTTAAATTACTCTATCATTCTAGGCTTAAAGCTGGTATGCGTGAGCAACAAGTCAGGCCCATTATTCGCAAGATTATTGCAAAATGGATGCAAGATGGCATGATAGAACGGGCTAATCAAAGCATACGCCAAGGCAAGCTTTACCCTTTGTTAGGTTATTAAGTAGATATCACAACCAGTGTAAGCGCTAAACCAATGCTAGCGACCACTCCCCATATTTAACTCAACCTCTCGACTCGTATCTCCATATCCCTTCTGGGTTAACAAAGCCTGTTTCACATAACCAGCCACTTTGCTTCTAAGTGCAGGAATCGCTTCCCGTTCAGTGAATATCGTCGGAAACTTATAATTTAACCATGCATACAAACTAATATGCTGACTCAGTACTTCAGCCTCCTGCAAGTGCTTTTCACTGACACCATTCAACCAATTAGGCGCAAATGGTACTGGGTGTTCTTTATCCGTATAGATGCTTTGGATACATTGAATAAAGTAATCTTTCTCTATCGGCACTTGAATGGAGAGCGGGGCGCAGGCTAGGGCGAATTTGTCTTTAAAAGCCATATTAGGCGCGACTTCGTCCACAATCAAAGCTTGTGTATATTGTGCGGCAGCGGAACTACTTTCGCATAGTGCATCTTGGCTGTGATGGTGCTCCGTTAAATAGGCAATACATTCGGCTAAACGATTAGTATTTAGTTTGTTAATTATCAATTCTAAATCATCAATTTGTATTGATATTGGTAGGCGAGAAATGGTGGCAGTATCATCGACATTAAGCATGTGTTCAATATGGATTTGTTCGTCATCTTCTAGCACATTCACATAGCCTCTTTCATACACGCCGTAACGCCCGGCGCGGCCTGCAATTTGTCTGACTTCTGTTGCATTGAGTGGTCTTGATGCAATGCCATCGAATTTGTGAATATTGGCAAAGATGACGCGTCTGATGGGTAAATTAAGCCCCATGCCAATGGCATCGGTGGCGACTAAAATATCTGCGTCTCCAGATAAAAAACGCTCTGACTCGTGCCTTCTCACTTCTGGAGATAAAGCGCCGTAGATACTGGCTACTTTGTAACCCCAATGGCGAAATCTTGCGGCTAGGGTGAGTACATCTTTTCGACTAAAAGCAACGACTGCATCGCCGTTCTGTAACTGGTTTTTCAGCTTTGGCTTACTATAGCGTGTACCACAAAGGCTATTATCTTCAAATATCAGTGGTGTTTTACGTTCTAGATAAGTGATTTCGTACGGCTCATCTAATACGCCCAGCGCCTTAGTACAAAGCGCTGTGACCGCATTGGAGCCACAAACGAAGACTTGTCTAGCGGGCACACCAATTAACGCTGCTGTCCACGCTTGACCACGATCAGGATCTTGCAGCATTTGAATCTCATCAATCACTGCGACATCAACGGCTTTGGTGCTATGCATCATCTCTATAGTAGAAGCCGTATGCTGTGCGCCTTTCATAACAATTCGCTCTTCACCCGTAATTAAATTACAAGGCACGCCCGCTTGCACCAGTCGATCGCGTACTTCCATGGCTAATAAGCGTAACGGCGCTAAGTAAACGCCTGTTTTAGCTTCGATTAAGGCATTCAGCGCATGGTAAGTCTTGCCCGAGTTAGTAGGTCCGAGATAAAAGTGGTGCTGACGGTTCAGCTTTCTAGCTAGCGGAAAGCGCTGGGTATATTGGTTAAAGCTGCCTTGCTGACCGGCAGCTGATGGTGTTGGTTTACCCAACGGCCTTGAGTACCACTGGTAACAAGTGCTCTGGAATGGTAATTAATGATAAAGCTACCGCCCGGCCTTTGTCTGACATCTTCATATAGGGTTTACGCAAGAAGGTTAAAAACTTTTCTTCAATATAGTCACTATATTTCGTTACAAAAGCATCCAAATCGTGTTCTAAAAATGCTAAGACAATCACGTCTTCCAGGGGTTGTGTATCTGCATTGGCACGTAGGTTTTTTTTTTGTAACAAGCTAGCGACTTGTTGGATAGCCTCAGCATCATAACCGTGTTCTTGCATGACTTTACTTGCGACTTCAGCATGGTGCTTTTTTAAGTTGCTACTCCACTGCATATAACCCGGTTTAGTCATCGGGTAATCGCTGCGCGGCGATACCCAACGTTGGATATGTTGCGCACGCGTGGCGAGATTAAGAGCTTCTGAAGCTCCAGGTGCATAACGCGCTAGCATTTCACTGAGTCGTTGTGCATACACCAGCTCTTTGGGCTTCTGTTTGCCGTCAATCGTGAGTAGATTTGGATCTTGTGCGTTCATCGCATCAAAACTGGCGATGGTGTCATTAAAGCGTGTTTGTTCTGCCATGTGCCCATTCTAATGGTTTCGTCAGTTTGTTAAAAGGTGAAATTTTGACTTGCATCAAATAAGTTGATGGGTATGAAGCATAGGGTGGAGCTTCATGCATAAAGGCTTTAAGACCATGATTATTTTTTTCAAAAAACTACCAGATTCTAGGCGTTACCCTGTTACTTTTTGGAAGGGTGTGTCGTTGGTATTGGCAATCGTGATTATTATACTGTTGGCACAATAATCACTTGGCTTGCTTTTAAGACACTGTCAGATTAAGAGACTTTATCTAATGCCTGCGTCACATCTGCCACAATATCGTCAATATTTTCAATCCCAACAGATATTCTGACTAAGTCAGTACTGACGCCTGCTTTGGCTAGCTCTTCTTCATTCAGTTGTCTGTGAGTGGTAGAGGCAGGGTGGCACGCTAGTGACTTGGCATCACCGATGTTCACTAAGCGCAAGATCATTTCCAACGCATCAATAAACTGCTCGCCAGCTTTCGCGCCGCCTTTAATGCCAAAGCTCAAAATGCCAGAGGCCTTACCGCCGGTGATTTTTTGGCAAGTTGCGTTATATTCGCTGCCTGCTAATGCTGCGTAATTGACCCAGCTCACTTTAGGGTGATTTTGTAGGTAAGTTGCTAATTGCTCCGCGTTTTCACAATGGCGCTCCATACGCAGGCCTAATGTTTCTAAGCCTTGTAGAATTTGGAATGAATTCATTGGAGAAATGGCTGCACCTGTGTTTCTCAGTGGCGCAACACGACAGCGGCCAATATAAGCAGCAGCACCAAGTGCTTCGGTATAAACCACACCATGATAGGAAGGGTCTGGCTCATTGAGTGCTGGGAAACGGTCTTTATTCGCGACCCAGTCGAACGTACCAGAATCAACAATCATGCCGCCAATCGAAGTTCCGTGGCCACCAATATACTTAGTGAGTGAATGCACAACAATATCAGCACCTAGCTCAAACGGTTTGCATAAGTAGGGTGTTGCTACCGTGTTATCAACAATGACTGGAATGCCGTGCTTATGGGCGATTTCTGATAGTTTTTGAATATCAACGATATTGCCTGCTGGATTGCCAATAGATTCGCAGAAAATCGCTTTGGTTTTGCTATCAATGGCATTTTCAAAGCCTTCAAAATCATCATGCGACAGCATACGTACTTCGATCCCTTGTCTAGGGAAGGCATGGGCAAATAAGTTATAAGTACCGCCGTAAAGCTGACTGGTACTTAGAATATTGTCGCCAACTTCACAAATACATTGAATAGAGTAGGTGATCGCTGCCATACCTGAAGCTAACGCCAGGCCTGCAATGCCACCTTCCATCGCCGCAACGCGCTGTTCTAGTACATCGGTGGTTGGGTTCATGATGCGGGTGTAGATATTGCCAGGGACTTTTAAATCGAACAAATCAGCGCCATGCTGGGTGTTATCAAAAGTATAAGAAGTGGTTTGATAAATCGGTACTGCTGCTGCTTTTGTTGTCGCTTCAGATGTGTACCCGTGATGTAGTGCTAAAGATTCTAGTTTCATACTTGCTCCCAGTGATAATCATTTTACTCGTGCCAGAAGCTTATAATGCCTGCCTAGTAGATGCAAGCAGTGTGTGGGTTATAAGAGTTTGTATTGGTTTAAAATGGCTTTTGCTTGTGTGGGGTTTAAAACTTGGTGGGCTTTTAAGCCAAACGCATTGGCGGCATGCACATTCTCAATGACATCGTCAAAGAAGATGATTTCTTTTGCAGGGAACCCTAAGCCATCGACTGCGTGCTGAAAGGATGCTGGACTTGGTTTTAAATGACCAATTTCATGCGATAAAAATAAGTATTCTATTTTATCGGTCAGGCCAGTGGCTTCTACTTCTTGCCAATGGGCATGACTGGTATTGCTTAAAGCCGCCACTTTTAGTGTATTTGGGATAGCGTCGAGCAAATCAAAGGTGTCTGGAAATGTGCCGACGATCCAAGTGACAAAGTTCTCCATAAAGGCATCAGGCGTAATGCTGAGCTTTAAGTCTTTAACAACTTCATTAGCAAATTGATCTGTCGTGAGCTTACCTGTTTCATGACCAATCACTGAAGGTGCAGCCATCCAGTACTTGTAAATATCTTCAAGCGACTGATTACTATCTAATAGCTTGGCAATGGAAGGAAGGCCGTTCAGTTCAATCAGAACGCCACCAACGTCAAAAAGAATGGCAGATATTCTCATTAATGCTTTTTAGAAATGAAAAAATGAGCCATTAGCTGCTAATTATATTAAGCGCTGAATGACTCATTTTATCAGTTTTCCCATGTTCGGGCGAAGACTCAATAACTTATGCTAAGTTAGCACCAACGATAGCAGCCATTTGCATCATGTCTACTGTTTCGCCTTCTTTAATGTTAGTTAGGTTTGTTACTTTACCTGTTTTGCTTGTTGAATTCGTGTTGCGGAAAATAGGAAGTAAAGTAGCATCTGCAACGATATATTTACCCGCATTTTCAGGAGCGCCGTTTACAGATTTAGTTTGTAATTTTTTCGCTTTAATGTAGTCCCATATTTTCTTTGTAATTTCTGTACGTGGAAGTGAATCCGCGCCACAAACTGCTGCTAATTCGCTTTTCATTTTAACTGGAACTGCTAGACCTTTTGCTTCTGCCATTTTCAATCCTTTTACTGGTTGGTTAATAATAGTTCTACAAGGCTTATTGTGTGTCATGTAATCCGTATAGAATGCTTATTATGCACTGCTTTTTGCACAGCTCACAAATGATTTTGATTTATTTTGTAACGTTTTGCTTGATATAATGGGTTGCTTTCAATAAAGCATTTGATTTATAAAAGATTTTTTACTATAATCAAACTTTTATATAAACCTTGCCACACCACGAAGCAACTATTTTAGTTGCTGCCTTCATGAAAGGGCTTGCTGGGTGGCTTTAACCAAAAGGAGATTTCATGCGTCACTACGAAGTAGTATTTATCGTGCATCCTGATCAAAGCGAGCAAGTGCCTGCAATGATTGAGCGCTACCGCACAATGATTAGCGGCAACAAAGGTGCTATTCACCGTTTAGAGGATTGGGGCCGTCGTCAGCTGGCTTATCCAATCAACAAAATCCATAAAGCACATTATGTGCTAATGAATATCGAATGCGACCAAGAGACTTTGGCAGAGCTAGAGCATGGTTTCAAATTCAATGACGCTGTTATTCGCCATATTACATTCAGCACTAAAACAGCTAAAACAGATGCTAGCCCAATGATGAGAGAAGAGAAATCTAAATCAGTCATGCATGGCGATGCTACTAAAACAGCACCTAAGGCTGCTGAGCCAGCGAAAGAAGCACCTGCTAAAGCAGAGGCTGCTGCTGAGCCAGCCAAAGATGCACCTGCTAAAGCAGAGGCTGCTGCTGAGTAATTAGTGAATAAGCTGGCGATTAGCGGAGAAGTGACTCAGTTAGAGGCGCTACGTTATACCCCAGCAGGTTTGCCGTTGTTAAGTTTTGTGATTGGCCATGTTTCTGAAATTGAAGAGGCTGGCTTAAAAAGAAAAGTAGAATGTGAAGTAAAAGCGGTTGCCATCGGTGACTTAGCCACAACGAATATTCAGCTAGGCACAAAACTGAATGCCTTAGGTTTTTTAGCTAAGCGCAGTGCCAAAAGCACACAACTGGTAATGCATATAAAGAATATAGAGCTGATATAAATTAGAATTTATATCTAACATATAAAAAAGATTAGGAGTTTTATCATGGCAAGAGAAATGTATAAACGTCGCCGCTACTGCCGTTTTAGTGCAGAAGGCATTACAGAAGTTGATTATAAAGATGTGGCTTTACTGAAAGATTTCATTTCAGAAAACGCAAAAATCATTCCAGCACGTATGACTGGTACTAAAGCTAAATATCAACGTCAATTAACATCTGCTGTTAAACGCGCGCGTTTCTTAGCATTGTTACCATACACTGATAAGCACCCAGGCTAAGGAGAATAACAATGGAAATTATTTTATTAGAAAAAGTAGCTAACTTAGGCGCTTTGGGCGATATCGTTAAAGTAAAAGATGGCTTCGGTCGTAACTTTTTGATCCCTCAAGGTAAAGCAAAACGTGCAACTGAAGCGAATAAAGCTGAATTTGAAACACGTCGTGCTGATTTAGAGAAGCAACAAGCCGTTATCTTGGCTGCCGCAAAAGCAGCTGGTGAAAAATTGGCTGGTCAAGCAGTTGAAATCACACAAAAAGCTGGTGAAGATGGTCGTTTATTCGGTTCTGTTACGAATAACGATATTGCTACTGCATTAATGGCTAAAGGCTTTGAAGTCGCTAAATCACAAGTACGTTTACCGGAAGGACCGCTCAAAACAACGGGCGAGTTCCCTGTAAGCATTGCTTTACATCACGATGTTGTTGCTGATGTAACAGTAACTGTGGTTGATGAAGGCTAGTGTACTAGTCTTCACGTAGCAATGATAAAAAGGTGACTCAGGTCGCCTTTTTTCTTGCCCGTTATTTATGTCGTTATTTAATAACGACGTCTTCTTATGAAGTCCGCTTTAGGTATAATGACAAGTTATGGCTGATGATCAATTAGATACACTAAAAGTACCTCCACACTCCATTGAAGCAGAGCAATCTGTCATTGGCGGCCTGCTGCTAGAGAATGATGCCTTGGATAGAGTGGCTGATATTCTCAATGTTGAGGACTTCTATCAGCATGATCATAAAACCATCTACAAACATATAGCCAAGCTGATTGAGCGTAACCGCCCAGCTGACATTGTGACGGTAGCAGAATCATTGGAAAGTACGGCGGAATTGTCTGCTGTTGGCGGCATCGCTTACCTAGGGTCATTGGCTCAAAATACGCCAAGTGCAGGCAATATTCGTCGATATGCAGAGATTGTCCGCGAACGTGCCATTATGCGAAAGTTGGTCAGTGTCGGTACTGAAATTGTCGGTAGTGCATTTGGTCCTAATGGCCGAGATGCGCAACAGCTTCTAGATGAAGCTGAAGCTAAGATTTTTAAAATCGCAGAAAGTGGTGATAAGGGTAGTGAAGGCTTTCAAGACATTAAGGAGCTGCTGCCGCAAGTCGCTGAAAAAATTGATGAGTTATTTTCACGTGAAGATCAAAGTGAAGTCACTGGCATCCCAACTGGTTTTACAGACTTGGATAAAATGACTTCAGGCTTGCATGGAGGTGATTTAGTGATTGTCGCTGGTCGACCATCGATGGGTAAAACGGCTTTCTCCATTAATATGGCGGAAAATGTGGCGCTGGATACAGGCTTGCCTGTGGCTATATTCTCGATGGAAATGGGAGCAACTCAGCTAGCAACTCGAATGATCGGTTCAATTGGTCGCTTAGACCAACACAAAATGCGTACAGGTCGCTTGGAAGACGAAGATTGGGAAAAACTAACGACGGCTTTAGGTCGTCTGAACGAGGCCCCCATCTTTATTGATGAAGGTGCCAGTTTAAGCAGTTTTGACGTGCGCGCACGGGCAAGACGATTACACCGTCAAATGGGTAAGTTAGGACTGATTGTGGTCGATTACTTGCAATTAATGTCGGCGCCAGCAGGGACGCGCAGTGAAAATAGAGCGACCGAAATTTCTGAAATATCACGTTCACTCAAGGCTTTAGCGAAAGAGTTGGATGTGCCAGTAGTCGCGCTTTCACAGCTAAATCGTAGTTTGGAGCAACGTCCTGATAAACGGCCTGTGATGAGTGATTTACGTGAGTCTGGCGCGATTGAGCAAGATGCCGATTTGATTTTGTTTATTTATCGTGATGAAGTCTATAACCCCGATAGTGAAGACAAAGGCACGGCAGAAATTATTATTGGTAAGCAACGTAATGGACCGATCGGTCGGGTTAGGCTCACCTTTATTGGACAACATACGCGCTTTGAGGATCATGCTAACGCCTATATGGATGAAAGTTAATCATGCGACCGATTTGCGCAGCCATTTCGGCGAGTGCGTTACAACATAATCTTAATGTGGTGAAACAACATGCGAAAACCGCAAAGGTGATGGCTGTTGTTAAGGCCAATGGCTATGGTCACGGTTTAATCAATGTGGTGTATGCCTTGGCTGAAGCGGATGGATTCGCGACTGTGAACATTGCTTCTGCCATTGATATGCGCGAGGCAGGTGTAGATCAAGACATTTTGCTACTAGAAGGTGTGTTCGACGAAGAGGAATTACGCATTGCCGCTAGTTTTGATATGACTGTGACGGTGCATAATGAGTCGCAAATCAGCATGTTAGAAAATACACAGCTAGCAAGGCCGATTAATGTCTACCTTAAAATGAATACAGGCATGAACCGCTTAGGTTTTAAGCCCAGCGATTATGCCGCGGCACACCAACGCTTACAACAATGCGACAATGCAGCCAATATCACGCTGATGACACATTTTGCAACAGCGAATGAGCCTACTGGGATCATCGAACCATTAGCACGCTTCAAAGAAACCACAAAAACGATTGGCGGTGAAGTTTCACTGGCAAACTCCGCCACCATCCTACTACATCCAGAAGCGCATGCGGACTGGGTGCGCGCCGGTATTATGCTTTACGGAGCAACACCAGCAGGCGATACACCAGCAGCTGATTTCAACTTAAAACCAGCTATGTACTTCACCTCTGAACTGATTGCGGTCCAAACCTTAGAAAAAGGTGAAAGTGTCGGCTATGGCGCACTGTTTACTGCCACTAAACAAATACGTATCGGTATTGTTGCCTGTGGTTATGCCGATGGCTACCCACGGCACGCACTGACAGGCACACCAATTGCTGTCAATGGTACAGTCACTCAAACACTAGGCCGTGTTTCTATGGATATGCTGTTTTGTGATTTAAGTGATTTACCTGAAGCCGACGCTGGTTCACCTGTCGAATTATGGGGTGACACCATATCTGTGGATGCAGTGGCGCAAGCCAGCGGTACTATTGGCTATGAACTGTTATGTGCAATTGCACCGCGCGTGCAGAAGAAAGTGGTCGAATAAGCATGGCAAAAGACAAAAGCGTTTACATTTGTACCGAATGTGGCACTTATGAGCCGAAATGGCAGGGGCAGTGTCCAGCTTGTATGGCCTGGAATACTTTGGTGGAAGGTGTGGCAGAAACGGCCAGCACTAACCGCTATGCGAATAAATTTGAAAGCTTGGCAGCAACAGGGCAGCTGCAAAAGCTAAATGACATAGAGGCCGCGGATGTTGAGCGTCAGCCGACGGGGCTTGCTGAGTTTGACCGCGTATTGGGTGGTGGCTTGGTTGAAGGCGGCGTTATTTTAATTGGTGGCGATCCGGGGATAGGTAAATCGACCTTATTGCTACAAGTCTTATGTCATTTAGGTAAATCGAGCCAAGCGATTTACGTGAGTGGAGAGGAATCACCTCAGCAAATTGCCATGCGCGCTAAGCGTTTAGGATTGGATGCCAGTCAGCTTGATTTGTTGGCTGAGATTAACCTTGAAAAAATACTAGCAACACTGCAAGCCAATAAGCCGAATATTACAGTGATTGACTCGATACAAACGGTTTATTCAGAAGCGCTACAGTCCGCACCAGGTTCAGTCGCGCAAGTTCGCGAATGTTCTGCGCAGTTAACGCGGTTAGCAAAGCAGCTAGGCATTACGGTAATTCTAGTTGGGCACGTGACGAAAGATGGTGCGCTAGCAGGCCCGCGTGTGTTAGAGCACATTGTTGATACTGTGCTCTATTTTGAAGGTGATCAAAACTCGACATTTCGATTAATTCGCGCCTTTAAAAATCGATTTGGTGCAGTAAATGAACTTGGCGTGTTTGCCATGACGGAAAAAGGCTTACGTGAAGTCGCTAATCCGTCGGCTTTGTTTTTACCCTATCATGAATCACAAGTAGCAGGCAGTTGTATTACCGTAACCATGGAAGGCACGCGGCCTTTACTGATTGAAATTCAAGCCTTGGTGGATGAAAGCCATGCACCTGTTCCTAAGCGCTTATGCGTAGGCGTAGAGCAAAACCGTTTAGCCATGTTGTTAGCGGTATTACATCGACATGCTGGCGTGGCTTGCTTTGACCAAGATGTTTTTATTAACGCTGTTGGTGGTGTCAAAATTACTGAGCCTGCCGTTGATTTATCCGTATTAATATCGATTGTTTCATCGCTAAAAGACAAGCCATTAGAAGCGAATCTCGTTGTATTTGGTGAAGTCGGTTTGGCTGGCGAAGTGCGACCAGTGCAAGGTGGCTTAGTGCGTTTGAAAGAAGCGGCCAAGCTTGGCTTTACGAAAGCGATTGTACCAAAAGCTAATGCGCCCAAAACGAAGATCAAAGGCTTAGAAGTGTTCGCGGTTGATCGTTTAGATCAGGCGCTGGAAAAAATTAGAAATACTTAATTAAGCGCGGCTGCGGCATCAATACCGCTACGTACTGCACCTTCGATGGTTGCTGGGTAATCACTATCTGTATAATCGCCTGCAATGAAAAAGTTCGGATAGGCCGTCATATTTTTTGGCCGTTTTAAAGCCACGTTACAACTAAACGTCGCTCGCTTTTCAGTAATGACTTTATGCCACAGCGGTTGTGCCAATTGTGGGAATAATGTCGATAGCTCTTTCGTTACAGCTTCTGCTAAAGCTTTTTGCGTTTGCTTAAATGGCGCGTGTGCGCTAATCACCACTGCAATCAAACCATGTTGGCCACATATCTGTCCGCGATCAAATACCCATTGCGATAAGCTATTCGTCGCGCCTATCATCGGTGCTGA
The DNA here is from genome assembly GCA_028823485.1 of Methylophilaceae bacterium. GTDB lineage: Bacteria > Pseudomonadota > Gammaproteobacteria > Burkholderiales > Methylophilaceae. The sequence continues at coordinate 79,831 of JAPKBG010000005.1, read as the reverse complement.
CAATGCTACATTGCCTGCATACTGCAAATAGACCGTGGTAATCGGTTGATATGTGAAATGCTCTGTTAATACGGTTAGCTTAGGCAACGACTCAGTGAAGCTTTTTAGTTGATGCGGTCCACAAGCAAGTATCACTTGTTTAAATTGGTATTGTTGTTCTTTTGTTTGAAGGGTATAGCCGTTAGCAGTCGGGGTAATACTTTCAACTGCCGCCCCCGTGATAACCTCACTGCCACTTTTACCTAAATAGGCGGCGATTGGCTCGCTGATTAAGGCAGTTAAGTCGGTTTTGGCGAGCAAAACATCCGAATCATTTTTCTTTTGCGCGAAGCTGTCACGTAATACATTCAAAAACACTTGAGCGCTGGCCGACTGTAAAGGCGTATTCAACGCAGCTAGGCATAATGGCTCCCATAAGCGGTTAATGAACGTTGGAGACTGCTGATGCGCGGCCAAGAGTGAAGCTAGGGATTGATCTTGCTTGAGTTTAAAACCGTTTAATGGCATCCACACCATGAAGCGAATAGCTGCCCATTTTTCTTTAGCGATAACGCCTTTAGCCGTTAGTAAGCCCCATAAAATATGCAGTGGTGCTGGTAAGTCTGGGTTAGTATTTAAAACAAAGCTTTCACCGCTGTTTAAATCACGTACTTGCAAGCTAAGCGGTAAACGCGTTAAAACTGCGGATTCGGCTACACCAGCAAGTTCTAGTAAGTTAAGCGTTTCATGATATGCGCCGAGCAAGATATGCTGACCATTGTCTAAGCGAGTGTCTTTGTAGTTAATTCCACGTGCACGACCACCTAAATTAGGGCCTGCTTCAAATAGGATAGCTTGCTTACCCTGCTGCGTTAATTTAGTTGCAGCAGCCAAGCCAGCCATACCGCCGCCGATAATGGCGATCTTAGGCATATTTAAAATAGGCTCTAAGGGCTAATAGCAGCTTTCTAAGCGGTGGGATGGATGTTTTGTGGCTGAGCACATTATCTGCACCATCCACTTTAATCTCACGCAGTAGGGAGCGGTAAATGGCTGCCATCATCAGGCCGGGCATTTGCTGCTTGCTATCTTCTGTGGGCAATTGTTGTAAGGCTTTATCGTAAAAGCTTTCCGCCCGCTCAATTTGATACTCCATCAGCGCTTTAAATTCGGGTGTTTTCTTACTCGCTAGAATGTCTTCTTCTGTGACTTTGGCTTTCGCTAACTCATCTAGGGGCAAGTAAATCCGACCCATACGTGCATCTTCTCCGACATCACGACTGATATTTGTGAGTTGAAAAGCCATGCCTAAGTCATGCGCAAATTTGAGGGTGCTGCGGTTTTTAAAGCCGAATATTTGCGCGCTAAGTAGGCCGACAACACTCGCAACGCGGTAGCAATAGAGTTGGAGCTGTTTGAAGTCTTCATAGCGATTAAACTTTAAATCCATCTCCATGCCATCAATAATTTCTAAGAAAAGTTCTTTGGCTAGATTGAATTCCTTAACGACAGGTTGCAGTGCAAAGCTAACAGGGTGCTGTGGTTTTTCGTCATATAAACGTTCGATTTCACTTTTCCACCAGTCGATTTTGGTTTGTGCGACGCCGTAGTCAGTACACTCATCCACAACATCATCGACTTCACGACAAAAAGCATAAAGCGCTGTCATTGCTTCACGTTTAACCTTGGGCAGAAAGATAAAGCTAACTGTAAAGCTAGAACCGCTCTGCTTGGTTTTTTCTTTACAATATTGCTGTGGAGTCATGTATTTATACTATTTATCTAATGTTATTAATTAGGTTAAATTGCTTTAATTAGTATCGCAGGCCAGTCCCAGGCCTTAATTGTAGGACGCTTGTGAAACACATCGCCATTAACCACTTTGAGCTTACGAATAATAGTTTCGCCACCAGCGATAATTAAACGCATTTCTAGCCCCATACGACCCGGTAAAATGCGACCTAGCGGCTTGCCAGTTTGCAACATCGTTTCGGCACGCTCAACATTAAAGCGCATAAAGCGTTCCCAGTTTACATTGCTTTGTTGCGCTGCCATTTGGGTTTCTGTGATGCCAAACTCTTGCATCTCATCTTGGCAACAGTAAATGCGGCGAGGATGGTCGGTGTCATCAAAATCAATTGCAACATCTTGGTAGAAGTTAATTAACTGTAATGCGCTACAGATATTATCCGAGTACGCCAGGTTCTTAGGTGAGGCTTTGTTGAATAGGTGTAATAATAAAGCGCCAATCGGGTTGGCTGAACGTTTGCAATAATCTAAGACTTCATCAAAGTTGACATATCGCGTTTTTATCACATCTTGCTTAAACGCATCTAACAAATCATAGAAGGGTGCTAATGGTAGCTTTCTATCCCGAAGCATCTGTGCGAACTCGATAAAAAAAGCATCTTGGCTGCTGCCATTGGCTTTAATAATGTTGAGTTCATCAACATAGCCTTGTAATAAGACCAGTCTTTCTGCTTGTGTATGATTGTCTTCATCGGCAAAATCATCGGCACAGCGCGCAAAATGGTAAATCAAAGCAATGGGATAGCGTAAGTCTTTCGGTAGGGCAAATGAAGCCACTGGAAAGTTCTCATAATGTTGGCTTGCCAGTGCGGTATTATCTTGATTAGGCATAGTAAAATGGCTTGTATAGGCAGGGTTTTCTCATGGTTAAAGTATGCCATAGAATAGAGCTATGCTACAGAGCTAACAGGCGATATTATAAACAATAAAGGTAAAGGGTAATTATGATCGGTATTATTGGAGGCACGGGTCTCACACAGTTGGATAATTTAGAAGTGGTGAGACGTCAGATTGTGCGAACACCTTATGGTGATGCTTCTCAGCCGCTGATTTTCGGCAAAATATCAGGTAACGATGTCGTGTTTTTAGCGCGGCATGGGGGTGGACATACGATTCCGCCACATGCGATTAACTATCGTGCGAATATTTGGGCATTACATTCAGTCGGTGTGAAGTGCTTGCTGGCTGTTGCTACTGTAGGCAGCATTGACCCTGCATTCTTTCCTGGCGAGATTGTGTTGCCTAATCAAATTATTGATTACACGCATGGGCGTGATAACACTTATTATGATGGCGTTGAGCGGCCTGTGATGCATATTGATTTTACCCATCCATATACAGAAGCACTAAGGGTTATCTGCAAGCAAGCAGCGGCTAATATCCAACAACCATTACATGACGGCAGTGTGTACGCTTGTGTACAAGGGCCGCGACTGGAAACAGCGGCAGAGATTAATCGCTTTGAACGTGATGGGGCTGGGTTAGTGGGCATGACAGGGATGCCTGAAGCGGCATTGGCGCGAGAACTCGGTATGGACTATGCCGCGCTTTGTCCCATCGCTAATCATGCAGCAGGGCGCGGAGAGAGTGAGGCCTCTATTCAGTATGAAGTCATGATGAAGCGACTGGCTGAGACGATGGGAAAAGTGCGCGGATTGATAAGCGAAATTGTTAAGTTACACAAAAAAGCTGATGTATGACGGTTTGTTCCGTTTTGCGCATGGGCGAACCTTTGTTACTGGCTGTTGCTGATGAAGTCACTGCTTTTGATACGCTTGAACTGCACGCTTTAATTCAAGACATGGAAGATACTATGGCTGCATTGGATGGTGCTGGCTTGGCCGCGCCACAAATTGGGGTCAGCTTACGCGTCGTGATTTTTGGGAAAGAAGAAGATAGGTCAGAAAATCTGCGTTATCCAGATGCGAATAGTGTTCCTTATACCGTACTCATTAACCCTAAGCTGACTTTTCTTGGTCATGAGCAAGAGGATGGCCTAGAAGGCTGTTTGTCCGTGCCTGGCTTGCGAGGTATCGTGCCACGGCATACCCATTTGCATTACTCTGGTTTTGATCAATACGGGAAGTGGGTTGAAAGAACGGTTAGTGACTTTCATGCAAGAGTCGTACAACATGAATGTGATCACCTTGATGGCATACTTTATCCCATGAGAATGACGGATTTAACAACTTTTGGCTATGCAGATGATATTTTTCCTGATCAGCCACTTCCATAACGGGAATTATTTGGTATAATTCCGCCTTCGGAAGAGTGGCAGAGCGGTTTAATGCTACAGTCTTGAAAACTGTCGTGGGTTTACGCCCACCGTGAGTTCGAATCTCACCTCTTCCGCCAATACATCAATAAAAACGCTCCTTACGGGGCGTTTTTTGTTCCTGCCCATCCAAATAACCCTCCAAAATAAAATCGGCAATTAAAGCCCTTCTTCACATTTTGTCTCAGCTCTATCCCTGCTCCTGACATTCAAACTAAACATCTTCTGTGTTTGAGATTAGAAATACACAAGATTGTATTCAGCCAATGACTATCTATCGCCGATGCTCCTAATTGAATGTGTCCACTATGACTTAACCAAAACATTCAATTAGTAAAGGTCTTGCCACACACGCAAGCTTTCATCATAAATGATTGATTGCAAGTCCGGACCCCTTTTCCTATGTTCGTTTGTTAGGTGATTTAATTGTTAATAACTCTGAATGTTAAATTAAATCTCACATCTTTTATTTTTTTTCGTTTAGGTACGGAGTGTTGCCAAAAATGTTGCAACTTACCGCTCATAATTAACAGAGTTCCGTGTTTTAAAGGTATGGTTATTTTTTGAGTTTTGTCGTTAGTTCTAATAAAAAAGTCTCGCGTGGCACCAAAATTAACAGAACCTATAATAGGATTTTTACCAAGTTCTTTCTCATCATCAGCATGCCAATTTAAATAATCTTCACCATCCCTATACCAGTTCATTAAAACGCCGTTAAATTTAACTTTGGCTACTTCCTCAATTTTCGATTTGATATACAACAAGCCTTTATTCCATTCGTTTGGATTTGAATTTATTCCTGAATATGAATACGATTTTCCTGTGTCTCCATACCATGAAGTAAGCCTCGGAAGTGGAGTTATTTTTCCATACATATTAATACTATCGTGCTTCCAATTGATATTTTTAAATGATATTAAAGAAAATTCGTCAGGCTCTAAACTACGCCACTTAGTTGTTAACCAGTTGTTAGTATTATTTTCTAAAAAATATTCAACACTTCTATCACTAATTCTTCTATCAAAAAAATGTTCAGCGTAAAAAAGTTCACCATTAGGAATTGTTATTACGAATCCTTGTTTTATTTCATCCCATTTTGATGAATATCCATCCTCATTTGGGATGTCGAATGGAAGAGACTTTTCACTAATTTCATCAAATAAATTCATGTTTAAATCTTTACTTCAATGTATATGTAGCGCATATTTATATTTTTTAGACTAGATTACTTGTTCATTACATACATAGTAACTTCAAAGCCAAAACGCATTTCAGTAGCTGCTGGTGTTGTCCACATAATAAATTCCTTTAAGTTATTTGCAATTAAAGATTTGTCTAACTCTTGACCTGATTATTACGCTATCACAAAAATTAGTCCCTATTTTTCATCATGAACGATGGCTCAGTAAAATTATTATCCATTAGTCAATAAAATGCAGCATTGCTTCTTTTCTATGTCAGAGGTTAATATTGCTGACAAAGTATAAAAGTAAATTATGTAACATTGAAGCATATTGTCTATTAATAAAGGTTATTGAACGAATATGTATGATTTACCAAAACCAGAAATACCTAAAAGTCTTTCACCTCTTATATCATTAATAACCTCTGCTAATGCAGGTGATATTTCTAAAACCTAGAATTCCTCTAAATTAGCACCATAACTTGAGCAATGAACACCACCTGGTGTAAAAGCAATCTGCTGTTGACCTGATTTAAGTGCTAACCATGTAGCAACCTTTATTATTTGTTAAAAAAGTGCATAATAAACATTATGATAATAATAAGATTTATTAATCAGATACTGAAATACTCAGGTAGGAAACGCGCACAAGATGCGGTGCAAGTTGCCTTGCAATATTCTCGTAGCCTGATTGAAGCGAGCTTAGACCCCTTGGTCACCATCAGTGCCGAAGGTAAGATTACAGACTTGAACACGGCGACAGAGGTGGTCACTGGCGCCGACCGCGCCAGCCTCATTGGCAGTGACTTTGCTGACTACTTCACCGATCCTGAAAAAGCCCGTAACGGATACCAGAAAGTGTTCTCGCAAGGCTATGTCACCGACTACCCGCTCGCGATCCGCCATGTATCAAGCAAGGTCACCGACGTACTCTATAACGCTAGTGTGTACTACAATGCAAAGGGTGAGGTTGCAGGTGCTTTTGCCGCGGCACGCGATGTGACCGAGCGTAAACGCGCAGAAGAAGCGATGCAAGCCGCCTTGCAATATTCTCGTAGCCTGATTGAGGCGAGCTTAGACCCCTTGGTCACCATCAGTGCCGAAGGTAAGATTACAGACTTGAACACGGCGACAGAGGTGGTCACTGGCGCCGACCGCGCCAGCCTCATTGGCAGTGACTTTGCTGACTACTTCACCGATCCTGAAAAAGCCCGTAACGGATACCAGAAAGTGTTCTCGCAAGGCTATGTCACCGACTACCCGCTCGCGATCCGCCATGTATCAGGCAAGATCACCGACGTAATCTATAACGCTAGTGTGTACTACAATGCAAAGGGTGAGGTTGCAGGTGTTTTTGCCGCGGCACGTGATGCAGATTTAGCGTTAACTGCCACCATTTTCGAGTCTCAAGAAGGTATGTTTATCACTGGTGCTAATGCTGTGATTCGACGCATTAATAAAGCCTTTACCAATATTACGGGTTATACCACTGAAGATTCTGTAGGCCAAAAATTTAAGATACTTAGGCTAGACTCTCAGATTGAGGTCCACACCGCTGAAGACTCTATAGGCCAAAAATTTGAGCTACTTAGCCCAGATTCTGATGATGAAACTTTCTACACCGAGAGTTGGGGGATTATCAATAACACCGGCATGTGGACAGGTGAAACTATGGGTAAGCGTAAGAATGGTGAAATATATCCACTTAATCTAAGCGTCCCAGCAGTAAAGGATATTAAGGGTGTTGTCACTAATTATGTCGCCACGTTGACCGATATTACCAAGAGCAAAGCCGCTTCGGATAAAATCAAGGATCTGGCATTCTATGACACATTGACACACCTACCTAACCGCCGCATGTTGATGGATAAACTTAAACAAGCCTTAACAGCTAGAAGCGGAAGCGGCGCTGTACTGTTTTTAGATCTTGACCGATTTAAATCTCTTAATGACACATTGGGACATGACATGGGTGATGCTCTGCTAAAACAGGTGGCAAATCGTCTCCATAAATGCATACGAAGTAGCGATACTGTGGCACGTTTAGGTGGCGATGAGTTTATCGTTTTACTAGAAGGCTTAAGTGAACAGCACATTGTAGCGGCAGCGCAAGCCAAAACAACTGCTGAAATATTATTGAACGCATTGAACCTACCTTATCAACTAGGTAGTTATAAGCAGCTTAGCACTGCGAGTATAGGGGTTACGCTATTTAGTGATCATAAAACAGACCCACATACAATCATCAAGCAAGCGGATATTGCTATATATCAAGCAAAAAATGCAGGACGTAATGCCTTCCGTTTTTACGACCCAAAAATGCAAGAGGTCATCTCCAATCGAGTTGATATGGAACGTGATTTACACCAAGCTATAGAGCAACAACAGTTTCAGCTGTATTACCAACTTCAGGTAGATAGTATGGATCGTCCATTGAGGGCAGAAGCCTTATTACGCTGGCAGCATCCTGAACGCAATACGATCCCACCTCTAGAATTCATTCCGCTAGCAGAGGAAATAGGACTGATTTTACCCATTGGACAATGGGTGTTAGACACGGCTTGCGCTCAACTGGCCACTTGGCAGAAAAATTCACATAAAAAACACTTCATAATATCGGTAAACGTTAGTGCCAAACAACTCGCTCAAGAAGATTTTGTGGCACAAGTAAAAAAAACAATAGAGCATCACGGCATTGACTCAACAAAACTCAAGCTAGAACTCACGGAGAGTATGTTGATCGAGAATGTTGATAACATTATTAGTAAGATGAATGCGCTAAGTAAGATAGGTGTTCGCTTCTCATTAGATGATTTTGGTACCGGTTACTCATCACTGCAATATCTAAAAAAACTACCTTTCTGTCAATTGAAAATCGATCAGTCATTTGTGCGTGACATTACTGACGACGAAAGTGATCTTGCCATCGTAAGTACGATTATCGCCATGGCGCATAGTTTGGATTTAGATGTGATTGCTGAAGGAGTAGAGGTCAAGGAGCAAAAGCAGCTACTTGCGAACAAGGGTTGTTTGCAATTTCAAGGCTATTTGTTTGGTAAGCCGATGCCGATTGATGCATTTATGGCTTCACTTTAAAAGCCCTCTGCAGCCGAGCGAAACAATGGAAATAATTACACACTGATGAGTGAAAATTTATGGGCGCGGATTGGCACAAGCAACTTAGATTAGTTGCGCCACAATAAGACCTTTCAATGGCTGCTTCGGCCTTTATTTAATCCATACTGTGCACAATTAAGTTTTTTCTAATCAATTAAGGCAGCATTTGTAATTTGCTATTTAGTATGGAGTTACTGTTATTACAGTAGCTGATTGGCACCACTATTACCATCTTAAACTACCACTTTCTTGGCCAGCATATTGATTAGTTAAGTTGACGGTTGGTTTGATTGGCTACTCTGAAATGCTATGATTTGATTAAGTAATGGTTAACCTATATAGGCGCTTGAACCAACATACTGTCAATAAGCAACGCTATATGGTGAAAAAAATAGATTGCTTCAAAAAAGGGCAATTTGATGTTAGATGCTAATAAAAATTAATGAAAGATATCAAGCTTGTATTGTCAGATTTAAAAGTAGTTCTAGATAAAGCTAAGGGGAAAGCCAGTGCAGAGATTGCAGCTTTACAAGAAACATTAATGGAAAAGCTGGAGACGAAAAAAGAAAAGCTTCGTGCATCAGAGTAAGACTTGCTGAATAAAGTAAAAAATTACTGTTGAGATAGCAAACTCTTGTGCAAAAGATCATGTATGGACGTCGATGATTGTTGCCGCTTTACTTGGCTTTCGTGTCGGATATTCTATATAAAGGTTACTGCCTTAATTAATGAGCCATTAGCTGTTTTTGAGCGCAGTACTCATTAGGAACACTCATAGCATAATTGCTGGCTTTTCTGAAAAAGATCAACGGTGTATGAGATAAGAGCACCTTAAGAAGTAATTGAAATGCAAGTTTGATGATGGGCTGCTTGTCTAAATGAATGTATCAATATAGTAATATGTCATATTTATGAGCTTCAACTCGCTAGAACTTGTTGTATAATTTCTAGCGGAAGCTATTCCATGTTATCGCTATTGATGCGACATTTTTTATTTAGCTATCACCATATGTATAATTATAAGGAATTAACAATGAGTCAAATCGTTTTAGATCACAATCCATCAGAAGAAAAGTTAAAAGAGCTAGGTGTTACTAGCTGGTCTACTTGGGATTGTTCTCCATCAAAATTTCCACTTGATTTTGATATGACAGAAACTGCTTATGTATTAGAAGGCGAGTTTCATGTATATCCAGAAGGTGGTGAGAAGGTAGTTGTAAAAGCTGGTGACTTAGTGGTGTTTCCAAAAGGATTGAAATCTAATTGGGAAGTTGTTAAACAGCTGAAAAAGCACTACAAACACTCTTAAATTAAATAAGAGTTAAAAGAGAAGCCTAGTAAATGCTAGGCTTTTTTGTTTTCAGATCAAGGTGTTTAAAGTTGCAACAAAGCGTCTTGTAACTGCTGCATTTTATCGCTAGTCAATGCTTGGTCATTGTGATCTGAAATCAAGAAGGTATCCTCAGCACGGTTGCCTAAGGTGTTAATTTTGGCATTATGCACTTTGACGTTGTGTTCAATCAAAATGAAGGCGATATTAGCTAGCAAGCCAGGCTGGTCGCAGGCAATGATGTCGAGCATTTGATGGGAGCCGTCTGGCAGCGCGTCAAACATTACTTTTGTTGTGATTGGCATATGCTTCACTTGGCGCTCAACACGGCCTTTAATTGGCTCCTCTACACCTACCGTCTTGATAATTTTGTCGCATAAATTTTCTTCAATATGCTTAAGTAAGCCGGTATAACTAATTTCTTTTGTCGATTCATCTAAGACAATGAAGTTATTAAGTGCGTAATTGTGGCTGGTGGTGAAGATTTTAGCCTCACCAATACTGTAGCCAATACGGTCGAAAAAGTTACAAATGCGAGCAAATAAATCTTGATAACTGAGCGTATAAATCATGACTTCAATGCCATTACCATCTCGACTTAGATGCGCTCGAACAATCGGTGTTTCGGTAAACACATGTGGTATTAGCCGTCTTGTTTGCCATGCAATTTCATTGCTATTGTATTTGGAGAAATAGCCCTCCCCTGCATTCTGCCAAAACTCAGTATAAGCTTCCGGCTCTAAATCATATTTTTGAAGTTGGACTTTGGCTTTTTCTTGGCGTTTAGCTATCGCTTTTTTAACGGTAAACGAGGGGTCATTCAGCACATGACGCGTTTCTAAGAACAGGCTCTCTAGCAGTTTTGCTTTCCACGCATTCCAAACCGAAGGACTAGTTGCGCGCACGTCAGCGACTGTGAGTAGATATAGCGCGGTTAAATGTACTACGTCGCTCATTAAGTTCGCAAACTGTTCAATCACTTCGAGGTCAGATAAATCTGATTTTTGGGCGACTTTAGATAGCTGTAGGTGTTTTTCAACTAACCAAACGACGAGTTCAGTATCTTCTGCAGGCAGTTGGTGCATACTACAAAAACGCTTGGCATCCTTTTTCCCCAACTCTGAATGGTCACCGCCACGGCCTTTGGCAATGTCGTGAAAAATGGCGGCTAGATAAAGTAAATGCGGTTTTTCAAAGTCAGTAAATAGTTGACTGCATAGTGGAAACTCGTGCACCAGTTGCTGCTTGCTAAAGCGGCGTAAATTGCCTAGCAACTTTAACGTGTGTTCATCAACGGTGTAGACATGAAATAAATCATGTTGCATTTGCCCGATAATTTTGTCGAAGGCTGGAATGTATTTCCCTAGCACGCCATATCGGTTCATTCGCCTTAAGCTTTGATGTACGCCATATTTTTGTTTCAATATGGCTAAGAACAACTGTTGGTTGTCAGAGGACTCGCGGAATTCCTTAGTAATTAACTTAGTTGCATCTTGTAATTGGCGTAGCAGTGAAGGGCTAAAGCCTTCAATCTCAGGGTGTTGTTGTAATAATAAAAAGCACTCTAAAATCGTATTAGGCTTGTCTTGAAATAAATCTGGAGAGCTCGTTTGGAGCAATTGATGCTGTGATACAAATCGCTCATTAATCACCGTGATAGGTTCGCTAGATACTCTTGTGAGGGCAAAGGATTTGAGTAGGATTTCATTAATTAGCGTGATGAAACGCGCACTACGATAGTAGCTTTGCATTAATTGTTCGCTAGCTCGCTTACCTTCTGTGTCCACAAGGTCTAAGTTGGCGGCAAGCTCGTTTTGGAAATCAAATAGCAACCGGTCTTCACTACGTTTGGCGAGGTAATGCAATCGAATGCGTAAGGTGTATAAATTTCGCTCGTGCCGCTTGATATCAGTCAGCTCTTCTTGGCTAATAACACCATTTTTGGCCAGTTCAAGCCAAGTGTTACCAAGCCCTTGGCTTTGCGCGAGCCATAAAATCGTTTGAATGTCGCGTAAACCACCTGGACTTTCTTTAATATTGGGCTCTAAATTGTAGGCAGTATCATTGAATTTTGCATGGCGATTATTCTGTTCAGCAATTTTGGCTGTTAAGAAGTTGGCTGGATCAAGCTGTTGTTTTACCTTAATAAAAAACTGGGTATAAATAACTTGGCTACCACAGAGTAAACGCGACTCTAGTAAATTAGTTTGGATAGTCGGGTCGCTTGTTGCCTCGTCTATACATTCTTGTAACGTACGCACACTATGACCAATATTAAGACCCAGATCCCATAAAACGCCAATTAGTGCTTCGATTTCCTTGTTTTGCTCGTCAGTGACATTGTCTGGCAGCAAAATCAACAGATCAATATCTGAATAAGGAAACAACTCTTCTCTTCCGTAGCCGCCAACGGCAATTAATGTAATTTCGTTGTTGAGTGTACTCTGTTCCCAAACCAAGTTGAGCAACTCATCAATGCGTTTCGTGTGTTTCTTGAGTAAGCTTGCTGGGTTCTTGTTTTTTAAGAAACCCTGTTCCAACAGGGCTTGTTGTTCTTTAAGATCATTCCGCCATGCTTTGATTTGTTCTAGCGACATTTTTGAAGAGGGTCCTGTATAAAAGATTGGTGTTTATGGTAGCTCAGGTGCTGCGGGAGTGCCTGCTGACACAGTCAACACTTCAAAGCCTGTACTGGTTACCAAGAGGGTATGTTCCCATTGCGCTGATAAGCTGCGGTCTTTAGTCACCACTGTCCAGCCATCTGGCATGTGTTTAATATCACGCTTGCCTGCATTAATCATCGGTTCGATGGTGAAAATCATGCCGTCTTTAAGCTTGACGCCAGAATTTGGTTTGCCGTAATGCAATACTTGTGGGTCTTCATGGAAGTTTTTACCAATGCCATGCCCGCAGAATTCTCTAACAACACTGAAGCCGTTTTTTTCCGTGAATGTTTGAATCGCATGCCCAACATCACCTAAGGTAGCACCTGGTTTTACTTGCTTGATTCCAATCCACATGGCTCGATAAGTGATTTCTGATAAGCGCTTGGCTTGGATAGAAACCTCACCCACATGGAACATACGGGAAGTGTCGCCATGGTAGCCATCTTTAATGACGGTAATGTCAAGATTGACGACATCGCCATTTTTAAGCACTTTTTCTCCTGGCACGCCATGGCAAATTTGGTGGTTCACAGAGGTACAAATAGACTTGGGGTAGGGTGTGTGGCCATCTGGAGCATAGTTTAAAGGTGCTGGAATGGCTTCTTGCACATTCACAATGTAATCGTGACACAGACTATCAAGTTTATCGGTGGTGACACCTTTAACGACAAAAGAGGTAATGTAATCAAGGACTTCTGAGGCAAGTTTGCCAGCAATACGCATTTTTGCGATATCATCTGCGTTGTTAATAGAAATGGACATAATTTTTAATGGTGCTTCGCTTGAATTAAGTTGATGTTAACGACGTAATTTGGTATTATACTCGCCGCTAAGTAGTGCTAAGGTCTCTATTTTAACATTTTAATAAATGCTTAGCATAATTACTGCACTGCCCCGTACAGGGTGTTCACAGAATGTGAATAATGTTGGGCAAGTGTAACTTTTAACCCTTACATGGAGTATTACTATGTCTGTAACTATGCGTCAGATGCTTGAGGCCGGTGTTCACTTTGGTCATCAAACCCGTTACTGGAATCCTAAAATGGCTGAGTACATTTTTGGTGATCGTAACAAAATTCATATTGTTAACCTTGAAAAAACATTGCCGTTATTCGAAGATGCGCAAAAATATGTGCGTACTTTAGCTGCTAATAAAGGTCGTATTCTTTTTGTTGGTACAAAACGCCAAGCACGTGACATCATTAAAGAAGAGGCGCAACGCGCTGGTTGTTCTTATGTGAATCACCGTTGGTTGGGTGGTATGTTAACTAACTACAAAACTGTTAAACAATCAATTAAACGCTTGAAAGACTACGAAGCAATGATTGAAGACGGCAGCATGGAAAAATTCGCTAAAAAAGAAGCATTAGGCTACAAGCGTGAGCTTGAGAAGCTAGAGCGTTCTATCGGCGGTATTAAAGAGATGGGTGGCTTGCCAGATGCGATCTTCATTGTTGACGTTGGTCATGAGAACGGTGCTGTTGTTGAAGCTAAGAAATTAGGCATCCCACTGATCGGTGTGGTTGATACAAACAACTCTCCAGAGGGTGTTGCTTACGTGATTCCTGGTAACGATGACTCTAGCCGTGCAATTAGATTGTATGCGCGCGGTATGGCTGATTCTGTATTAGAAGGTCGCGAAAATGCATTATTAGAAGTTGCAAAATCTGCAGCTGAAGAAGAAGAGTTTGTAGAAGTTGCTGACGCCGCACCTGCAGCGTAATAACAACTAATAAAAAGCTGGGTATATCCCAGCTTTTTATCATTAAAATCAAAAGATTACTTATACAACTCTAAATGTTAACTTAACAAGTTGTAGATTAAATTTAAGGAGCTTAGCATGGCTACAATTACAGCGAGCATGGTAAAAGAATTACGTGCGCGTACAGACGCACCAATGATGGATTGTAAGAAAGCATTAACAGAAGCTGAAGCAAATATGGACCGCGCAGAAGAAATTCTTCGCGTTCGTTTTGGTAACAAAGCAAGCAAATCATCAGGCCGAGTGGCTGCTGAAGGTGTTGTTGGCATTAGCTTAACAGCGGATAGCAAAACAGCAACATTGATCGAAGTTAACTCTGAAACAGACTTCTGCGCAAAAAATGAAGATTTTCTTGCTTACGTTGGTGAGTTAGCTGCTATTGTTAACGCAGGTGACCCTGCTGATATCGATGCACTGGCTGCATTGCCAATGCAAGGCGCGACAGTTGAAGAAACGCGTGCGCAACTTGCAGGTAAGATTGGTGAGAACATCACTCCTCGTCGCTTTGTACGTATTGCGGCTGAAGGTAAAGTGGCTAGCTATATTCATGGTAACAAAATCGGCGTGATCGTTGATGTTGTTGGGGGTGACGACGAGCTAGGTAAAGACATTGCGATGCACATTGCTGCAGCGAAACCAAAAGCATTGAGTGAAGACGGTATTGATGCTGCATTGATAGAAGCTGAACGACGCGTTGCGATCGAAAAAGCTACAGAAGCGGGCAAGCCTGAAGTAATGTTAGAAAAAATTGCTGATGGTACAGTGAGGAAATTCTTAAAAGAAGTGACTTTGTTGAATCAAATATTTGTTAAAAATGACAAAATGACAATTACAGAGTTATTGAAATCTAAAGATGCTTCAATCGCTTCATTTACTATGTTCACAGTTGGTGAAGGTATTGAGAAAGAAGTAGTTGATTATGCAGCTGAAGTCGCTGCAGCGGCAGCGGCAGTTTAAGTACGCAGGCTGCTTTAATTTAGCAGCTTAATACGAAAGCAGCACAAAAAAATGGCACAATCCTACGAAATTGGGTTGTGCTATTTTTTGTCCAAAATTTGGCCTAGTACTCTTTAATTTTCCTAGTATTCTTTGTAGCTTAAGGTCATTTGTGATTAAATGTCAGAAGTCGTAAAACAAGGAATGAAATGGAAAAAGCAGCATATAAACGCATATTAATTAAGCTTTCAGGTGAAGCATTGATGGGAGGTGATGCTTATGGCATTAACCGCGCGACCATTGACAATATCGTGGTACAGATCAAAGAAGTGGTTGATTTAGGTGTCGAGGTTGCGGTTGTCATTGGAGGTGGCAACATCTTCCGTGGTGTAGCACCCGCAGCAGAAGGAATGGACAGAGCCACAGCTGATTACATGGGTATGTTGGCAACGGTGATGAATGCCATGGCATTGTCAGATGCGATGCGTAGCATTGGGCTGGTCGCTAGAGTGCAATCAGCATTGAAGCTTGAGCAAGTGGCTGAACCTTATATTCGCGGCAAGGCCATTCGTTACCTAGAAGAAGGTCGTGTCGTGATTTTTGGTGCGGGAACGGGCAACCCGTTCTTTACAACAGACACGGCAGCAGCGTTACGCGGAATGGAAATTGATGCTGAAATCGTATTGAAGGCCACTAAAGTAGATGGTATTTATACTGCAGACCCAAAAAAAACCCCAGATGCGACTCGTTATGAAACAGTCACGTTTGACGAAGCGATTAATAAAAATTTAAAAGTGATGGATGCAACAGCATTAACTCTATGCCGCGACCAGAGCTTGCCTATCTGTGTGTTTAGTATTTTTAAAGAAGGTGCTTTGATGCGTGTGGTCATGGGTGAGAATGAAGGTACGCTAGTAGTTAATAAAGTGTAAAAAGCCACATAATAATTGAATGATAAGTTGGAGAAGCAAATGTTGGACGACGTAAAAAAAACAGCCGAAGAGAAAATGCATAAGTCACTTGAAGCATTAAAGTTGGACTTGAAAAAAGTCCGCACAGGACGTGCACATATTGGCTTGCTAGATCATGTGATGGTTGAATATTATGGTTCTCCTGTCGCTGTCAATGAAGTGGCCAATGTGACCTTGGGTGATATGCATACGATTAATGTGCAGCCATTTGAAAAGGATATGGTTTCTGTCGTAGAAAAAGCCATTCGTGATTGTGATTTAGGTTTGAATCCAGCAACAAATGGCAACCTCATTAGAGTGCCAATGCCGATGTTGACTGAAGAGCGACGTCGTGATCTGACAAAAATCGTTCGCACCGAAGGTGAGGGTGCAAAAGTTGCGATCCGTAATATTAGACGTGATGCCAATGACTCGCTTAAAAAGCTGATAAAAGATAAAGAAATTAGTGAAGATGATGAGCGTCGCGCACAAGATGTTGTGCAAAAATTAACTGATAAGGCGGTAACAGACATTGATGCTTTATTACAGGCTAAAGAAGCCGATTTGATGTCTGTTTAACAGGGTTTATTTTGGTTAAATCAACAAATCTTCTTTTTTCTAAAGGCCTTTTCTCTAGCTCGACCAAAAAAATACCGACGGTAGGAGAGCTGCCGAACCATATTGCGATCATTATGGATGGCAATGGACGTTGGGCGCGAAAACGCTTTTTGCCGCGCATTGCAGGACATAAACGGGGCGTTGAAGTGGTGCGTGATGTGGTTAAGCAATGCGCACAGCTTGATATTAAATACCTCACACTATTTGCATTTAGTAGTGAAAACTGGAGACGACCAACTGAAGAAATCTCTTTTTTAATGGGGCTTTTTATGGCAGCATTGAAGCGTGAAGTGGTGAAGTTGAATGAAAATAACATTCGACTGGTGCTTATTGGCGACCGTTCGCGTTTCAGTCCGGAATTAGTACAACAAATTGAGTCCTCAGAACAACTAACTGAAAACAATACGGGCCTCACACTAACGATTGCAGCTAATTACGGTGGCCGGTGGGATATCCTGCAGGCAACTAATCAAATGATTCAAGCGCTTCCTGAAAAGGCTGATGGCTTTGAAGAGGATGATTTAACCCCTTTTCTCTCTATGCATTACGCGCCAGAGCCTGATTGCTTTGTTCGAACAGGCGGGGAAAAACGTATTAGCAACTTTCTATTGTGGCAGTTAGCTTATGCCGAATTCTATTTTACGGATACTTTGTGGCCAGACTTTGATCAAACCTGTTTTGACAAAGCCATTGCATCCTATAAACAAAGGGAGCGTCGGTTTGGGCGTACTAGCGAACAAGTGACTAGTCCTGGTTGACCTTATTTTATGCTTAAAACACGCATTATTACCGCCACATTACTGATTGCCGCATTGTTGCCAGCAATGTTTATGGCTTCAAGCTTCACTTGGGCGGCCATGACGCTAGTTGTCTCTATTCTAGCTGTTTATGAATGGGCGAAGTTAGTTAACTTATCCCAACTAGTATCAATTGGTTACGCGCTGGTTTATGCTGCTTTAGGTATTGCATTATTAATGGCAATATCAACACTTGGTTTTCATTGGTTGATGAGTCTGTCACTTATCGTTTTTGTGGGTAGTGCTTTTTTTTGGTTTTTAGTTGTCCCGCTCTTGATGAAAAAGTGTGTTGTAGTTGAAAATAAAGTACTACTAATGCTCATTGGATTTTTACTGATAGCACCATTATGGCTAGCGCTTATTTTTGCTAAAGGCGCTGACCCATGGCTACTATTGACTTTGTTGGCAACGATATGGCTAGCGGATAGTACTGCTTACTTTGCAGGTAAAAAATTTGGGAAACATAAGCTCGCACCTAATATTAGTCCAGGAAAAACCTGGGAGGGCGTATTAGGGGCCTTTTTAGCAGTGACTGTTTTGGGTTTTGTATTAATGATAAGCGGACGCGTTACATCATTAGCGGTTTTTCCATTGCTATGGCTTGTTGCCGGATCAGGGGTAGTAGGTGATTTGTTTGAGTCTTTAATCAAAAGACAATTTGGAAAAAAAGATAGTGGTACTTTATTGCCTGGACACGGCGGTATTTTAGACCGCATTGATGGCTTGTTGCTAAGCTTACCGATCGCGGTGCTCATGATTTATCTGTTTTACTACTTTCAGGCGGTTAGTTAATTGCAAAACGTTACTATTTTAGGCAGCACAGGCACTATCGGTGCACAAACCTTGGATGTGATTGCACGTCACCCACAACGTTACCAAGTATTTGCATTGACAGCTAATACCAATGTCAGTGTGCTGCTGAAGCAATGTCTAGACTTTAAGCCAAAGTACGCTGTATTGTTAGATGCGGCTGCTGCTGCCATATTGTTTGATGAGCTGGCTAAACATAATAGCAAAACGATTGCGCTATCTGGTATGTCGTATTTAGAGCAAGTATCTAGTGATGCTGAGGTAGACACCATCATGGCGGCGATTGTTGGCGCGGCGGGCTTGAAGCCCGCAATGGCTGCTGCAAGGGCTGGTAAGCGTATTTTACTTGCAAATAAAGAAACCTTGGTGATGGCCGGCAGTTTGTTTATCGATGCGGTTAAGCAGGGTGGAGCTACTCTGCTACCGATTGATAGTGAGCACAATGCCATCTTCCAGGTCATGCCTCCTCAAGGGTTAAAAGAATTAGCAGATGGCGGTGTGCGTAAAATCATTTTAACGGCCTCAGGTGGTCCCTTTAGACAGCATACGCAAGCTGAAATAGAACAAGCAACACCAGCTATGGCACTTAAGCATCCTAACTGGGTGATGGGTGCCAAAATAACGATTGACTCAGCCTCTTTGATGAATAAAGGCTTGGAAGTAATCGAGGCGCACTGGCTCTTTAATGCTAAACCTAGTCAGATTGATGTGGTTGTTCATCCGCAAAGCATTATTCATTCCATGGTGGAATATGTGGATGGTAGTGTTCTCGCGCAGATGGGAAACCCTGACATGCGTACGCCTATTGCCTATGGCTTAAGTCACCCTGAACGCATAGAGTCGGGTGTCAGCTCTTTGGATTTCTTGACTATTAACCAATTGGAGTTTGACGCGCCAGATACAAAGCGTTTTCCATGTCTGCAGTTGGCTTACGATGCACTTGATGCTGGAGGTACCGCATCAACCATCCTCAATGCAGCGAATGAAGTGGCCGTTGATGCATTTTTAAAGGAACGAATTGGTTTCAAAGGTATATCAGATTTGATTGCGGCGACCTTAAATCGTTCGACGATTGAAGCGGTAGCGTCCATTGAACATTTGAACGAAGTGGATCTATTGGCAAGGCAGCATGCCAATGACTGGATAGCTACTCAGTCTACTACTATAAAATCTAAGGACATCCTTTGTTAACTTTATTTGCATTTATTGTCACCATTGGCATTATCGTGACGATTCATGAATACGGTCACTTTCAAGTTGCGCGATGGTGTGGCGTCAAAGTGCTGCGCTTTTCCATTGGTTTTGGGAAGCCTTTATGCCGTAAAAATTTTGGTGCTGATCAAACGGAGTTTGTATTAGCGGCCATTCCTCTCGGCGGGTACGTTAAGATGCTAGATGAGCGTGAGTTGAACGCTGATGAAGCTGATGAAATACATTATTCTGAAACAGACTTAGCGCGTGCTTTTAACCGTCAATCTGTTTATAAGCGTATTGCGATTGTACTGGCAGGACCCGTTGCTAATTTACTACTGGCCATTTTAATTTATTGGTTTTTATTCATGCAAGGTGTGACAGGTATGCGGCCAATGATAGGTCAAGTTGAGCCTAATAGTATTGCAGCACAAGCTAATATGACGGCGGGTGAGGTGGTTTCGACGATTAATGAAAAAGAAATCAAGACTTGGTCAGAAGCGAGTTTTATTTTATTTGAAGCAGCGTTAGAGAACGAAATCGTCTCTATTAAAGCAACAGCAGAAAGCAATGAATTGCATCTGCATAAGCTTGATTTAGCAGGGTTGGGGCAAGATACAGAAGGTGACATTCTTCAAAAAATTGGCTTAGCTGTTTTTAGACCAGATGTGTTGCCAGTTTTGTCACAAGTATTGCCGAATAGTGCTGCGGAAAAAGCTGGTTTGCAAGCGGAAGATACCATAGTGGATATTGATGGGCTACAAATAGAGACTTGGAATGATGTTGTTAATGTGGTTAAAGCAAGTCCAAGTAAAGCATTGAAGTTTACCATCGCACGTAATCAAGAAATGGTTAAAATAACCGTGACACCAAGGCCAGTGGAGGAAAATAAGCTTGAAGTTGGCATAATAGGGGCTGCTGTAAAAATAGATAAAGCACAGCTAGGTGCCATTTTCGTTAAACAACATTATTCAGGTGTTGAAAGTTTGAGAATGGCGATTGAAAAAACGTGGAAAACGTCTACTTTTAGTTTGAAAATGATGTGGTATATGGTAACGGGAAAAACTTCATGGCGGGGCATTAGTGGCCCAGTGACGATTGCAAGCTACGCTGGAGAGAGTGCAGGGTTAGGGCTGAAGCCTTTTTTAAGCTTTCTTGCGCTTGTAAGCATTAGTATAGGTATACTGAATCTTTTGCCAATTCCTGTTTTAGATGGGGGCCATTTAATGTATTATATGGCAGAAATTATTAAAGGTTCTACCGTGGCCGAGCAAACAGTGATATTGGGGCAGAAAATTGGATTTGGATTACTCGGTTTGCTGATGATTTTAGCAATTTTCAATGACATTAATCGCATCGTTACAGGATAACCATTTGTTTAAATCGCATATTTTTCTCGTATTATTTTTTGCACTATTTCATCAAGCTGCATTGGCGTTAGAGCCTTTTGTTATTAAAGATATTCGTATAGAGGGCTTGCAGAGGACCGAGCCAGGTACGATATTCAATTATTTGCCCGCTGAAGTTGGCGACACTATGGATGAAGCGAAAGCGATACGGGCGATTAAGGCATTATATGGTACGGGCTACTTTAAAGATGTACGCATTGAAGCT
The DNA here is from genome assembly GCA_028823485.1 of Methylophilaceae bacterium. Lineage (GTDB taxonomy): Bacteria > Pseudomonadota > Gammaproteobacteria > Burkholderiales > Methylophilaceae. The sequence continues at coordinate 58,794 of JAPKBG010000005.1, read as the reverse complement.
GATGGCGACATACTCCTTGTTACTGTTCAAGAGCGCTCAGCCATTGCTAAGATAGAATTTAGCGGCAATCGATCCTTTCCTTCAGACAAAATGATAGAGGGGTTGAAGCAGGTTGGTATCTCTGAAGGCTTGATTTTTGATAAGTCTGAATTAGATAGGGCGGAGAAAGAGATTAAGCGACAATACCTTTCCACAGGTAAATATGGAGCAACGGTCAAAACAGTTGTGAGTCCATTGGAACGCAACCGTGTAGCGGTTAGGTTCGAAATTGAAGAGGGCACAGTTGCTAAAATCCGAGACATCAATATTGTCGGCAATGAGGACTTTACCTTAGAAGACCTGCGTACAGAGTTCATGCTAACAACACCTAATTGGATGAGTTGGTGGAATAAAGATGATCAATATTCGAAACAAAAACTAACGGCTGATTTAGAAACCTTAAAGTCATTTTACTTAAACCAAGGTTACCTAGAGTTCGCAGTGGACTCTACACAAGTTGCTATTTCACCAGACAAGCAAGATATTTTTATTACCACCAATATTATAGAAGGTGAAAAATACACCATCAGTGATGTTAAGTTGGCTGGCGAATTGAAAGTGCCAGAAGCACAGCTGCAAAAATTGATTAAATTTAAAGCTGGTGATACGTTTAACCGCCAAACGATTATAGAAACTGGTAAAGCCATTAGTGAAGAGTTGAGCAATGAAGGCTACGCCTTTGCTAATGTAAACCCTGTTCCTGATATTGATAAAAAAACGCTAACTGCAGCATTCACATTCTTCGTTGATCCGGGGCGTCGTGTTTACGTACGTCGCATCAATTTGACAGGTAATGTCAACACAAAAGACAAGGCATTGCGCAGGGAAATGCGCCAGCTAGAATCGTCTTGGTATTCGGGTGATGCAATTAAGCGGTCTAAAGAACGCTTAGATCGAACACGATTTTTTGACGATGTGAGTATTGAAACGCCATCCGTGCCGGGTAGTACAGATCAGGTTGATTTGAATGTTAGTGTGGCTGAAAGATCAACAGGTAGCGTTCAGTTCGGTGCTGGCTTATCTAGTAATGATGGTGTTGTACTTGGCTTTACTGTTAATCAAGATAACTTTTTGGGTACAGGAAATCGTGTCAACGCGCAGTTGAATACGAGTAAAGTGAATACCATTTATTCACTTTCTTATACGGACCCTTACTTTACCCCAGATGGCATTAGTCGAGGTTTTGACATTTATCGACGAGATGTTGATACAGGTACACAGCAAACAGACCAAATTGGTACTTATAGCAGCTCTTCTTATGGTTTAGGGGTTCGCTTTGGCGTCCCATTAACAGAAAAAAGTAGTTTTTCATTCGGTTTGACAGGTGATATTACCAGTATTGATTTAGAAGTAGACAGTCCTAAACAGTATTTAGATTTTTGTGGTAATACGACTGGGTGTGACGCCAACTCTCTGCAAGTCAGAACGGGCTGGACCTATGACTCACGTGACAACCTACTGTTTCCAAACCGAGGTACGTTGCAACGGTTGACTGCGGAAATTGGTGTGCCAGGTTTGGACTTGGAATACTATAAGCTTCAATATCAACATACATTGTTTAAGGACGACATATTCAAAAATACAGTCTTTATGCTCAATGGTGAGCTTGGTTATGCAGATAGCTATGGCGACAAAAAATATCCTTTCTTTAAAAACTTTTTTGCAGGCGGTGTGAACTCTGTTCGTGGTTTTCAAAACGGCACGCTTGGTCCTCGCGATATTGATCCAGCAACTGGTAATAATTTCTCAGTTGGCGGAACAACGCGTGTCGTCGGCAATGCTGAGGTGTTTGTACCTGTACCACTGATTAAAGATTCATCACAGTTTAGAATTAGTGCATTCTTAGATGGCGGTGTTGTTTATGGTGAGGATCAATCGAAAAGCTTCGATGAGTGGAGGTATAGTGCTGGTGTTGGACTTAGTTGGTTCTCTCCTTTTGGCCCTTTGAAGCTAATACTGGCTAAACCATTAAATGATGAAGAGGGTGATGAGACACAATCCTTACAATTTCAGTTTGGCCAGCAATTTTAGTAGAGATTAAATATCATGTTTTTAATAGTAGAATATAAGTGTAAGCTGGTATACCAACTTGGAGATGGAATTGCATAAACTATTAAAAACACTACTTTTTGCATGTGTGATGGCACTGTCAATTAATATCAGTGCGGCGACACTCAAAATCGGCTATGTTCAGGTTGATAGGCTGTTGAAAGAGGCACCTCAAACAGCTGAAAGCGGTAAGAAACTCGAGCGTGAATTTAGTCCGCGCTCACTAGAGCTTGACAAAATGAAAAAACAAATCTCGGGAGTCGAGGAGAGTTTGGAAAAAGAGGGCTCTGGTTTGAGCAGTGTGGAGCGCCGTAGCAAGCAGCGCCAAGCGACTAACCTTAAAATTGAATTCCAACGCAAACAAAGAGAGTTGCGTGAAGATATCAATATTCGCAAAAATGAAGAGTTAGCTGTGTTGCAAGACCGCATCAATGATGCGGTAAAGTCTGTTTCAGAGTCAGACGGTTACGACCTCGTGATGTATAGTGGCGTTGCTTATGCTAGCACTAAAATTGACCTGACAGCGAAAGTGCTGAAGCTATTAAGCGGAAAGTAGCACCTGCTTAATTTCTATGCGCAACTATCTATCTCTTAAACAAATCACCGATAAATTGGGCGGCCGCCTATCTCAAGAAAGCGCTGATGTAACGGTTTCTCATGTTGGCTCTTTGGCTATTGCCAGCGATGGGGCTATTAGCTTTTTTAATGATAGCAAGTACACCACGCAGCTTCATGCAACCAATGCAAGTGCCGTTATCTTAAAATCCGAACATGCGGCATTAACACCATTGCCTGCCATCATTACAGAAAACCCATATGCCTACTTTGCAAAGGTTTCTCAATTGTTGAACCCAGCAGATGAAAAATTAGCGGGTGTACATACCAGTGCGAGTGTTGATGATTCTGTAAAGGTGCCTGAAAGCTGTCATATCGGTGCGAATGTGGTTATTGAGCGTGGCGTTATCTTAGGCGATGACGTTGTGATTGGTGCTGGTTGTGTTGTCGAAAAAGAAACAACGGTTGGTGACGCTACTATTCTAGAGGCGAATGTAACGATTAAACATGGCTGTGAAATCGGACGGCACTGTCATATTTTTTCAGGGGCCGTCATTGGTAGTGATGGGTTTGGCTATGCTGAAGAAACTGATGAAACGCAGGTTAAACAGTGGGTGAAAATACCACAAGTAGGCAACACTATCATTCATGACCATGTGGATATCGGCGCCAACACAACAATCGATCGCGGTGCGATTGATGATACCGTGATCGAAGAGGGCGTGAAAATTGATAACCTAGTACAGATTGCACACAATTGCCGTATAGGCGCGCATACCGTGATTGCGGCTTGTGTGGGTATCGCAGGCAGTGCCGTAGTTGGAAAGCACTGTAAAATTGGGGGGGCAGTAGTCATATTAGGGCACCTCAGTATTGCTGAAAATGTTACTATTTCAATTGGTAGTGTGATTACGCGATCAATACTTAAATCAGGTACTTATACGGCATTAATGCCATTTCAAGAGCATGGAAAGTGGCTTAAATCTGCTGCAAATATTCGTCATTTAGACCAATTAACCAGTAAAATGAAAGCATTAGAAAGTGCTGTTGAGCATTTAAAAAAATTATCGTAAGTAATATAAGAAAGTTTCATAATGACTGATACAACTGATAGCAGCATGAATATTCATGAGATCCTTGAGCATCTTCCACACCGTTACCCATTTGTGTTGGTTGATAAAGTGATTTCCATGGAGCTAGGTAAAGAAATTACCGCCATTAAAAATGTAACCATTAATGAACCATTTTTTCCAGGACACTTTCCACACCATCCTGTGATGCCAGGTGTGCTCATTGTTGAGGCAATGGCACAAGCTGCCGCTATCTTGTCATTCAAAACCATGGATGTGAAGCCAACTGAGGAGTCAGTCTATTATTTTGCTGGGATTGATAGTGCACGCTTCAAGAAGCCAGTCTCCCCGGGCGACCAAATTGTGCTTAATGTCAAAATTGATCGTGTTTTGAAGGGTATTTGGAAATATAATGGTGTGGCTACTGTTGATGGTAAAGTCGTTGCTGAGGCGAGTATGATGTGTATTTTGAAAGAGATTAAGTAAAATCCAACGATTAAAGTAGATATTGATGCAAAATAAAATACATGCAACAGCCATAATTGACCCAAAAGCAGAATTAGATAGTAGTGTAGAAGTCGGTGCTTATTCTATTGTTGAAGCTGGTGTCAAAATTGGTGCCAATACACGTATTGGCAGCCATGCTGTCATAAAAGGCCCAACGACCATAGGTAAGAATAATCATATTTTTCAATACGTTTCTTTGGGCGAAGAGCCACAAGATAAAAAATACAAGAATGAGCCAACGACGCTAGAAATTGGTGATAACAACACCATCCGCGAGTTTTGCACTTTTAACCGGGGTACCATTCAGGATAAAGGCACAACAAAAATTGGTAATGATAATTGGATTATGGCGTATGTGCATATTGCACATGACTGTACGATAGGCAACAATACGATTATGGCTAACAATAGCTCCTTATGTGGCCATGTTGATATACATGATTACGCCATTCTTGGTGGATTTACAGTTGTGCATCAGTTTATTCGAGTTGGTGCACATGTCATTACAGGTCTAGGGGCAATGGTTTTTAAAGATATTCCACCTTATGTGACGGCTGCTGGCAATGATGCTAAACCCTATGGTATTAATTCAGAAGGCCTAAAAAGGCGTGGCTTTTCCGCAGATGAAATTGCCGCTATTAAGCGTGCATATAAGACTATATATCGTAAAAGCCTTAGCTTTGAAGATGCCAAAAATGAATTGGCGGCTATGCATGAAGTGTGTGGCAAGATTCAATTACTGTCCGATTTTCTAAACCAATCAACTCGTGGCATTATCCGCTAAAAGACTCACACAGATGACCAAAATTGCAATCGTGGCTGGAGAAGCCTCAGGTGATATGCTTGGCGCACATTTAATTAGTGCCCTTAAGAAGCAACGTAAAAACTTAAGTTTTTTTGGCATTGCTGGTCCAAAGATGATGAGCGAAGGCGTGCAGACTTTGTACCCGATGGAACGGTTATCTGTTAGAGGATATTTTGAGGTAATCAAGCATTTGCATGGGTTGCTTAAATTAAGAAAAGCCTTATTAGCGCAAATCCTGATAGAAAAGCCAGATATTTTTATTGGCGTAGATGCTCCGGATTTTAATTTTTGGCTTGAACGAAAGCTGAAAAAGCATGGCATCCCTACTATTCATTATGTCAGCCCATCTATCTGGGCATGGCGAGGTGGGCGGATTCATAAAATCAAACGAGCTGTTACCCATATGTTGGCACTTTTCCCATTTGAGCCAGCGTTGTATGAAAAAGTTAATTTACCAGTCACCTATGTCGGGCATCCACTTGCTGATGAGCTAGCACTAAGGCCTAACAAAAGAGCGGCACGTGGGCTATTAAAGTTAAGACAAGATGAATTGGTGATTGCGATGTTGCCAGGTAGTCGCCAATCAGAAGTGCAGCAACATGCTGAGTTTTTCGTTCAAACAGCTGAACTAATGACTGAACATCATCCCTCCGCTAAGTTTATTGTGCCGTTGATTACTCGTAAAACACGTGACATTTTTGATCGAGCATTGGCTAAAAGTAGTAATCATGAACTTGAAATGAAGTTGTTATTTAGCCATGCGCATGACGCAATGGAAGCGGCTGATTTTGTGGTGGTTGCTTCTGGTACAGCAACATTAGAAGCTGCACTGTTAAAGAAGCCGATGATTATCACCTATCGCATGTCGACAATCAGTTGGTGGTTACTTAAGGTCATGCGTTATATCCCTTATGTTGGGTTGCCCAACATATTGGCAAATAAATATATAGTGCCAGAGCTGTTGCAAAAAGACGCAACGCCGGAAAAACTAAATGCAACAATGATTTCGATGTTGGAAGATAAAAAAAGGTTAAAGGAAATTAAAGAAATCTTTACCGATATTCATCGAACACTGAAACAAAATTCAGCGAAAAAGGCGGCTGAAGTAGTAATTTCTTATTTGCCGTGACTGTTTTTCAGTGATGAATCAGCATGCAAACCAACTCATCTGCGGTGTTGATGAAGCAGGGCGAGGGCCATTAGCCGGTGCTGTTTATGCTTCTGCTGTCATTTTAGATGCTGGCCACCCAATCTCAGGCCTTGCTGACTCCAAAAAAATTAAAGAAAAAAGACGTGATGCGTTAGCCATCGAAATCAAACAGCAAGCACTGGCATGGGCTATTGCGACTAGTAGCGTTGAAGAAATTGATGAGATTAACATCTTGAAGGCCAGCCTGCTTGCAATGAAACGTGCTGTTGAGGCGATGCATAAAGAGTTTGCTGAGGTGTTGAACGGGCAGGCGATACACGTACAAGTAGATGGCAACAAACGTCCAAACATTAGCTTGTCCTGTGAAGCGATTGTCAAAGGGGATAGTAAAGTGCAGGCTATATCTGCCGCCTCTATCTTGGCTAAAACGGCACGTGATGCCAACCTTTATGAGCTAGATAAGCAGTATCCGATGTATGGCTTTGCGCAGCATAAAGGTTATCCAACAAAAGCGCACATGGCCTTATTGCAAGAGCACGGTGTTTCACCGGTGCATAGGCGTAGTTATGCCCCGGTGAAAAAGTTGTTAGGCTAGCAACAAGAACACCGTTGGTTTCTTATGCAAATCAGGTAACTCTGTTTGTTTCCATGCCCGAATACGTTTTGTCACAATAAATTCGTCAGGTAAGCTAATATTGCAAGCGATACATAACTCCGTCTCGCCATCACAATTAGACAATATATCTTCTAATAAATGTTGATTGCGAAATGGCGTTTCAATAAATAGCTGTGTTTCTTGATGTGTTTTTGATTTTTGTTCAATGGTTTTAAGCTCTTTGACTCGTGCTGCTTTTTCGACGGCTATATAGCCTAGAAAGCTAAAGCGCTGTCCGTTAAGGCCTGAGGCCATTAAACCAAGCAAAAGCGAGCTAGGCCCGACTAAAGGCGCTACAAGAATGCCTTTTTTATGCGCTAATGCTGCTAGCTTAGCACCAGGGTCAGCAATGCCAGGACATCCTGCTTCTGACATTAAGCCGACATCCTTACCTGCGATTAATGAATCTAACAATTCTGGAATGTCTTTTTCATCTGTGCGCTTATTGAGCGTGCTGAACTTGATGTCACGAATCGTTTTAGGGTGCTTAATGGCACCTAGGAAATGTCGTGCTGTTTTTTCATTCTCAACGACAAACTCATCTAAACCCTGTGTGATGCTAATGACGTCTGGCGGTAAGACTAGACTCATATTGTCGGCGCCCATCGTAACGGGAATGAAATAGAGGGTGCCATATTTAGCATTAGTGAGCATAGTAGCCTTTAGTATTGAGATGATTAATATTTAACTATGGTACGATAAGTGAGTTTAGTTTCACCTTCAGCAGGCACTTTTATTTTCCATTGTGCAAGGCGGCTATTCACTTTGGTGTGTTTGGCGCTTTCTGAAAGAATACGCCCATCAGCACCAATTGGTTCATGTATAGTGACGGGAGCTGCCCCTTTTTTTGCATTTTTAAGTTTGATTTCAAATGCGGTTTTATACTCTCTATTCGACACTTTTTTGAAGTCAGTTTGTATTTTATCTGCGGTGACATTAAATGCACTGCCTAGCTTTAAGCGGATCGCTTCATTTTTAAGTTTATGGTCAATGGCATCAAACTTGACATAGGGATAATCGTGCTGAGAGTTAATACTACAAAACTAGGTGCTAATGCGATAAAGCGTGGTTTAAGCATGTAAATCTCCTTATATTGGTGAGATATGTAACGGTTAAGCTTATATTATGTTCACACCTTCATTTTTCAGCATGGTAACCAGTTTGATTAGAGGTAATCCAATGAGTGCATTTGGATCGTCACCAGTCATACTTTCAATCAACGCGATACCTAAACCTTCCGATTTTGCGCTGCCTGCGCAATGATAAGGTTGCTCTTTCGTTAAATAGTTTTCAATCTGCTCGTCTGTTAGTTTTCTAAACTTGACCAAATAAGGCACGACTTCTGCCTGAATGTTGTTTGTCTCAGCATTGTATAAGCATAAAGCACTGTGAAAAGTGACTTCTTTTCCACGCATGGCACGTAACTGTTTGGTTGCATTATTATGGTTGAGTGGCTTCCCTAGCTGTTTGCCATTGAGTGTGGCGACTTGGTCACATCCAATAATAAGTGCATGCGGGTATTCAGCACCTACTTTTTTGGCTTTATCTTGTGATAATCGTAGCGCAGTTTCTTGCGGCTTCTCACCTTCAAGTATTGCTTCATCCGTATGTGGAGAGACCGTGCTGAAGTTCATCTGCAAGCGTTGTAAAATCTCACGCCTATAAATAGAAGATGAAGCTAGAATAATAGTTTGTTTCATTTTAATATGGACTCATCAATATAGTATTAATTCAATAAAAAAGCCGATAGGATGGCTGCCGGCTCTTTCGAGGGTGTGATGAATTTAATCAGGTTGGATCTCAAGTAATGATTCATCTGGCGTCACACTGTCACCTTTTTGTACATTAATCGCTACAACGGTACCTGAGGTAGAAGCTTCAATTTCATTTTCCATCTTCATTGCTTCAATCACTAGGACAGCATCGCCAGCTTTTACTTTGTCACCAATTGCTACCTTAACATCAATAATGCTGCCTGGCATTGCGGTTGTGATGCAACCTTTATGGCTTGGACGAGGGCGACCACTTGATGAAGTGCTTTTCTTTTTAACATTAGCACCTGTGCCTTGCACGCCACCTGGTAATTCAATTTCACTGAGTGTTTCCACCATGACTTCTTCAGCAATACCATCGACAGATACATAGATAGGACGTACTTCATCACCTTCATGGCCTGTGCCTGTTAGCTTGATATGAAAGGTTTCTCCATGCAGCGTTACGTTGAACTCATTCGGTGCATAACGTGGGCCACTTGCATGAACATCTTCTTTCGATAATAGCTGTTCCGTTACTAAAGAGCTTGCATTGCGCTCTTGTAAGAATTTTTCGCCAATATCTGGGAACATAGCATAAGTTAAAACATCTTCCTCACTTTTCGCCAGGCGATCAACATCGCTTTTTAGTTTTTCCATTTCAGGCTTCAGCATATCAGCAGGGCGGCAAGTAATCAATTCTGCATCGCCAATCGCCATTTTTTGTATGTCAGCATTCACCGGGCTAATGGGTTGACCATATTGGCCTAAGAAATAGTTTTTCACTTCATTGGTAATCGTTTTATAACGCTCACCAGTCATGACGTTTAATACCGCCTGCGTACCAACAATTTGCGACGTTGGCGTCACTAAAGGTGGATAGCCTAAATCTTCACGTACACGTGGGATCTCTTTTAGAACATCATTCATTTTATCTAATGAACCTTGTTCTTTTAGTTGATTGCTTAGGTTAGAAATCATTCCACCCGGCACTTGATTCACTAATACACGTGTGTCGACACCAGTAAAAGCACTTTCAAACTGCCAGTATTTTTTTCGCACTTCACGGAAATACTCACTCACTTCTTGTACAGCACCAATATCTAAACCAGTATCATATTGAGTACCTTGTAGCGCAGCGATAATACTTTCCGTTGTTGGGTGGCTAGCACCTTCACTAAAGGCAGAGTTACACGTGTCGATAATGGTCGCGCCATTTTCAACGCCTCGCATCAAGTTCATGCTGGCTAAACCAGATGTTGCATGGCTATGTAAGTGAATAGGGATGCTAATCGCTTCATTAAGCGCTTTAACTAGCTCAGCGGTTGTTTGTGGTGTTAGCAAGCTAGCCATGTCTTTAATGGCAAGCGTATCACACCCCATTTCTTCTAATTCCTTTGCTAAGGCAACAAAGTGCGCGACATCGTGTTTTGGGCTAGTGGTATAGCTAATGGCGCCTTCTGCAGTTTTCTTGGCTTTCTTAACTGCCTCGATAGAGGTTCTAAGGTTGCGCATATCATTCATCGCATCAAAAATACGGAACACATCTACGCCATTATCAGCAGACTTTTGTACGAAAGCTTGTACAACATCATCCGAATAGTGACGATAGCCTAGTAAGTTTTGACCGCGTAGCAGCATTTGAATGCGGCTATTTGGCAATGCTTTACGTAACTTAGCTAAGCGCTCCCATGGATCTTCTTTTAAGAAACGAACACAAGCATCGAATGTTGCGCCACCCCAAGCCTCTAGTGACCAAAAGCCAATAGAGTCAAGTTTGGAACAAATAGGGAGCATGTCATCTGTACGCAAGCGCGTTGCAATCATGCATTGGTGACCATCACGTAGGACTAATTCGGTAATATTTATTTTTTTCATAATTAAAATCTTTAAAAATTAAATGCCATTATGTGCTGCAATTGCGGCCGAAATCGCTGCAGCAATGAGTTCTGGAGGTAGTTCTACTGCGTAGTTGGTTAATTCTGGATGTGATTCCACAAAGCTCGTATTGAAATTGGCAGCCCTAAAGTCAGGGTGTTTCAGAATTTCTTGATAATAAGGGATTGTTGTTTTAATACCGTAGACTTCTACGTCATCTAATGCACGGCGCCCACGTTCTATTACACGCTCCCAATCCAAGGCCCAAACCGTTAACTTGGCGCACATTGAGTCGTAGTAGGGCGGAATAACATAGCCTGTATAAATCGCGGCATCCATGCGTACACCAGGGCCGCCCGGTGAGTAATAGCGTGTGATTTTACCAAAGCTCGGTAGAAAGTCATTTTTAGGATCTTCCGCATTAATACGGAACTCAATCGCAAAGCCACGGAAACTAATTTCGCTTTGCTTATAACGCAAAGGTAAGCCAGACGCGATACGTATTTGCTCTTGCACAATATCTACACCCGTAATCGCTTCGGTAATTGTATGCTCAACTTGTAATCGTGTGTTCATTTCCATGAAGTAGAATCGATTATCGACATCAAGTAAAAATTCAACCGTACCTGCATTACGATAGCCAACAGCTTTTGCCGCTTTGACGGCTAGGTTGCCAATATATTCACGTTGTGTTTCTGATAGCTGTGGAGAAGGTGCAATCTCAATTAATTTTTGATTACGACGCTGAATAGAGCAATCACGCTCATATAAGTGAATCGCATCACCTTGACTATCAGCCAAAATTTGCACTTCGATATGGCGTGGATTAACAATACATTTTTCTAAAAACACTTCAGGCTTACCAAAGGCTTTACTCGCTTCTGAAATCACACGATCGTAATTGTTCAGCAAATCACCCTCACTATCACAGCGACGAATACCTCGACCGCCGCCGCCATTGGTGGCTTTTAGCATGACTGGGTAGCCTAATTTTTTCGCTAAGATGACAGCCTCATCTAAACTAGCTAAATTGCCATCACTCCCTGGCGTACAGGCCACACCAGCCGCTGTCATGGCAATTCTAGCCTGAATTTTATCGCCCATTTTGCGAATAACCGCTCCGGATGGCCCAATAAAGGCAATACCGCGTTTGGCGCAAATCTCAGCTAATTCAGGATTTTCAGATAAAAAGCCATAACCAGGGTGCAATGCATCGCAGCCAGAAGCGGTCGCGATGTTAACGATATTATGTGCATTTAAATAGCCTGCGACAGGGTCTGACCCTAGGCTATAAGCCTCATCGGCTTTCTTTACATGTAAAGCACGACGATCAGCATCAGCATAAATAGCCACTGATTTAATACCCATTTCAGAGCAGGCGCGTACGATACGCACAGCTATTTCCCCACGGTTTGCCACTAGGATTTTTTTGAACACACTTACTGCTTTCTCTTAAACTTCTAACAACCTTAATTATATCATGCACCCTCTTTCTGCAAAACACTAAAGCAAGTAATATGACGGTATTATTTACTTTTTGGTAGTATCTGCAAATATGAAACCATTACTGATTAACAATCTGGATTTTGCAAAAAATCAAGATGAAATTTCGCAGGAAATCGATGTTAAAAACTGTGAACGCATGCTTGATCTATTAGATGTGGGGCAGCAATCACCAAAAATAATTAGGTATACATTAATGGGAGTTGCTTCACAGTTTCATTTGCCAAGCTTGGCTTTGCATGTTGAGGCGACACTTCCCGTTTTATGTCAACGCTGCTTACAAACGATGGAGCTTGATTTTTCTTTAGACTATACCTATGTGATTGCTGAAACTGAGCCGGAGTCATTTGAGGGCGATGAAGAGGTGGACTGGTTGGAAATGTCACGTGAAATGAATGTGGATGAGTTGGTTGAAGATGAGTTGCTGATAGCAATGCCGCTAGGTCCTTTACACGAACATGCATGCAAGCCACTCGTTAAAGAGGATGTAGAAAAGCCCAATCCTTTCGCTGTATTGAGAGATTTTATTAAATAAAAAATTTAAGGTGTGTTTTTGTTTACAGCAGAGGGGTAAATAGATTATGATGCTTGATTAGCTGTTTGAATAACAATTGTATAACAAACAAACAGGAATTAATTTTTAAGCTTGGAGCATTAACATGGCAGTTCAACAAAACAAAAAGTCACCTTCAAAACGTGGCATGCATCGTTCACATGATTCTTTGACGAATCCACCTTTAGCTGTTGAGCCTACAACTGGCGAAACACATTTACGTCATCACATAAGCCCAAGCGGTTTTTATCGTGGCCGTAAAGTAATGGCAACTAAAGGCGAGTAAATTACGCATTAGCGGCATTTAGAATTAAATCAATTTTTAATGCCGCTACAAACGCCGCGACTATTTTTTATAGCGCGGCGTTTGTCTATCTGAAGCCAATGCAGAAATCAAAAAGAAAAATATGGTTCAGCAATTGACAATTAACTCCTCATCACTTCAAATACACCTTATCAGCAAATCAATGAGTGCATAAATATGGATATCACACTAGCAATTGACGCAATGGGTGGCGATCACGGGCCGCATGTAACGGTGCCTGCCGCACTCAAAGCGTTGGCGGAAGACGACCAGCTTAATATTGTCTTGATTGGCTCAGAAGATGCTATTCAGGCTGAGTTGAAAGCGAATAAAGCTACAACTAACTCGCGATTACGTATTCACCATGCCAGTCAGGTGGTGCTAATGGATGAGTCCCCACAAAGTGCCATGAAGAACAAAAAAGATTCTTCAATGCGTGTTGCTATTAATTTGACGAAAACGGGTGAAGCGAGCGCTTGTGTTAGTGCCGGCAATACTGGCGCCTTGATGGCTACTGCGCGGTTTGTACTGAAAACCTTGCCGGGTATTGAGCGTCCAGCAATCGCATCAGTGCTGCCATCTGAGCATGGTAGTACTTACATGTTGGATTTGGGTGCAAATGCAGATTGTACAGCTGAGCAGCTACTTCAGTTTGCAGTGATGGGGGCGATGTTAGTGAGTAGTGTAGAACATAAGGCCAACCCTACAGTCGGCTTGCTCAACATTGGGTCGGAAGATATTAAAGGGAATGCCGTTGTTAAACGCACAGCAGAGCTGTTACGTGAAAGCCATCTGAATTTTTACGGTAATGTGGAGGGTGATGACATTTTCAAAGGAACGGTTGATGTCGTGGTGTGTGATGGTTTTGTTGGTAATGTAGCACTAAAGACAACTGAAGGTTTGGCTCATATGATGGGTAAGTTTTTATCCCAAGAGTTTAAAAAGAACTGGATGACCAAGCTAATGGCGTTACTTGCAATGCCAGTTTTAAAAGCATTTAAGAAGCGCTTAGACCCAAGGCGCTATAACGGCGCAAGCTTTTTAGGTTTGCGTGGTATTGTTGTGAAAAGCCATGGAGGTACTGACAGCTTTGGTTTTTACCATGCGATACACGTTGCGATAGAAGAGGCGCGAAATGGCGTACTTAAACGCATTACTGAACAGTTAGAAATTGAGCATATCCAATCTGCTAAAGCAGTGGCGCTAGAAGCTGAAAGCAAAACGACTGAATGATTAACACAATATGATTAACTCAAGAATTGCTGGAACAGGTAGCTATCTACCGACTAAGATACTATCTAATAAAGTCTTAGAGACAATGGTCGATACGACAGATGAGTGGATTTTTACACGCACAGGTATACGTCAACGCCATATTTCGTCATCAGATGAAATGACTAGTGACTTAGCAGCGCATGCTGCTAAAAAGGCGATTGCAAGCGCAGGTATTAATGCAGCTGATATTGACCTTATTATTGTGGCAACAACAACGCCAGATAAAGTATTTCCTAGCGTGGCAACGATGGTCCAACAAAAGCTAGGTATATCAAACAACTGCCCAGCACTTGATATGCAAGCAGTCTGTAGCGGCTTTGTGTATGGCCTCAGTACTGCAGACAACTTCATTAAAGCAGGTGCAAACAAGTGCGTGTTAGTAGTTGGTGCGGACACGATGTCAAAAATTACAGACTATACGGATAGAGGCAATTGTATTCTATGGGGTGATGGTGCTGGCGCAGTGATTTTGCAGACATCCCAAGAGCCAGGAGTTATTTCAACACACCTTCATGCCAATGGTAATTATGAAGCGATGTTGCATGTGCCTAGAAATGCAGAAGGGCCAGATACCATTGCGATGGAAGGTAACGCTGTATTTAAAATGGCAGTGAATACACTGGATCAAATTGTAGATGAAACATTGGCAGCCAATAACATGCAAAAATCAGATATTGATTGGCTTGTACCACATCAAGCAAATATTCGCATTCTGAAAGCAACAGCTAAAAAGCTAAATATGGCGATGGACAAGGTGGTAGTGACAGTGGATAAGCACGGCAATACGTCGGCAGCATCTATCCCGTTAGCCTTAGATGTAGCCGTGCAAGATGGACGCATTAAGCGTGGTGACGTAATATTAATGGAAGCGTTTGGTGGTGGGTTCACTTGGGGTTCTGCATTGGTTAAGTATTAGATCTTTGTATCTTTAAAGATTAATATTATCAATTATTTAATTGGGTTATTTAAAGTAGATTATGACTAAAACAGCATTATTTTTTCCAGGACAAGGTTCACAATCAATAGGCATGATGGCTGGTTTTGAAGGCATTGCATTGATTAAACAGACATTCACTGAAGCCTCTGATTTGCTGGGTGTGGATTTTTGGAGCATGGTGACAGAAGAAAACACCATGCTTAACCAAACAGAGCATACACAGCCGCTCATGCTGGCCGCAGGTGTTGCCACATGGCGTGTTTATCAAACCATGAAAGGTATTACGCCTGCGTTTTTGGTAGGGCATAGTCTAGGTGAATACACCGCTTTAGTAGCAGCAGAAGCGATTTCTTTTGCCGATGCAGTACCGTTGGTTAAATTTCGCGCAGAGGCCATGCAAAGCGCCGTTCCTGAAGGTGTTGGCGCAATGGCGGCAATCCTAGGCCTTGAGGATGAAGTGGTTGATGCTGTTTGTATTGAAAGCGCAAAAGGTGAAGTCGTGACGCCAGTGAATTTAAACTCACCAGGTCAAGTCGTGATTGCAGGTAATAAAGCCGCTGTAGAGCGTGCAATGATGCTAGCAAAAGATAAGGGCGCTAAGCGCGCATTGCAACTTCCTGTCAGCGTACCGTCGCATTGTGCATTAATGATACCTGCGGCAAAGAAGCTGTCCGAGTATTTGAAAGACGTAATAGTGAACGCACCAACCATTCCCGTGATTCATAATGCTGATGTTGTGACTTATGATGATGGCGAAAAAATCAAAGATGCATTGGTTCGCCAATTGTATTCACCAGTAAGGTGGGGAGAGACGGTACGTCTTATCCACAAACTACAAATTAGCCAATCTGCAGAATGCGGCCCTGGTAAAGTCTTAACAGGCTTAACCAAGCGTATTGTGAAAGATTTACCATGTACAGCACTCATTAATATTGATGCAGTGGCTGAGTACAAATCATTAACCCAGCTATAATTTAACTACATATTTAAAGGTTTTTTCATGTCATTAGAAAATCAAATCACATTAGTGACTGGCGCTAGTCGGGGTATTGGTGCAGCCATTGCACAAACGCTAGGTCAACAAGGTGCTGTTGTGGTTGGTACAGCTACATCCGAATCTGGAGCAGATAGAATTACAGCCGCGCTTAAAGAAGCGGGCGTTAAAGGCAAGGGGATTGCCTTGGATGTGAATAATGCTGAACAAATTGATGCGGTATTAAAAGAGATTGCTACCGAATATGGTACTGTTGGCATTTTGGTCAACAATGCGGGTATAACGAAAGATACGCTGATGATGCGTATGTCTGAAGATGACTGGGATACGGTCATTTCAACAAACCTAAGCTCAATTTATCGTATGAGCAAGGCTGTGCTTCGTCCAATGATGAAAGCGAGAAAAGGTCGTATTATCAGTATTTCTAGCGTGGTTGGTCACATGGGTAACGCTGGCCAAGCGAACTATGCCGCTGCAAAAGCAGGAATGACAGGCTTTTCTAAGTCATTGGCGTCAGAAGTCGGTAGTCGTGGTATCACCGTCAACTGTGTTGCGCCCGGCTTTATTGAAACGGATATGACAGCTAAGCTACCAGAAGACATTAAAACGCAGATGCTTGCGCGAGTACCATTAGGCCGCCTAGGCAATGTCAATGAAATCGCAGCAACGGTCGCATTTTTAGCATCTCCAAACGCTGCATATATTTCAGGTGAAACCATTCATGTGAATGGTGGCATGTACATGGCGTAAAATAGCCAAAAATTAATTTATTGTATTCTTGCAGACTTTTGCTAGAATACGCACTTAGCTGGATAGGCTAATTTTTAACTAAAGGGGTAAATGGATGTCTGACATCGAACAACGTGTAAAGAAAATTGTATGTGAACAACTAGGTTCAAATGAAGCTGACGTAAAAATTGAATCATCTTTCGTAGATGACTTAGGTGCTGATTCACTAGATACAGTTGAGTTGGTAATGGCTTTAGAAGAGGAATTCGATACTGAAATTCCTGATGAAGAAGCTGAGAAAATCACAACGGTCAAACTTGCTGTTGATTACATCAATACAAACCTCAAATAAATTCAAAATAATCAGCCCTTGTAAAAGAGCTGATTCCTAAAGATTATGTCAAAACGTAGAGTCGTTATTACTGGCTTGGGCGTGGTATCTCCTGTTGGTACAGGTGCTAGCACTGCTTGGAAAAATTTAATTGCTGGCAAGTCTGGCATCACGCGTATTACAAAGTTTGATCCTAGCAATTTTGCTTGTCAAATAGCGGGTGAAGTAAACGATTTTAATGTCGAAGATTTTATCTCTGCAAAAGAGGCACGCCGTATGGATACTTTTATCCAATATGGCATGGCAGCAGGTATAGAAGCATTTAATGACAGTGGTATTGTTGTCACTGAAGAGAATGCTGAACGTATTGGCGTTGAAATTGGATCTGGCATTGGTGGTTTAGGCACGATTGAAGCGACCAATGATAGCTTTGATGCAGGTGGGCCTCGCAAAATTTCTCCGTTCTTCATTCCTGGTACCATTATTAATATGATTTCTGGGAGCCTTAGCATTAAACTTGGGCTAAAAGGTCCAAATGTAGCTGTGGTGACGGCCTGTACAACAGGTACACACTGTATCGGTGATGCCTTTCGCATGATTGAGTATGGTGATGCAGATGTGATGGTTGCCGGTGGCGCTGAAGCGGCGATTACAGAGCTTTCCATTGGTGGATTTTCATCTGCAAAAGCGCTTACCACTAGAAATGACGATCCTGAAACCGCTAGTCGTCCATGGGATATAGACCGTGATGGCTTTGTGATGGGTGAGGGTGCTGGCGTCATGGTGTTAGAAGAGTATGAGCATGCCAAAGCACGTGGCGCCAAAATTTATGCAGAATTAGTTGGGTACGGTATGAGTGCTGACGCTTTTCATATGACTGCACCGAATATAGATGGCCCGCGCCGATCAATGAATAATGCGCTTAATAATGCTGGCGTGAACCCTGATCAAGTTAACTTTTTGAATGCACATGGTACTTCGACACCCCTGGGTGATACGAATGAGTCTAACGCGATTAAAGTGACGTTTGGCGATCACGCACATAAGCTAGTGGTTAACTCAACCAAATCAATGACAGGTCACTTATTAGGCGGTGCAGGCGGCTTAGAGTCTGTTTTTACTGTCTTGTCTATTTATAATCAAATGTCTCCACCAACCATTAATATCTTTAATCAAGATCCTGATTGCGACTTAGATTATTGTGCTAATACGGCGCGTGATATGAAAATAGAATACGCCTTAAAAAATAACTTTGGTTTTGGTGGTACAAATGGGTCGCTAGTATTTAAAAAAGTCTAAGACGAGTCTTTAAAACAGAAACAATCAAAAAAAGCCTGTGCAATTGTTGTCACAGGCTTTTTTGTTACTGTTGCCTATGTTTTAATGTTGGCTATGCAAATCAAACACACAAGCCTTGTTAACGGCAGTTTTAGCGCACCTATCTCACCACTTGATAGAGGCTTTGCATATGGTGATGGTGTTTTTAGAACCATCAAGATTATTAATGGCCTCCCAGAACATTGGCCTATGCATTATCAAACCTTATTTGCAGATTGCAGTGCCATCGGGATTGTTTGCCCAAGTGCCGATACCTTCATCTCAGACTTCAAGAAAATATTTGATGTTGATGAATTTTCTGCCGTTGTAAAAATCATCGTCACCCGTGGAGAAGGTGAGCGTGGATACAACCCACCTGCAATTACCATGCCGATGCGTGTCATGATTAAATCTAGCATGCCAGATTACCCTGAAGTGAATTTTTCAGAAGGGGTTGTACTGCATTTGTGTGATACGCGCATTACCCATCAGCCGAAGCTGGCGGGTATTAAGCACTTAAACCGTCTCGATAATGTACTGGCGCGTATGGAGTGGCATGATCCGAAAGTTGCAGAAGGTGTTATGTTAGATATGGAAGGCAATGTGATTGAGTGCACTGCGGCTAATATTGTTGCGCGCTATGGAGATACGCTCATCACACCAAAACTGGATCAATGTGGTGTTGCAGGTATTACCCGCAAGCAAATTCTGGCACATGCCAAACGATTGGAATTGAATACCGCAATAGAAAGAATGAATTTGAAGGATTTACACTCCGCAGATGAAGTCGTCATCTGTAATAGCTTGTTTGGCGCATGGCAGGTCCGTAAGCTAGCAGGTCAGCAGTGGGCGAAACAATCATTAGCAGAAAAACTGCGGAAAGCATTGCACGCATGAAGCGGTTTATTTTATTCAGTTTATTTGTCGCTGTACTCGGCGCAGTTGGTTTTATTGCGTGGTTAGATCATTACGCTAAAACACCACTCAATATTAATGGCTCCCAAACAGTAGTCATTAAACCACAGAGTGGCTTGTCTAGTATAGCCAATCAATTGGTCGTGCAAGGTGTACTTACTGAGGCTAAGCCCTTTGTATTATTAGCGCGTAGTCTGCGTAAAGCATCGTCATTGCAAGCTGGCGAATATAAACTTGATCAATCAACAACACCATTCCAGCTCTTGCTGCTGCTGAATGAAGGCAAAACGACGCAGGGTAAAATTACCTTAATAGAAGGCAAGACATTTAAAGAAATACGTGAGCAGTTGGCATTAAATCATTCGATAAAAAACACCATTCAAGATTTAACTGATGCCAATATCATGACCTTGATCGGCGCAAAGCAACAACACCCAGAGGGTTTATTCTTTCCTGACACGTACCACATTGATAGTAGCGCCAAAGATATCAAGCTGTTAAAACGCTCTTATGAAGCAATGACGGCTAAACTAGCCGCTGCTTGGGAAAAGAAAGAAGTTGGCTTGCCTTACAAAAATAGCTACGAAGCATTAATAATGGCTTCTATTATCGAAAAAGAAACAGGTAAAGCATCTGAACGACCAATGATTGCAGGCGTTTTTCTCAATCGACTCAGAATCAGTATGCGGCTGCAGACTGATCCAACGGTAATCTATGGCATGGGCAGTAAGTTTAAAGGCAATATTCGCCGTAAAGACTTACATACCGATACTGAGTACAACACTTACACCAGAGGTGGCTTACCACCAACGCCAATCGCTATGCCGAGCTTAGCCGCGATTGAAGCCGCATTGCACCCTGCAAAGACAAAAGCACTTTACTTTGTCGGAAGGGGTGATGGGAGTCATGCATTCTCTAATTCGTTAACCCAGCACAACCGTGCTGTGGCAAAATACCAACTTAAAAGGTAAATGATTAAAGTGATTAATTAATGGCAGTAGGCAAGTTTATTACCCTAGAAGGTATGGATGGCGCTGGGAAAAGCACCCACATCCCCAATATCGTTAGCCAAATAGAATCGCACGGTGAAACTGTTGTTTGCACACGTGAGCCAGGCGGTACAAAGCTAGCAGAAGAGTTGCGAGAAATCTTACTACACAAAGCGATGCATGCAGAAACAGAGACTTTGTTGATGTTTGCGGCACGTAGGGAACACATTGCTAAAGTGATTGCTCCAGCAATGGCAAGAGGCGATTGTGTCATTTCAGACCGCTTTACAGATGCAACCTATGCTTACCAAGCAGGTGCAAAATCTGTGTCTGTCGATAAAATTACCGTGTTAGAAAAATGGGTACAAGATGAACTGCAACCTGACATGACCATCTTGTTTGATGTTCCTGTTGAGGTGAGCATTGCACGGTTAGCTTCAGCTAGAACGCCAGATAAGTTTGAGCGTGAAGATGCTGAGTTTTTTGAGAAGCTACGCAATGCTTACTTAGCAAGAGCCAAGCAATACCCAACACGCTTCCGTATTATTAATGCTAACCAACCGTTGAAAACGGTTGCGAAAGAAGTTAAAGTAACAATTGAAGATTTTCTGTTAAGAATTTGATTTTATTATGAAATTATTATGGAATAAGCCACAGTGGCAGAATATTATGCAGCGAAAGGATTCGTTGCCACATGCGTTATTGTTACGAGGTCGAGCAGGGGTTGGTAAGCTCGATTTTGCTACGCAGTTATCTCATGCGCTGTTATGTCAGCAACCACGCACTGAACAATCAAACGCAGAGCAAGCCTGCGGAGCCTGTACAAGCTGTTTGTGGCTAAAGGAGGGAACACATCCAGACTTCAGGCTAATTAGCCCTGAGGATGATAGCAATAGCGAGTCATCCACTAAGAAGAAAATAGGTAAGAAAACACAAATTTCCGTTGATCAAATTAGACAGCTGAATGATTATTTAAGCCTTTCTACGCATCAGGTAAAAGGCCGTCGCATCATTCTGATTGCGCCAGCAGAGGCATTAAACCTTGCCTCAGCCAACGCCTTGCTTAAGATGCTAGAAGAACCGCCAGCCAATACCTTGTTTTTATTGGTAGCGAGCCAGCCGCAGCGCTTATTACCAACCATTATGAGCCGTTGCCAAGCGGTCGATTTTCCTATTCCAGCAAAAGCTGATGCCATGGCTTGGCTAACGGAGCAGGGCATGAGTAACCCAGAAGCGACTCTTGCCTATGCTGGCGGTGCGCCATTAGTCGCCTTGCAAATGCAATCGCAGCTAGAAACTAATGACAATCTGCTTAAGCAGCTATCAATGGGCGGCAAGCTAAATCCTTTTTCTTCAGCACCTTTATTCTTATCTGCAGGTATGGATGGCGCTATTCAGCTCATACAAAAATGGGTTTTTGATTTAATGAGCTCTAAGTTAGCTGAAAGTGCACATTATCACGCACCACAAGCAGCTACTTTGCAAGCCTTGTGTAAAAGCGTAAACTTGAGTGCATTAGTGCAATTTCAAAAAAACTTAGTTCAGGCAAAAAGAGCGGCAAATCATCCGCTCAGCCATGAAATGCAGTTAGAGAACTTACTTTTACAATATACAAAGATATTTCAATAATAAATCAGGGAACACATTCTATTGATTTTAGATCCTACTACCGAACAATTAGTCAGCAATAAGCCGGGTGTATTTTCAATAGCTATCAAGGAAAAGATCGCTTTATTTACTGCCTATATGCCCTATGTAAAAGGCGGCGGCTTGTTTATCCCAACGAATAAGCCTTTTAATATGAGTGATGAGGTGTTCATGCTGTTAAGTTTGATGGAAGACTCTGTTAAGTTGAAAGTCGTCGGCAAAGTAGTGTGGGTTTGTCCTGTCTCTCATAGCACTCGTCCGCAAGGTGTTGGGGTGCAGTTTAGCGAAAAAGATGGCGGTGAAGACGTGAAAAAGAAAATAGAAACTGTACTGGGTAGCGCACTCAAATCCACTCGCTCCACTAATGCCATGCAAGGTCATCATGTTCGTTGATTCACACTGTCACCTTAACTTTCCAGAGTTATCTGAAAACATTCAATCCGTAAGGCAGTTAATGCATGATGAGAAAGTAGGCCATGCCCTATGCATCTCTGTCACTTTGGATAAGTTTCCAGAAGTCCTTGGCCTTGCAGAGCAGTATGAGAACTTCTATGCCTCTGTTGGCGTACATCCGGATTATGAAAATATACAAGAGCCCACTGTTGAAGAACTCGTTAAACTCGCCAATCACCCCAAAGTGGTTGCGATTGGTGAGACAGGCCTGGATTACTTTCGATTAACAGGTGATTTAGAATGGCAGCGCGAACGCTTTCGCACCCATATTCGAGCAGCGATTATCACCCAAAAGCCAGTGGTTATTCATACCCGAAAAGCCGTGGGTGACACGCTGAGTATTATGCGAGAAGAGGGTGTTGAACGCGCAGGCGGGGTGCTGCATTGCTTTACAGAAAGTCTAGAAATGGCGCTTGCTGCGATAGAAATGGGCTTTTATATTTCATTCTCTGGCATTGTTACGTTTAAAAACGCTTTAGAACTTAAAGAAGTGGCAAAACAAATACCGCTAGAGCGCATGTTAATCGAGACCGATTCGCCTTATTTAGCACCTATGCCATTCCGCGGTAAAACCAATCAACCTGCTTACGTCAAATATGTGGCACAAGAGATTGCGAATTTACGCGGTATTAGCGTAGAAGAAGTTGCAAAAGTGACAACAGCAAATTTCTTCAAGTTATTTAAACATACAAAACAATTAGGTGCGGTATGCAGCTAACGATATTAGGAGCAGGCTCTAGCGCTGGCACGCCTGCGATTGGCTGCCAATGCGATACTTGCACCTCAGAAAATCCACGTAATAAAAGAACGCGCTGTTCTAGCATCATTACCTTGGATTCTGGTGAAAATATACTCATCGATACTGGTCCAGACTTACGTTTGCAAGCGCTACGAGAAGGTATTACCCATGTCGATGCCGTACTGTATACGCATACGCATGCTGATCATATACATGGCATTGATGATTTGCGTGCCTTTTGCCAAGTCAATAAAGAACAGATACCGCTTTACACTTACAAAGAAGCCGTTAAGCATATCAAAGATAAGTTCGGCTACACCTTACGCGAGCCATGTGACTTTTGGGATTTACCTGTATTGGCCATCAATGAGGTTAACGCGCCCTTTGATCTTTTTGGCACAACGATTACGCCCATTCCCGTGATGCATGGCCGCATGCCAATACTCGCTTATCGTATCGGCAATATCTCCTATATGACCGATGTATCATCAATTCCGGCGACATCTATGCCATTACTGGAAGGCTTGGATTTGCTCTTAATCGACTGTTTACGGGTCGCAGAACATCCAACACATATTAATATTGAACAAAGTCTAGACTACATTGGTCAGATAAAAGCCAAACAAAGTGTTTTGATTCACATGACACATGAATTAGAATACGAAGCCTTAACAAAAATGCTGCCGAGTAACGTTGCAGTTGGCTATGATGGGATGAGCATTCAAATTAGCGAGTAAATCACATCAGCTAAGTTATACTAACCGATGTCAACGCAGCTGCAGTCAAATCGTTTAACAGCTATCAATTTAGGAAAATACTATGAATTTTAATGCATTTAAAAAGCTTGCCCTTAGTCTTACCATTGCTTCATTTGCTATCGCAGGTCTAGCAAACGCAGCAGATAAGATATACACCGAAAATGAATTCTTAAGTAACTTCAGCGGTAAAACGAAGAAAGTTGTTTTAGAAAAACTAGGTAAGCCAGTTAAACAGCACGTTTCCGTTAAGCCGAGTAATGCTGAAAAAGTAACAGGCAAAAAATTTGATGGTGCTAAAAAATCTAAATCAAAACCAGTTAAGGTTGAAATGTGGTATTACGCAGGTATCGTCAGCTACGATCCTAAGCATACTTACAAGGAAGTTGAAGTGACTTTTGTTAACAATCACGTTGCTAACGTTGCATTCTTTAACAACCGTTAATACCAATACGACTTAACAGCCATTTAAAGCCGTCTTAATAGACGGTTTTTTTACACCTGCTCGTAGTCAATCATACATTTAAAGGCTTAATACAAAGTAAGAGGGCGCTTTAAAGCGCTTGCATGAGCCAATCCAGGCAATGACGTTTCATTTGAAGGACGTTACTAAGACGTTGGCCTGTGTAGGCCGACTTTTCGAGCGGCTTTCACCAACCAAGTGTTCGCCGACAGACCAACAAATACTTTATACGCTAAACTGATCAATCTACGCCAACACCAACTATTTTTTCAATCGTGACTCTGCCAATATGATGGTCTTCAATTGTGAGAATGCTAAACTGATAGCCTCGATCTTCGATGCTGTCATTGGCTTTAGGCATGCGCTGCAGTTTCTGTAAAAACAAGCCGGAGATGGTATTAGCATCCATTGAGTCTTCTGGGTGGTAACCAGTCGCACGACCCAAATCGGCAATCGAGATTAAGCCATAAGCTTCCCATTGGTTCTCGGCGATATTCTGGATATCAATCGTACTTTCTTCGGTATCAGTTTCGTCATGTATCTCGCCGACGATTTCTTCCAGCAGGTCTTCTAGTGTGACGATGCCGCTAAAATTACCATATTCATCGACAATCAACGCCATGTGAGCCCTGCGTGAGCGCATCAGCTCAAACAATTTAGAGACGCGTTGTGTTTCAGGAATGATAAGCGGCTCACGATAGTACTTTGCAAGGTCGTTCCAAGGTTCTTTCACACCATCGAGTAATGCATTGTATATGTCTTTTACCAGTAGAATTCCTTTGATTTCATCATCATGATCGCTATTGATGACAGGAAAGCGTGAGTGACCTGATTCTCGAATAATTCTAAGATTCTTGTTTAAATCCCCATTGATATCAATGCTGTATGTGGCACTAATTGGAATCATGACGCGCCCGATGCGGCGCTCATCAAATTCAAACAGATTGCGTAGCATGCGCGCCTTACCCATTTCTATTTCCCCATGTTCGTAAGAAGTTTTGACGAGACCTTTGATTTCATCACCACTCAGCACTTCTCCATGGCCAGCTTCTTCTACACCAAATTGTTTTAAAATCCAGCCTGATACTTTATTCAACATCCAGTTAAAGGGGTAAACAGCAATATACGACCAGTGCAAAGGGTAGGCCACCATGAGTGACATAGCTTCAGGTTTGCGAATGGCAAAGGTTTTAGGGACTTGTTCACCAATAATAATATGTAACGATGAAAAAATTAGAAAACCTGTCAAAAAGGCGACCGTATGGACCATCGTCTCAGAAAGCTTAAATGATGACAGTACAGGCTCCAGCAGTGCGGCGATAGCTGGCTCACCTACCCAGCCAAGACCTAATGAGGCCATCGTAATACCTAGCTGACAGGCGGCCAAGTAAGCTTCTAAATTTTGTTGTATTTTCTGGGTCATCATGGCTGGTGCATTGCCTTGTTCAGCCAGCGCATCAATACGAAATCCCCGCGCTTTAACCAATGCAAATTCTGCTGCGACAAAGAAAGCATTCGTCGCTAGTAAAAGAACGACTACGATTAAACTCATTGAAGTACCCATATATTACCTTTATATTTATTGTTTGATGTGTACATCACGTTGTGGTGATGGAATTTCGATATGATTCGCTTGTAATGTTTCTAAGATTATCAAATACAAATCGCCGCCTACTCGATTCTTGCCATTATCAATACCTTCTATCCAAAACTCGACAAACATATTGATTCCATTGTCGCCTATTCTATTCTTTTATTGAATTGTTTAGCGTATTTATGTTGTATGCGAGAAAGGGGTGGTCTAATACCCATGTTATGCATAGGAGGTGATTTAAAAAACTTAATAACACGAGACCTATGAAATTGCATTACTTCGTATAATGTATATTATGTTAAATAAATGATGCGAGTGATTAAGTGGATGTGAATTGAACTCTCTCACTACTACATTATCTATTACAATATAACCTCAATTTAACAGCACAAATAACAGGGCAGAAATGACAGACAGTAAGGTTAAAACGAATACACAGAATGCGGGACATTTATTGGCCATCTTTTCATGGGTGCTTATCTTTATTGTCGTGACCATAATGTTGTCTGTACTCGTAGTTGATATGCTGGGTGCAGAGCTTGAGCATCCAGATACTTATTTTTGGCCAATAATCGGCATCTTTGTCGGATTTATTACTGCCTTACTCGTAACGGCTAGAGGACTTAAATTTCACCAACAGTGGGCACGATACTTAGGTGGATTTCTTGCTATTCTTGCGTTGGCGGCCTTTCCTGTTGGTACGGTTTTAGGCTTGTTTATCTTGAGTAATCTGGTTAAAGGTTGGCACGAAAACTAAGCTTTTGATCACGAATGTGGATTCTGATGCCCTTTCAGGTTATTTGCATGGGCATCAAACGTCTAAAAACGGTTGAAAATCGTTTAAAATAACGCATTATTCATAGAACAAGGTCAGCATGGTATCAACGGCATTAAACAATCGCCTGTGCGTAAGCAATTTAGCTTGCATCCGTGGTGAGCGAATCTTGTTTAAAAACCTTTCATTTGAGCTTAATAGCGGGAAAATATTTTTCGTCCAAGGTGAAAATGGCAGTGGAAAAACTACGTTATTGCGTACGTTGTGTGGCTTATCGATGCCAGCGGTTGGGGACGTGTTGTGGAATAAGCAACATATCAAAACACTTGCTGAGGATTATTTCGGACAAGTGCTTTATATTGGTCATCTAGCGGGCATTAAAGATGATTTAAGCGCTGTAGAAAACATTCAATTCTTACTTGCAATGTCAGGTAATACTGTTAATCGATTACAAGTCATTGCTGCGCTTGATAGCTTGGGCGTTGCACGCTGTGCTGATTTACCGACAAGAGTGTTATCGCAGGGGCAAAGAAGACGCGTCGCCTTAGCGCAACTTTGGTTGCAAGATAACCCCAAGTTAACGCCATTGTGGATACTAGATGAGCCATTTACCGCACTTGATATAAACATGATTAAGAAGCTGGAGCAACATATTGAAAAATATGTAAAAATTGGTGGAATAGTTGTCTTTACATCTCATCAAAAGCCGAGTTTTGATGTCAAATTTATGCAGAATTTAGAGTTAGGCGATGCATGAGTAATCGTCAACAAATAAATAACCATTCAATCGGCACCATTTCCATGATGTTTCGTATTTTTAAGCGCGATATTGCCGTAGCATTGCGCCGTCGTTCCGATGTGATGAGCGTGTTCTTCTTCTTCATTATCGCGGCTAGTTTGTTTCCACTAGGCTTAGGCGCAGATCCTAAGCTTCTGCATGCGATTGCCCCTAGTGTTTTATGGGTCGCTGCCCTGCTTTCTTGCATGCTGTCTTTGCCGCGCATGTTTGCGACAGATCATGTTGATGGCACCTTAGAACAGCTTATAATATCGAAACAGCCAACATTGTTAGCTGCGCTAATGAAAATGTTAGCGCACTGGGTATTATCTGGCTTACCATTGGTATTGATTGCACCGTTGATTGGCCTGCAGTTCAATCTCAGTATGGATGAGTTGCAAATGCTTGCCCTCTCCTTACTATTAGGAACGCCAACGTTAAGCTTAATCGGTGGTATTGGCGCAGCGTTAACCTTGGGTTTACGTGCTGGCGGCGTATTGATTGCACTGCTCGTATTACCGCTTTATATCCCCGTGCTGGTGTTTGGCGCGGGCGCTGTTAACGCCGTGTCTACTGGCATGAGCGCGAGTGGCGGACTATCATTGTTAGGCGCAGTATTAGCTTTGGCGCTTGTTTTCGCACCTTTAACGGCCAGTTATGCGTTAAAAATTGCTGTTGAATAGTGTCATTTAATAAGGCTATATTTTATTGAAAAATGGTCATCTTGATTGTTTTGGAAACGTTATTACCGAATGAATTTATTTAAGTACGCATCACCACAACCCTTTTTCCCACTAGCGGGAAAACTGATTCCTTGGTTTGCAGTTGGCGCGGCAATATTCATCATTGTCGGCTTATACATTGGCCTGCTCGTCGCACCAACGGACTTTCAGCAGGGTGACTCTTATCGCATTATTTATATCCATGTCCCCGCAGCTTGGTTTTCAATGTTCTTATATATCGTCATGGCAGGCTATGCCATTTTGGGGTTAACATTCAACGCCAAACTTTCTTATATGCTGGCCAAAAGCATCGCGCCAACGGGTGCGATGTTTACTTTTGTTGCATTGATTACGGGCGCTTTTTGGGGAAAGCCAACTTGGGGCGCTTGGTGGGTATGGGATGCGCGGCTCACTTCTGAACTTATTCTATTATTTTTGTACATAGGTTATATGTCTTTGCAGGCAGCGATTGATGATACTAGGCGCTCAGACCGCGCTAGCGCTGTCTTAGCTATTGTCGGCGTCATTAATGTGCCGATTATCTATTTCTCAGTTAAATGGTGGAATACCTTGCATCAAGGCTCATCAATTAACACTAGTGGATCTAGTATGGCGGCCATTATGCTGCAAGCTATGTTAGTAATGGCGATTGGTTTTTGGTTTTATAGTGCTGCTGTGATTTTCGCGCGCGTACGCAGAGAAATCGAAGATAGAGCGCGTAATACTGCTTGGATTAACGAGGTTAAGGAATAATATGTATTGGGAAAGTGTTAATGACTTTTTGCATATGGGCGGTTATGGCCTCTATGTTTGGGCGTCTTTTGGCATCACCTTTGTAAGCATGGCGGTAGAGCTAATCCTCTTACGCTCAAGAAGGCTAAATAATAAACTCAGTAATGAAAAAATAAAGGATTTGTTGTAAATGAAATCACGTCATAAACGCATTGCCATTATTGTGGCAGGTATCGCTTTACTCGCTATCGCAGCGACATTGCTGCTGCAATCATTCCAAAGTAATTTAGTGTTCTTTTTCTCGCCTACTGAAGTTATACAGGGCAAATCACCTAGCAAGGGTAATTTCCGCGTTGGTGGTTTAGTTGAAGCCGGTAGCGTTAAGCGAGATGGTACAAAAGTCGCTTTTAAAGTCACCGATACTGCGAACACCATGGGTGTGGTGTATACCGGCATCTTGCCAGACTTATTTAAAGAAGGTAAAGGCATTGTGGCGCAAGGTGCACAAGGAGCTGATGGCGTATTTGTTGCGGATCAAGTATTAGCAAAACATGATGAAAATTACATGCCGCCTGAGGCCGCTGAAGCTTTAGAGAAAGCTAAGTTGAACCAAACAATGAAAGGAGAAGTGAAATGAATCCAGTTATTGGTCATTACGCCCTTATCCTTGCTTTGTTCGTTGCTGCACTCCAAGCCGCTTTACCGCTAGCTGGTTTGTCAAAAAACAATGAAAAGCTATTTGCTTTTGCAGCACCAATGGCGCGCATACAGTCTGCGCTCATCATTTTTTCATTTTTAATCTTAACGTATGCTTTTTATGCGAATGACTTCTCCGTCTATTACGTTGCAGTCACCTCTAACTCACACTTACCCCTCATTTTCCGTTTAGCGGCAGTATGGGGTGGTCATGAAGGCTCAATGCTGTTCTGGGTCACGATTTTAGCGGTCTGGACATTAGCAGTGACCTTTTTTGCCAAAGAGCTTCCATTACGCTTTAGAAGTAGTTTGTTAGCTGTCATGGGCTTATTGACTGTTGGCTTTTTAATGTTTATCTTATTTACATCCAACCCATTTGACCGTATTTTCCCTGCGCCATTCGATGGGCGTGATTTAAATCCACTGTTACAAGACCCAGGCATGGTGTTCCACCCGCCTCTGCTTTATATGGGCTATGTTGGCTTTTCTGTTGCTTTTGCATTTGCGATTGCTGCACTCTTAGATGGTCGTTTAGATGTGACTTGGGCACGTTGGACACGCCCTTGGACAACGGCTGCATGGGTGTTTTTAACCTTAGGCATTGCTTTGGGTAGCCGATGGGCTTATTACGAGCTTGGCTGGGGCGGCTGGTGGTTCTGGGATGCGGTTGAAAATGCATCCTTTATGCCCTGGTTGATTGGTACAGCATTAATTCACTCGTTAGCCGTGACTGAAAAACGTGATGCGTTTAAAGCATGGACGGTTTTACTTTCGATTTGTGCCTTTTCACTGAGTTTATTAGGCACATTCTTAGTGCGTTCTGGGGTACTGACTTCTGTGCATGCGTTTGCAACGGATCCAAGCCGTGGATTGTTTATTTTGCTATTCTTAGTCGTCGTTATTGGTGGCGCACTGACATTATTCGCCTTGCGCGCGCAATCCGTTGGGTTAGGTGAAAAGTTTGACTTAGTCTCGCGTGAATCCTTTTTACTCAGTAATAATCTGGTGCTATTCACAGCGACTGCCTCTGTTTTATTGGGCACGTTATATCCGTTGCTGATAGATGCAATGGGCATGGGAAAAATATCAGTAGGGCCACCTTACTTCGATACTGTGTTTGTCGCGATTATGGTGCCAGGTATCTTTTTAATGGGTATTGGTCCTATTGCTAGCTGGAAAAAAGCATCTGTGCCTGATTTGGCCAGCAAGCTTAAATGGGCGTTAGGTATTAGCATCATTAGTGCGCTATTAGTGCCAAGTGTCATGGGTCGATTAAGTCCGATGATTTTTGTGGGTTTATTGATGGCCTTCTGGGTGATTAGCTCGGTGCTTGTGGCGATTAAAACGCGTTTGAAAGCAATTCCTGGTAATGATGTAGTGAAAAAATTCAAAATGTTTGGTCCTGCTTTTAACGGTATGTTGTTAGCGCATTTTGGATTAGCCATCTTTATTATCGGCGTCACCATGGTCAAAGGCTACGAACAAGAGTATGACATCACCATGCACAGTGGCGAAACAACGGTCATTAATGGTTATGACTTCACCTTTAAAGGCACGCTGCCTGTAACGGGCCCTAACTACAAATCGAAACAAGGTCAGTTTTACGTAACAAAAGACGGTAAAGAAATTGATTTGTTAACGCCTGAAAAACGTTATTACCCTGTGCAAGGCGCTGTCATGACTGAAGCTTCTATTTCGATTAACCCAGTGCGTGATATTTATATCTCACTTGGAGAAGAATTAGAAGAAGGTGGCTGGAGTATTCGCATTTACTTCAAGCCCTTTGTACAGTGGATATGGCTTGGTTGCTTACTAATGGGTTTAGGTGGTTTACTTACCATGGTCGACAAACGTTACCGTTTAAAAAAGAAAGTCACTAATAACGAAAGTGCGGCCACATGAAACTAAAACTCATTCTCCCGCTTTTGTTGTTTGTTGTATTGGTTGGATTCCTTGGTAAGGGCTTATTTTTAAACCCTAGAGAAGTGCCCTCACCTTT
This sequence comes from Methylophilaceae bacterium, assembly GCA_028823485.1. Classification (GTDB taxonomy): domain Bacteria; phylum Pseudomonadota; class Gammaproteobacteria; order Burkholderiales; family Methylophilaceae. Next base: position 27,135 of record JAPKBG010000005.1, on the reverse strand, counting down.
AATTGGCAAACCTGCACCTACTTTCGAAGCGCCTGTGTTGGGTGATTCTAGTAAAACTTTTTATACGGAAGAGATGAAAGGGAAAGTTTGGTTACTGAATATGTGGGCGTCTTGGTGTGTTGCTTGCCGTGAAGAACACCCGCTATTAGTAGAAATGCGTAAACATGACATTCCCCTTTATGGCCTTGCATATAAAGATGTAGAAACGAATGCACTTGCAGTGCTTGAATCAATGGGAGACCCTTATATTACTACGGCAAATGATGCAGATGGTACAATTGGTATTGATTATGGTGTTTATGGTGTTCCAGAGACCTATGTAATTGATAAAAAAGGCATTATTCGCTACAAGCAAATTGGGCCAATCACACCTGAAGCATTGCGCGATACGATATTGCCTTTATTGAAGGAGCTTGCAGTATGATTCGCAACCTATCATTAGTGCTGTTATTGGCTTTTGCGACAAGCAGCTTTGCTAATGAAATCGTCACGGATTCGCATATTGATGCACGGTTAAGACAGTTGTCTACTGAGTTGCGTTGTCTTGTGTGTCAAAACAGTACACTAGCGGATTCTGACGCCCCTCTTGCACAAGACTTACGTAGAGAAATTCGTAAGTTGATGGAGGCTGGCAAAACAGATGAGGAGATTGTTGCCTATTTAGTGGAGCGTTATGGTGATTTTGTTACTTTTAGGCCGCCTGTCAATGCCAGTACCGCACTATTGTGGTTTGGGCCATTTATTATGCTCATCATTGGTGCGATTACACTAGTCATTGTGCTCAAAAAACGTGCGGCGATTTTAACCTCAGAAGAAAATGCGTCTTAGCATTACTTTAAAAATGCCGCCCACTTCACCATGCTAGCTAAATTTAGAAATAAAAATATAGGCAGCTTCAGTACGCTGCTTGTGATTGTCGCAATCATGGTAAAAATGATGGTGCCGATTGCGCATGCCGCCGCTAGCGATCAAAAAAGCTTTTTTGCAAGACTTTGCTCTGGGCATCAGGTGCTAATTACCATCAACCTGACAGAAAAAGACCAAACAGCGACCAGTATTAAGAACAACAAAAAGTGCCCTCTTTGCTCGACTGTTGCGCAAGACACACTAACCAATATTCTTACGCAGCCTTCACTTGTATTTCCTACTGAAAGCAATTGTTTTTTTACCACTCATATAGCATCATTCTCCAATGATGCTATTGGCCTCCAATCCATAAGAGCACCTCCAACGTACGCCTAATTCACTTTAATACCAGCTATCAGCGATAAATTCGATTTAAATCAGCTCGATTTAAACAAATCGCTATAGATAAAAAAATATTATAAATTCGGAGGCTCTATGAAGGTCAAGCAACAAATTATTCCTGCGCTATTAGGCGCACTACTTTTTCCGCCCTTAGGCTTTGCGGGACACAACCATACAGGCCCGCAAGCCAATACACATGCACCAATTGGCGTGATGGGTGACCACACACATAAAACAAATGAATGGATGCTTTCTTATCGCTTCATGACGATGGAAATGGAAGGTAATCGTTCAGGCTCTAGCTCACTTTCAGCGAATGAAATTGCCACAACTGTCCCCAACCATTTTGCAGGCCAGCCTATGCAACCGACTACCCTGCGCGTTGTGCCGACAAAAATGACCATGGATATGCATATGTTTGGCGGTATGTACGCGCCAACAGATAAGCTCACCGTGATGGTAATGGTTAACTACCTAAAAAAGGAAATGGATCACGTTACTTTTCAAGGGATGATGGGGGTAAATCGTTTAGGTAACTTCACGACAAAATCAGAAGGCTTTGGCGATACGAAAGTATCTGGCTTATACAGCCTATATAATGATGGAAACCATAAAGTACACGTCAACCTTGGCCTCAGCTTGCCAACAGGATCTATTAGCAAAAAAGACCGTGTACTAACCCCAATGGGTATGCGACCTGAATTGCGTCTACCATACGGCATGCAAATGGGTTCTGGCACCTATGATGTGCTCCCGGGTATCACTTATCAGCACTACCAAGGCAAGTGGAATCATGGCGCACAATACATGGCCACCATTAGAACCGGTGAAAATAGTAAAGACTATACGCTTGGTGATGAGCATAAGTTGAATGCTTGGATAAGCTATGCTTGGCGTCATGATTTAAGTACGTCAGTACGTTTAGCGTATTTGGATGTTGATAATATTGGTGGTGCAGACCCAAAAATGATGGCGCCAGTACAAACGACAGACCCTGATAACTACAGTAAAGAGCGTCTAGATCTATATGCAGGAGTTAACTGGGCAACCCAAGCAGGACATCGGTTTGCTTTAGAAGTTGGTGCTCCTGTGTATCAACATTTAGATGGCCCCCAGTTAGAAACTGACTGGACGTTAACAGCTGGATATCAGTATGCGTTTTAACACGTTGTATTAATATTAAAAAAGCCCAGTGATGACTGGGCTTTTTTTATCGCTATTGGACTGGCTCGCTATGCATGTTTCGCTTTACAGAACTTACTTATCCAGTGATCAACACTCAAACGACCTGCGCCATTAAACACCAAAGGTAGCAACATGATGAGCAATAACAGTGGTAGCTTGTAGTTACCAAACCCTTTTTCAGAAATAGCATAACCCTGCCACAACTCGCTTAGTGTGCTCCAGCTTTCCGGCCAATGTACTGCAGCAATCGCAACAATGGTTAACACAAGCAACGAAACTGAGAAGAAGTGCGTTGCAAAGCCGATGACCAATGCTCCAGCGCCGAATATCTCAAAGAATGTCGTCAACGCCCAACTAAATTCTGGCGAGACTAGGTTGAATGGAAATGGAAAGGTAATATTGGCAAACCAGTTTTCACCCGTATACTTTGCAATGCCCGCTTCACCAAACTCCCAAGCTAAAATTAACCTTAATACAAGCTGTGGAAACCATGTCCCAATAGACTCTAGTAGTGAGGCAACCCATTCATAGCCCTTATAAACTGTTGTGCATTTCATTGTATTGCTCCCGAAAATCTTGATTTCTTGTCTATGGTTTTTATCTAACAGTTATCTTTATTCGTTATTGCGCTGTATTCATTACAGGTTTCTTTTTATGTTTGTAATAAATGCGTATGCCAAACAAGATGAGTAGCACGGCGGTATAATAAAGCGGCTCTGTCAGGTCTTTTTTGACCAGTAACAAAAAGTGTACGACCGCTAAGATAGCAACCAGATATACCGTTTTATGTAGGGCTTTCCATTTGGATTTTAGCTTTTTCATCATATATTGATTCGATGTAGCTGCTAATGGAATGGTTAATAGAAAAGCGGCAAAGCCAACTAGGATTCGAGGGTGCTCAAGCACGTCATCAATCATGACATCAAATAAAAAGTTGAAATCCAACCACACATACGTCACCACATGCAAGGTTGCGTAGAAAAACATCCACAACCCGATTAGCCTTCTCACTTGAATATGCCATACTTGACCAGTCAGCAATCGGGTTGGCGTCATCGTTAGGCTCAATAATAGAAAAATAAGTGCCCAAAGTCCCGTAGAGTGTTCTACAAACTCAATAGGGTTAGCACCTAAGTCATTATTAAAGCCCAACCAAAACAAACGTGCGATTGGAATGGAGGCTAACAGCCAGATAACCGCTTTGACTGCGGTAATATTTGGTTTTTTCATTTTATAGCTGTTCTTTTTAAAGCCGATTAGAAATTATTTTCCAAATCCATGCCAGCATATAAGTGGCCTACTTCAGACTCATATCCATTAAACATTTTGGTTTTGATGCGACCACCAAATAAACCGCCACCAATTGGCCGCTCTGAGGATTGCGTCCAACGAGGGTGTGACACTTTAGGGTTTACATTGGCATAGTAGCCATATTCTGACGGACCTGACTTCATCCATGTTGTTTGTGTTTGCTTTTCTACAAAGCGGATTTTAACGATGGACTTACCACCTTTAAAGCCGTATTTCCATGGCACTACTAAACGGGCGGGTGCACCATTTTGATTTGGTAGTAATTCACCATATAGTCCAACAGCGATTAAAGCCAATGGGTTCATGGCTTCATCCATGCGTAAGCCTTCGGTATAAGGCCAGTCTAGCAATGGCGTAGTCACGCCTGGCATACTCTCACGATCGTTTGCAGTAACGAACTCGACATACTTTGCATTACCTGTTGGCTCAGCCCATTTAATGATACTCGCTAGAGGAATGCCCACCCAAGGAATGACCATAGACCAAGCCTCAACGCAACGCATACGGTAGATGCGCTCTTCTAGTGGCGCGAGCTTCATTAAGTCTTCTATGCCGATGGTTTTCGTTTTTTTGACTTCACCTTCGATACTGATGGTCCAAGGCTGCGGTTGAAATGTTCTGGCTTGTACAGCAGGGTCTGACTTGCTAGTACCAAACTCATAGTAGTTGTTGTAAGTGGTGATGTTTTTATAGGTGTCGATTTTTAAATCTTCACCATAAGCGGTTTTCTTAACCCCTTTTAGCTTTTGGCGAGGATTGTAAATCTCACCTTTTTTAAGCGCTTTAAAGGGTTGTGACGGCGCATTGCCGGGACCAACAAGCCTTGCATCACCTGAAGTCACGCCACCAACTATTTTCGCTGCTTTGGCTTTTAAACTCATCAAGGCCGCCCCAGCGATTAAACCAGAGCTAGCCGCCACTTTGATGAACTGACGGCGGTTATCAAATACCGCTTTAGACGTAATTTCTGATGGCTGAATCTCGCTTGGATTCTGCTTAGACTTGTCAACAATGATCATATAAGGCCTTGAGTTGTAAATTTCAGATATTACTTAGTCGCTAAGCGGCATTAAACCTTACAATAAATTTGCTCAGTATAATACTTAAATGTAGCTTTTAGATATTCAGGGCTTTCTGTTTAGCCTGTATTTCGGCTGCCAGCTGTTTCGCACCAATCTTAGATGCCTGCTTATTTGCATTGGAAAATAGCATTTTTGCAGCTTCTTTATCTCCATTTGCGAACATAGCCTCTGCTAAACCATAGTTAGCCGCTGCTTCGTAATAAGCGCCGCCATTATCTTTAGCAAACTCAACCAGTTTTTTATAGTGTCTTTCTGCATGAGAGTACTCTTTTGCATCCATGAAGTATTGTCCAAGCAACAAGCTCGAATCAGCATAATCAGTTAAATCGCCTGCTTGTTTTTGCATCACGGTTGCTTTCAGTTGGAATTCAATCGCTTTCTCATGATCGGCCAGCGCATTATAGGTTTTTGCTAAGTTCTCAAAGCTCTCAGCGCGTTCGTTATCATTGAATGCTAAACGTAGGCCTTTTTGGTAGCCTTCTAAAGCAGCCTGTAAATCTTTAGCGGAAAAATAAGCATCACCAATTAAATTGTAGTTAATAAATATATAGGTTTTATTCGCATTTTTCCCACACATTTCTATGCTTTTTTCATAGCTAGCAACTGCCGCTTCTGTTTTGTTATTTGCTTGATGTAAATTACCAATCAGCATAAAGGAAACTGTTTTAGCAAAAATATCTTGAGTCGATTGCTCAGCTAACTCCATCGCCACTAGTGCATCAGCATAGTTGCCTTGTTGTTTTAAAGCTCTACCTTTGCATAACAAACCTTCATAATCTGTACTGTTTTTCTTCAAGATCACTTCAGACTGCATCAAAGCAGTTTTGGCATCACCCTTATTGACGGCTGCATTACATGCTTTTATTTCCGCAGAAACCTCTGCAGAATGAGCATTAAAACTCATTAAAAACAATGAAGTAAATAAAACTGTTAAAGCGTTTTCAAATTTAATGTTCATCTTAAAATAAATCCTTTTGTTGATTATCGTTTACTTGGTCATTCATTTCTTCACTACTGATTACATCATCTACTGTTTCTGTTGATCCTGACGCTTCAGGCACTGAGTGAGTTGCAGCCTCTTTCAAAAGCGCCTGCAAACCCTCTTCGTCCAATACAGTAACACTTAAACCGATGGCTTTTTCTAATTTACTTCCTGCCTCCGCTCCTGCCACCACATAATGTGTCTTTTTAGAAACGCTGGCACTCACTTTGCCACCAGCCGCTTCAATCAATGCTTTTGCATCATCTCGCGACATCGTAGGTAGCGTACCGGTTAATACCAGTGTTTTCCCTTGTAAGACGCCGTCAGCTTGCTGCTGTCCATCATGTTCTCCCCAAACCACACCCATGCTTCTCATCGCCAATATGGTCTGTGTATTATGCGGTTCAGCTAAAAATTGCAAGATAGACTCCGCAACAATGGGCCCAACATCATTTACCGCTAGCAATGCTTCACCATTAGCATCCATCAGCTTACCTAAGCTGCCAAAGTGGTTGGCAAGGTCTTTAGCCGTTGCTTCCCCAACATTGCGTATGCCTAAGGCGTAAATAAAGCGCGCTAGCGTCGTTTGTTTGCTTTTGGTAATAGCATCTACTACGTTTTTTGCTGATTTTTGAGCCATGCGCTCTAAATCTGCTAATTGTTCAACGGTTAGGCTGTACATGTCGCTGACAGCTTTGAGTAAATCAGCTTCAACGAGCTGGCTAACCAATTTATTGCCTAAGCCTTCGATATCCATGGCACGCCTTGATGCAAAGTGCGTAATGGCTTGTTTACGTTGTGCAGGACAATACAAACCACCTGTGCAGCGCGCCACAGCCTCATCTTCTGGACGTTCTATATGAGAGTCACATTCAGGGCAGTTGGTAGGCATGGCGAAAACTCTCGCATCTGCTGGCCGCTTCTCTAGTACAACTGAAGCCACTTCAGGAATCACATCACCTGCTCTACGTACAATTACGGTATCGCCGATTCGAATATCTTTACGTAGCGTTTCATCTTCATTGTGTAGCGTCGCATTGGTCACCGTCACACCGCCAACAAACACTGGCTTAAGGCGTGCGACTGGTGTAATAGCGCCCGTACGACCAACTTGCACGGTAATGTCGTCTACCGTCGTGATGGCTTCTTCTGCTGGAAACTTATGCGCAATCGCCCAGCGTGGTGCGCGAGAAACAAAGCCAAGCTCGCTCTGCTGAGAGAAGGCATTCACTTTGTAAACGACACCATCAATATCAAACGCTAAGTTAGCGCGTTTTTCACCAATATCATCGTAATAAGCTTGCACGGCTTGACTGCCTGATACCGTTGCGCGCAAATTGCAGACGGGGAAGCGTAATTGCTCAAGATAATCCATCGCTTCAGTATGCGACTTAAGTTCAGGGATGCCTTGCGCCTCACCTAAACCATAAGCAAAGAAACTTAATGGCCTTGTTGCTGTAATCTCAGGATCTAATTGACGCAGACTGCCCGCGGCCGCATTCCGTGGGTTGGCAAACAGCTTAGCTCCAGCTTTTTCCTGCGTCTTATTCAATCGCGCAAAATCTTCTTTAAACATTAGTACTTCACCGCGGACTTCTAATAACGTAGGCGGGTTCGCACTGGCTAGCTTTGCAGGAATCGCTCTAATCGTGCGCAGATTGTGGGTAACATTTTCACCCGTGTAGCCATCACCACGCGTTGCACCTTGTACGAACACACCATTTTCATAGCTTAGCGTAATAGCCAAGCCATCAAACTTTGGTTCAACGGCATACTCAACCGATTCAATGCCCAAGCCATCACGAATGCGTTTATCAAAAGCAGTCAGCTCATCTGTTGCAAACACATTATTCAGTGACAACATGGCTTGGCGGTGAATCACACTTTTGAATACACCTGACGCGCCACCGCTCACTCTTTGCGTCGGTGAGTCTGGCGCAACCAATTCTGGAAATTGTGTCTCTAGTTCGGCTAGTTGGCGATACAGACCGTCATATTCATTGTCATTAATGGAAGGTGTATCTAAGACGTAGTACTCGTAATCATATTGTGCAATTTTAGTGAGCAGTTGTGCTACCTGTTCTTGCGCTGTTGCTAGATCCAACATACTAGTTGAATAAACGCATACTGCTAGCACTGCCTGCAGCAATGCCACGTGCAGACATTTTGCTACTAATCACTTTAAGTTGTTGTTTAATTGCATCAATCTTCACATCACCTAATGGGTTTTTATTGCCATCAACCATGTTAGCGCCCAAACGGTCCGCCATTTTTTGCGCGACGATAATCATTTGGTTAAACACAAGCTCAACATTTTTGACCTTGGGTATCTCAACTTGAAAAACAATGCCTCTTACCACATTTTGACGTAACCATTCTGATGAAAATGGCTGCTCATCTGCGCTAGATAGTACAAATTTATCTAAGTCTGGATTTTCACTGTCGACACAATAAAACTTCCCATGTCGCAACTTCAAGTCATTGGCTTCAGCCATCCCTCTAAATTTTGTACCATGAATAGGGGTATCGCCTTGTAATACATGCACGCTCACTAGCTGATCCACCTCAATACAAAACTGATCTAGCTCGACAGCGCGTTGCGCCACATCTCCCTCTCCTTGCCATGTAATTGTTGCATCAAATTCTAAACCGATGGCTTCCACCGCATATTCAAAAATATTAATCAAGGGCTTAGCAACAGGGCCACGACGATCGGCTAACTGTAGACTGCAAGCAATCGTTTCAAATACATCATTCTGACTACTCCTATCATCGATTCGATGCCAAATGCCAGTTTTGTCCAAACCATGTTGCATCACAATTACCCCCAATTCTTTTAATATATCCTTAACCATTACATGCAATGCTTGGCCGCTAATTGAATTAGCGGCCGTTAAAACGGCGGTAAAGTCTATTTGTGCATTTAGCTCGTCGGGTAGTGACATTGATGGGGTCTCAGTCGCTGGCATTTCTTCTTGAGAAGCCATTGTTTCAGTCGAGGGCTCTTCTGATGTTTCTTCAACCACTAATGGCTCAACCTCTTCCACCGCTAATACGGGTGCCACTGCTACTTCAGGTGTTTCAGGGGCTGCTATATCCATTGCCTCAACAGAAGGCATTTCATCTGCAAGGGGGATGTCTGCTATTGTCGTCTCAGCTTCAAGTGTTTGATCCACTAAAACATCCGTTTCAGCATCGTCTGTTAATACATCTTTGTGTGGGGATAAAAAGTTATTGCGTATCGTATCGCGCAATTGCTTTTCTTGACGCCAGTTGTAAACAACAACGCCAGCAATAATAATAAAACCTAGAAGGATGAGTATGATTTGTAAGTCTGACATTTGGTAACTTTATTTCTAATTTTAAATATTTAAATAATAATACTTTAAAAAGCATTAAGGTGAGACTTGCATTTTCAATGCCGCAGCAATATCGACATCAACAATACGTGACACACCGGACTCTTGCATGGTAACACCAATCAATTGTTGTGCAATTTCCATGGTGATTTTATTATGACTGACGAATAGAAACTGTGTGTGTTCAGACATCTTTTTCACCATGGCACAAAAACGCTCGGTATTGCTATCATCAAGTGGTGCATCAACCTCATCCATCAAACAGAATGGTGCTGGGTTCAATCTAAATAAAGCAAAAACCAATGCTATCGCAGTCAGTGCTTTTTCACCACCGGATAGTAGCTGAATCGTTGTATTCTTTTTACCTGGTGGCTGCGCAAATACTTGCAATCCAGTATCGAGTATCTCTTCTCCAAGCAACTCTAATTTTGCTTGACCACCACCAAATAACGTAGCAAACAATTCACCAAAGTGTTTATTAGCTTCATTGAAGGTGGTGAGTAACTTCTCGCGCGTTTGTCTATCGATTTTATTAATCGCACCCTTTAAAGTCTCACTCGCTTCAATCAAGTCTTGCAGTTGACTATCTAAATAGCCTTTGCGTTCTGTTTCGCTATCGAACTCTTGTATTGCCGCTAAGTTAACTGGCCCTAGCGCATCAATTTGCCTTTGTAGTTGACTGGTTTTATTGGCATAGATACTGGCCTTCGCATCATCTTCCAAATCGGCGGCTAAAACGGCCTCATCCAACTTCGTCTCTGTTAGGCCTGCCTGACACTGCTCAAAATGCAATCGTGCTTCTTGCTCATTTAAACGGCCTTGCTCAAGCGTATCTCGCATTGGATTAAGCGCTTGCTCATTTTGCATGCGAACACGCTCCAGCTCTTTCAATTGAGCATCTTGCGATTCCAATTGATTTCTAGCTTCGGATAACGCGACCTCTGTTGATTGCTTAACGGTGACCGCTTGCTCTAGATTCGCTTTAAGCGTTTCCATTGGCGTAATACTTAAGGCTTGTTCAGTTTCATTTTTACGTAAATTAAACGATGTCTCTTCTTCATTTATTACATTAATTTTATTATTTAACTCATTAATTTTATTGTTAATAATTTTAATTTCAAAGTCAAGTTCTCGATGTGTTTTATCCGCCTCTGAAACAGACTCTCTTAATGCATTAAATGCTTGATCAGCCTGCTGCCTTGCCGCAACATCAACATTTTTTGCTGCTTCAAGCTGTTGAATACCTGATTTTATTGCTTGTAGCGCGGATTCTTTATCACTCACATTACCAAGCTGTTTCTCATACTTTGTTTTAGCTGCTTCAATATCTACCTGCAAACTCTTTTCACGTGCAGTGCATGCATTGCCCAATTGTTCTAATTTTGCAATATCTAGCTGATGCTGATGTAATGATTGCATTGCGGATTTAAGTTGAGTGCTTTTTTGCTGCTGTAACGCCCTACTTTGCCCCAACTCCATTTCAGCTTGTTGTAATTGATTGGCAGACTGCGTCACCGAGCCTTGCAACGCAGGCAACGCTTTTTTTAAATCGCCCAACTGCTGCTGCCGCTCTATCATGCCATGTAAATGCGTATTTTCACCGTGATAAACCACGCCGCCAAGGCTAAACACATCACCTTGCTTATTCACTAGCCGCTCACCTGGCACTAAGTCCTCGCTTGCGCTACTGCCATCCTCGCCATCATTCAGCAAATAAATGCCAGCAAGCCAATCATTGAGTGTGGCTTGAAATACCGGCCCACAATCGTTAACCATGCTGATTAACGGTGTTAATGTGGAATTTGATGGTACAGAAATTAGCGCCGCTTTAGACGAACGTCTAGAGAAACTAAGAACTAACGCGCCCGGCGGCCTATCATCGATCTTAGATTTAGCTAGTAAGGCATTCAGCCGCGCACCTAGGACAGCCTCTAACGCCAAACTCCAAGCATCATCTATGTTAATTTTTTCCCACAAGCGTGCATTGTTTTGCAAACCCTGTCGCGATAACCAGTCTGACAGTTCACCTTCTGAATTAAGCGACTGTTGTATTTTCTCTAAAGAATTGACCTCTGCTTCCGCTTGGCTCAGCACACGCTGTACTTGCAGCTGCAGCTCACGCAAGGTGTTGATATTGGCTTGTAGTAGCTCTTCATTACTACGTAGCTTTTGTATCGCTTGCTCAGTGTTAACCACCATTGTTTCGGCTTCTGCCAGCGCTTGCTGTGCTACCTCAACACCTTTTGTGTCCGGCATTTCCAGCTGGCTTAACACTTCTTCAAACCGTTTGATTTGCAATTCACTCTCTAGAATCGATTGATTTAAATGCTGCACATTATTGGTGTCAATTTGAATGCGTTGGTTTGCCGTTAATAGTGCATGCGTGCTAGCCTGCATTTGATCAGCAGTAACGCGATAATCAGCTTCCAAACTAGGCAACTTCAATTGCAATTCCGCTAATGTAGCTCGTGCCGCTTCCTCTTTTTCGCTAGCTGCGGCCAAGTCAGTATTGAGTTGCGCTAACTTTTCGTTTGAATCTGCCTTTGTCTTAGCATTACGGACTAACGACTCATCCACCTGTTGTAACTGCAGTGACATACGGCCACGTGCTTCCGTATTTTGTTTCACTTGGTTTTCTAGTTTGGCAAAGCTTGCATTGGCCTCGTAATAAGCAGCCTGCGCTGTATTAATCGCCTCTCCCGCATTATAAAAGGCTTGCCTGCTTTGCTCTAAGCCTGCTTCGCTTTTACGCAGCTCAGCTGTCTTAGCTTCCAATTCAATGACTAATTTTCCAACAGCCGCCTTGGTCTTTTCCCAGCCACGGTTTGCATCACGCTTTCTCAATAGCCAATACTGCCCATCCGCTAATTTGAGTGATTCCTGCATCGCATGATAGCGTTGCGTAATAACGGCTTGTGATTCCAGTCTTGTGATTTGTGTTTGCAACTCGCGGCAAATATCTTCAATACGGGTTAAATTCTCTCGCGTGTCACGTAAGCGCAGCTCAGTCTCACGTCGCCGCTCTTTATACTTACTAATCCCTGCTGCTTCCTCTAGGAAAACACGTAGTTCTTCTGGTTTGGCTTCCACAATACGCGAGATGGTATTTTGTCCAATAATGGCATACGCGCGACCACCAAGCCCAGTACCTAAGAATAAGTCTGCGACATCACGTCGACGTACAGCAGTATTGTTAATGTAGTAAGTTGAGCCTTTTTTGCGCTCAATAACACGCTTAACGGATATCTCAGCGTATTGGCTCCACTCACCATTAGCGCCACCAAAGCCGTTATCAAAGATGAGTTCAACACTAGCGCGAGAAATTGGTTTACGGTTAGATGATCCATTGAAAATGACCGCATCCATGGCATCAGCGCGCATTTCTTTGGCCGATGACTCGCCAAGCACCCAACGTACAGATTCCATGACGTTAGATTTGCCGCAACCATTTGGGCCAACCACGCCAATACGCTGTCCGTGTAGATGCACCGTTGTCGGGTCTACAAAGGATTTAAAGCCAGCAAGTTTTAAATGGGTTAAACGCAAATTAAATGTTCGGAATTGGTTTTAGTTTAAGAGTTATAATAACGTTTTTTACAGCTAAAATCTGCATTTTCAACAGATACAATACTCAAAACATATGAACACACAAACAGCATTAGGCGGCAAACCAACCGCACAACCAACAAAGCAATTAGAAACGTTCCCTAACCCCAATGAAAACCGTGATTTTCATATCCATATGGAAATTCCTGAGTTCACTTGTCTATGCCCAAAAACAGGTCAGCCAGACTTTGCGGTAATCTATTTAGACTATATTCCTGACCAGCTTTGTGTTGAGCTGAAAAGCCTGAAGCTCTATATGTGGTCATTTCGTGACGAAGGTTGCTTCCACGAAGCCGTCACCAACAGCATCTTAGATGACCTTGTTGCAGCCACACAACCTAAGTTTATGCGCGTAACGGCTAAATTCTTTGTCCGTGGTGGCGTATTCACTAACGTAATTGCAGAACACCGCAAAGATGGCTGGGAACCACAACCACGTGTTGACCTCACACAGTTTGAAACCAACTCAAATATACGCGGATAAACAAAGACCATTATTTAAAGCATAAAAATGATGGGGGATTGTCAAAAAATCATTGACAAGAGCCCCTCTCATCTTTAATATTGCGCCTTCTTCGAATTGACAACAATTCAAAGACACCGAAGACTCATGATTGTTTAATGATTTGGTCGTAGTAAACGGGGGTATAGCTCAGCTGGGAGAGCACTTGGATGGCATTCAAGGGGTCAGCGGTTCGATCCCGCTTACCTCCACCAAGACTTCATGATTATTCGGTAGAAAACTTGCTTAAATCGCTTAGCAAAATGCGCAAGTTGGTGTAAAATAATACTGCTTTAAAAAGCAGTAAAAAAGTTCAAGGTCCCCATCGTCTAGAGGCCTAGGACACCTGGTTTTCATCCAGGCGACAGGGGTTCGACTCCCCTTGGGGACACCAAGATTTTAAAAAGGCTTACATGAAAATGTAAGCCTTTTTTGATTTCTATTATTAGCTATTGTGGCATGATAATCCCTATCATTATTAACTGCAGCTAAAAGTAGAAACTAAGTGACCAAAGCTAACTTTTGCATTGGGATCATGCCACTCAATGCGATGTTGGGGCGTTCTTGATTGCATGTCCATAGCCAATCTGTGGCAAATTGCTGTACTTTTAAGCATGAATAACCAGCTTCAGCTGGTATATTCTGCGGGAGAAGCCTTTACGGTCTCAGCAATGCTTTCAAACAAGTGATGCGCTAGCCAATCATATCTCACCGTTCTATTATAACTTTGCGCATGAGCATTCTCCTGTAAATTGCCTGGCTGAATAAAATCAATGCGAATCCCGCACTTCCTTTTCCCACTCATTGAGGTTACCTTTAAAAAGGTATAGTTTTGTTACCCCTACGCTATATATAAATTGCACAACAGGCATAGGAAATAGCCCTTTCATAGGCAGTAAAATAATTGGCTTTGAGACATCTTCCAATCTGGCTGATCCGTTAATAAAAGTAATGCCCGGCATACTCACAGCGCCAGGAATATGACCTTTTTCGAATACTGTCTTTTCTGCAAGATCAATCAGAATAGCTTCTTGCTGCTCAATAAGTTCAATAGCTTGCTTGGCTGTAACCTCAATGGCTTCACCACCAAAAAATTTACTCAATTTTTTAATAGCAAAAAAAACAATTACCCCAACTAAAACTAGCCCTTCCAACCAATAGTGAGCTATTAATTCTAAAAAACTTTGCATATTCAGCCTTTTGCCTTTTTATTTAAGAAGCTTAATCAATTGTAGTCGAGACGCGAATGAATGTAGAAATAAAAAAGTATAGTAATGCCAGTTAGCTGTGGTCTTTATGTGATGTATATACATGATAGGTAGCTGAATTCTTTTAATGTTTATTAATTGTGAAGATGGTGATTATCTTATAGTGGAAGCATCAGTGGCAGATAACTCGCCATTCCAATGGTGGATTAATGGTTTTGGTAAAAGTGTTCAAGTAATATAAAACTCACACTTTCAAGCTGACTTGCTAACACTTTAAACGACTCCTCCAAAAACCTTTAGAGCATTACATGCTATTTGGCGGATTATCGCTTCCCAATAAAAGTTAAAAAAAGAATGATGAAAATCATAACAATCCAGAACATGAGCTCATGTGATGCCTTTGTGAACATTACAAACTCCATTTATTTTCAAATATTGTTTGTAGATTTATTTTTTTACTCAAGATTAGAGAAGAGTCATGTCAATGTAACGGCGAAATAACGCTTGCATATATTCTTGTCCCCTGACAACTTATTCATAACTAGTTTCTATAGTTTGATTCTACTCGTAATATGAAGAGCAAAAGACACCAGTCTCTTCCATCAATTGAGATTGTAAGAAGTTTCTCAAAAATTTATGTATTTTTTCTATAACTTATTGTTCTAAATCTAATGCTTGAATATTATCATCCCAATTCGTCGTATAGCACGGACTCTTGTTGCCCTGCTTCATCTTCCACGGCCGGCTAAATCCTTCACTGGCCAATTTGATTGATTCTTTGCCCATCTTCTTATTAATGCTATCCAGCATAGCCATGAGCCGATCCGATTTGGGTGTGTTTTTTTGCGTGCTAAATAAGTCTGTTTGTATGCCTTGGGCTGCGACAAGCTCTCCAAGCATAACTCCAGCCTTTGCATAGCCTAAATTAGGCACATAAATCTGTTTTAATCCCCATAGTGCGACGTTAACTAGCTTCCTAGTGTCATCAGTTGGGCTAGGCATGGAAATCGTTCTACCGTTACTATAGAAGCGTTCATTTTCTTTAAATGGACTCGTTCTAATAAAGATATAAACTGATCCAGCATAAGATTGCTGCCGTCGTAGCTTCTCTGCAGCACGGCTCATATACAAGGTTATCGATTGAGCTAAACTATTGTAATCAGTCACTGAATAACCAAAGCTTCTTGAACTCATTATTTGCTGTTTTGGTGGTGTAATTTCTTCCAGCTCGATGCAAACAATACCATTGAGTTCACGGATGGTCTTTTCCATGACAACACTAAATTGCTGGCGTAGACGTTCTGGATTGGCTCGCTTAAGATCTAATACAGTATTGATACCAAGCGCATTCAATTTAAGCACAAGCTTTCTGCCAACACCCCACACTTCACCAACATCAATCTCAGTGAACATTTGGTTAATTGTCTCAGGTGCCATGCTATTTAGATTGCAAACACCATTAAAGTCTGGACGTTTTTTTGCACAATGATTAGCCAGCTTTGATAACGTTTTAGTTGAACCAATACCAACGCAAACAGGCAAGCCTGTCCATTGATTAATCCGCTGCCGCATTTGTTGTCCGTACGCGACTAAATCTTTTGATTTAAACGCTGTGAGGTCTAAGAATGACTCGTCGATTGAATAGACCTCTTGATCAGGTGAGTAATGCTTAAGTATCGACATCACCCGATTACTCATATCAGCATACAGCGCATAATTTGATGAGTAAGCTAAAATATTGTGCTGCTTTGCTAAATCTTTGAGCTTAAACCAAGGCGCTCCCATGGCCACCCCTAATGCTTTGACTTCATCACTTCTCGCAACTGCACATCCGTCATTATTGGACAAAACAACGATTGGCTTGTTGAGTAGTTTAGGATTGAAGACACGCTCACAACTAACGTAAAAGTTGTTTACATCAATTAATGCAATGTTACGCATAATGTGATCTATTTAAAACGTCTAAATGAACCTGTAACAACACCCCAAACTTCAAAAGTCATATTCTCTTTGATTTCGATTGGCTGATATTTACCTGATGCGTTAGCAGGCAATAATCTAGGACTGCCATCTTTTCCACGGTTGAGCACTTTAATGGTGAAGTCACCATCTACAACAGCTAATACAATATCGCCAATACTCGGCATTTTAGAGCGATCAACAACTGCTTTATCACCAGGCATTAACCCAACATCAATCATAGACTCCCCTTGTATTGTTACAAAGAAAGTAGCATCTGCTTGATCAATGAGAAATTCGTTGGGATCCAGCCTCTTTTCAACATGGTCATCTGCTGGCGAAGGGAAGCCTGCTGGTACTTTAGAAGCAAACAGCGGAATATTGAGCGTTTTGTGATTTAAAGCTGGTAACATCAATGAACTGATATCTATAGCTTCCTCTAATTGTTGCTTATGCTGATATGCTGCTAAGAAGTCAACAATAATAGGCTTTTGACTGGTGGGAACACGCACTACTTCTGTTGGTTCGCCAAACTTACCTGTCCCTGTTTTACGTCCAGCATTGAGGCGTTTACCGCCACGACTTGATTGTGTTTTAATGTCATTATTCATTTGAATATTGTAACAATAATCAATATACCATTACAATCTATTTATACTACCTACCACTACTTTTTTAGATTTAAAAACAACAAGCGCTACCCCTCATAGGTCCCGCATTACTAAAATTGGATTGGTGCGCTTTGGACATGGTATGAAAGTGTGCTGTTGGTAAGCCTAGGTAAATCCAGAACCGCAGATTCCATCTTTTTTCAGACTTTAAAAATCAAGGTTCAAGTGAGCACATGTCACGTAAATGCCAGGGGTGTTTTCCAGATCGAATAGCTCCTGTCTGCGTAGACCGCCATGCAAAAGCCAGAAGTATCAGTCGTCGACGTCCAAAAGAAGAAGTTGGTGAGCTGGGCAAGCACATCACCTTTAAAGGTTGATGTGCCCTTCCCTTTGTAATGACGTCTTGTGCTGCTTTTTTCTGTTGTCGCGAGCAACTCTACGACTTCACTATCCACTTGATTGGAAGGGGTTAAACTTAACTTTTCTGGCCAGCTTATTTCGTCATTGGATTTAACGACCACTAAAGAGATGGCTTCATTGAGGTTAAGCACTTCATTTGGGGTTACAATCAGCTAACCTTCCTCTGCGAAAGATTGCGATGTTAACAACAAAAAGAAAAACGTTACGCAGAGCCTAGCCATCATTTTACCTAACATCAAAACCTTAAACTGCACTCCTTTGGCGACGCACTTCATATAAGCAAATACCGCTAGCAACACTGACATTCAAACTCTCAACTGAGCCAAACATTGGAATCGTCACTAATGCATCACAGCTTTCAGCGGTTAAACGACGGATACCATCGCCTTCTGAGCCTAAAACCAATGCAATTGGACCATCTAGCTTAGTGTTGAGCAACGTGCTCTCAGAATCCATTGTCGTACCAATGACGAATACACCCGCTTCTTTTAGCTCACGTATTGTTCTAGCAAGGTTAGTCACTGAGATAAACGGTACAGTTTCTGCCGCACCACTCGCTACTTTACGCACAGTGGCATTTAAACCAACTGCTCTGTCTTTAGGTGCGATGACTGCATGAACGCCCATACCATCAGCGACACGTAAGCAAGCGCCTAGATTGTGCGGGTCTTCTACACCATCAAGAATCAAGAAAAATGGTGGTTCTTTTAAGTCTGACTCTAAAACATCGTGAATGTCTTTATATGGGATTGGCGTATCAACGACACGTGCAATCACCCCCTGATGACGGCCGTTTCTGCCAGCCATGCCGTCAAGTCTATCCCGATCAACCTGCATCACACGTATATTAGAAGCTTCAGCAAGCTTTATTATGTCCTTCATACGTGGGTCGACTCGTCCTTCGTCGATTAAAATTTCTTGAATACTGGTTGCATGCTGGCGCATGCGGCTCTGGACGGCGTGAAAGCCAAATAATATGCGTGAATCGCTCATTGCTTATCTTTTCTTTTTAGTCGACTTTTTACGACTGTTGGTTGATTTTTTACTGCTTGGTTTTGCAGCTTCAGATTGACGGCCACCCGTTTTTTTAGAAGTGCTTTTAGGCAGGCCTTTTGGTTTGCCGCTTGGCTTGCTATCTGACCTGCCTCTAGTCTCTCTAGATTGGCGTTCAGCAGGTTTTTTTTGACCTTTACTGTGGCCAGCAAGTTCCAAGTTGCCTTGTTTGTTGACTAAGCTGAAATCAATTTTAGTTGTCTCTAGGTCTACACGTGCGACTTTAATAGTCACTCTATCACCTAGGCGGTATTTAGCACCTGTGCGTTCTCCGACCATCTCATGGAGTGCTTTTTCGTAATGGAAGTAATCATTACCTAGCTCGGTGACGTGTAATAAGCCTTCGACATAAGCATCATCCAAGGCTACAAATACACCAAAGGAAGTGACAGCTGATACGGTACCTTCAAACACCTCGCCGACTTTATCTTGCATGTAATAACATTTCAGCCAGTTAGTGACATCCCGGCTGGCTTCATCCGCGCGGCGCTCTGTAAGGGAACAATGCGTGCCTAAGGCAGCCCAGTCTTTTACTTTATAGGTTTGTTTATTGACCACCGCTTTAATGGCGCGATGCACTAAAAGATCAGGATAACGGCGTATCGGTGATGTGAAGTGCGTATAAGCTTCATATGCTAGACCGAAATGGCCTTGATTATCTGGGCTATAAACGGCTTGCTGCATAGAGCGCAATAAGACGGTTTGTAATAGCTGTTCATCTGGACGACCTTTGATTTGGCTCATCAACTTGGCATAGTCCTTTGTGTGTGGTTTATCACCACCAGCCACGCTAAAGCCAAACCCGCTCATAAAGGTTCTTAATAACTCTAACTTCTCAGCACTAGGCCCTTCATGCACGCGATAAACAGCAGCGTGTTTATTCGCCTCTAGGTAATTAGCCGCACAAACATTGGCAGCCAACATACACTCTTCAATGATTTTATGCGCTTCATTGCGTGAAGTTGGCACGATGCTATCAATCTTGCCTTCATCGTTAAAGATCATCATGGTTTCTGATGTATCAAACTCAATCGCACCACGTTGCTTACGCTGAACGAGCATCGCTTGGTATAGCGCATACAAGTTTTGTACATGCGGCATGATATGGGCATGCTCTTTCGCCATGTCGCCATCAGGATTTTCCAACATATCGGCGACCTTGGTGTAGGTCATCCTTGCTTTAGATAGCATCACTGAAGGGTAGAACTTGTAGCTATCAACGATACCATCCGCATTGACTTGCATATCGCAAATCATGCATAGCCGCTCCACATCAGGATTCAATGAACATAAGCCATTCGAAAGCGCTTCTGGCAGCATCGGAATCACACGTCGTGGAAAGTAAATAGAGTTGCCACGTTCTATGGCGTCTTTATCTAATGCATCATCAGGCGTCACATAGTGACTTACATCGGCAATCGCCACTACCAAGCGCCAGCCAGCACCTTGCGGCTCAGCAAAGACGGCATCATCAAAATCACGTGCCGTTTCACCATCAATGGTAATCAGAGGCAACTCACGACAATCAATGCGGTCTTTATAATCGTTTGGTTGTACTATTTTTGGAATCGCTTCCGCTTGCTTTATTGCGGCAGGTGAAAACTGGTGCGGTAATTTATGTTTGCGTAACGCAATTTCGATTTCCATGCCGCTATCCGCATAGTTACCAAGTATCTGAATCACTTTACCCATTGGGTGAGCATGCTTGGAAGGCTGCTCAGTCATTTCAACTTCAACAATCTGCCCTACCTTAGCACCCATATCCAAATGGTATGGAATCAAGATGTCTTGGTTAATGCGTTTATCTTCAGCAGCAACAACGGTCACACCAGTGCCCTGCATCACACGACCGACGATTGTTTTATTCATGCGTTCTAGCACTTCAACAATCGCGCCTTCTGGCCGCCCCCTTCGATCTAAACCATTAATACGCACCATGGCGCGATCGCCATGCATGACTTGTTGCATTTGTTTATTCGACAAGAAGACATCATCTGGATTCTTGTCTTTATCATCGGGGACTAAAAAGCCAAAGCCATCTTGGTGACCTTGAATCACACCTGCAATGGCGTCGATTTTGTCAGGCAAGCAAAGCAAGTTTTTGCGATTACGCATCACTTGCCCCTCTCGCTCCATGGCATTGAGCCGACGACCTAAAATCTCTTGCTCATCTTCAGCGATTTCTAATATCGCATATAGGTCTTTCAAAGCAACAGGAACACCTTGTTCGGTAATGACTTGTAAAATCAGTTCGCGACTAGGCAAAGGTGTTTCATATTGCGCCGCTTCGCGTTGCGCATGAGGATCATTATTGCGTTTAGAAGTGTTCTTCTTTGGCATGTAGGCTTTTCATTGATTGTTTAGCGGTTAAATATTAACGGCTTTATGATTTTGCGTATAACTATGACCATTATAACCAGTGGCTTGTATTTTGACTAAACCTTTACAAGTCACCAACACCATTCAACTGATTGCTTTAATACCCATTTGGATTTTTCGTTTGCCAGCGCCAAGCATCTCGACAAATATCCTCTAATGTTTTTGTGGTTTTCCAGCCTAAAACTTGCTTTGCTAAGCTTGCATCGGCAAAGTAAATAGCAATATCACCTGCACGTCTATTTACAATTTCATATGGAATTTTTTGCTCTGTTGATGCTTCAAAAGCTTGCACCAGCTCTAGCACGCTATAGCCGCGTCCTGCGCCTAAATTCAGCGTGAGCAGGCCGCAGCCTTGCATCAGTTTATTTAACGCAGCTACATGACCTAGTGCGAGATCAACCACATGAATGTAATCCCGCACGCCTGTGCCATCAATAGTAGGATAATCATTACCAAACACGCTTAAACGCTCGCGCTTACCAACCGCCACTTGCGATACATAAGGCATTAAATTATTAGGCACACCGTTAGGGTCTTCACCAATTTCGCCACTAGGGTGCGCGCCTACAGGATTAAAATAGCGTAGCGAAGCAATATTCCAACTTGGTTCTGCAATACTAATATCAGCTAGCACCTGCTCAACCATGCGTTTATTATGGCCATAAGGATTAAATGGACTAAGTGGAGCCGTTTCTGGAATCGGCTTATCATCGGAAAAACCATAGACAGTAGCCGACGAACTAAATACGATGTTGTTGACCGAAAATTCAGACATTACCTCAAGCAAGGTGATACTACCCATGACGTTATTATCATAATACGCAAGTGGGTTATTAACCGAATCACTTACAGCCTTTAATCCAGCGAAGTGCATGACTGCATCAATCTGGTGGTCAGAAAATAACATCGTTAAGGTGGCTTTGTCCCTCACATCACCTTCAATTAACGTGATGGATTTTCCTGTTATTTTTTCAACGCGCTTAATGGACGTGGCTTTACTATTACAAAAGTTGTCTAATACAAGCACATCAAAGTTGGCATTTAGCAGTTCCACGCAAGCGTGTGATCCTATATAGCCTGCACCGCCTGTTACGAGCACTGTAGTCATGATGTTTTTAATGCGTAAATAGCCGGTAGGTTGCGCCACCAGCCATTAACATCCATGCCACAACCAAAAATATATCGATTGGGGACTGTGATACCAATGTATTCAGCTGTGATTGGTTTTATTTTATTGAGTGCTTTATCCACTAAAACGGCCACTTTAACCTGTTTAGCGCCTAGTGCATGACAGGCATCCACAACCGATTTCAATGTCACGCCTTCATCGAGGATATCATCCAGTATCAAAACAGACCTATTTTTAATTTCAGCTTTAGGCTCAACTATCCAACGCACAGCTTTTCCTTCTATACCGCCTTGATAACGTGTGGCATGGACATAATCAAGTGCCAATGGAAAATCTAAATGAGGGAGTAATTGCCCCGTAAAGTAGGCAGCACCATTCATAACACTCAGCACGATCGGCAGTTCATCTTGATAGTCTGCATTCAAGGCTCTGGCGATAGTGGATATCGCCGATGCCACCGCCTCCTCACTGTAGAGCACCTCAGCATCTTGTTTATATTGATGAGGGTTTACAGCACTCATAATGGTAGGCTTTTTAGGTACTTAGCAAAGTCTACTTGTAATTCAGGGTGTTTTAAGGCCAGTTCAACATTGGCTTGCATAAAGCCAAGCTTGCTACCACAGTCAAATCGCTTGCCATGAAAGCGGTAAGCATAAACATCCTCCAGCTTCATCAGGTCAGAAATGCCATCTGTTAACTGAATTTCACCACCCATTCCAGGCTTAACCTTCTCCAAACAATCAAAGATTTTAGGTGTAAAAATATAACGGCCAACGACACCCAAATTAGATGGCGCATCATCTGGCTGTGGTTTCTCAACGATGCTATTCACTTTCAAAAGATCTTTTTCAATGGTTTCCGCATCAACAATGCCGTAGCTAGCCGTTGCACTCGGCGGCACATCTTCGACACCTAATACAGAACAGCCTTTTACGGCATAAACGTCTGACACTTGCTTCACTACTGAAACTTCTCCATCAATTAAATCATCTGCCAAAATAACAGAGAATGGCTCATTGCCAACTACTGGCTTTGCACAAAGCACGGCATGGCCCAAACCCAAGGCTTTGGGTTGGCGAATAAAAATACAAGACACATGCGATGGTAAGATATCACGCAAGATATTAAGCATTTTTTGCTTACCACTCGCTTCTAGCTGCGCTTCCAACTCCCCCGCAACATCAAAATGGTCTTCAATGGATCGTTTATTTTTACCTGTAATAAATATTAACTCTGTCGCGCCTGCAGCAATCGCCTCTTCAGCGGCATATTGAATGAGCGGCTTATCAACAATAGGCAACATCTCTTTAGGGCTGGCTTTGGTTGCTGGTAAAAAGCGGGTACCAAGACCAGCGACGGGAAAAACTGCTTTCGTAATTTTCTGCATATTATGCTAAACGCATCCTAATGTATCGGTACTGTTTCTGCTGTGCGACTAGCATGCTTACTAGTCGCCATGTCAATTTCATACTCTTCAACCCAAGTTTTCAAACCAGCTTTAATCACATCCTCATCTTCATCATGAATTGACTCTATCCATGCTAATAACTCATGAACCCAAGCAAAGTCAGCCGTACGCGCTTCTGCTATTCTCAATTTATCATGTGGCGTACTCAGTGTATGCTCATCATCAGCCAAAAGCTCTTCGTATAATTTTTCACCTGGTCTTAATCCAGTATAGACAATATCTACTTCGTCTTCGCTTAATCCAGACAAGCGAATCATATCTTTGGCTAGATTCACAATTTTCACTGACTCACCCATATCCAACACAAAAATTTCACCTCCAGACCCCATCATACCGGCTTGCATGACTAGTTGAGCCGCTTCTGGAATAGACATGAAGTAACGCGTAATCTCTGGATGTGTAATCGTTACAGGGCCGCCATTGGCAATTTGTTCTCTAAATTTCGGAATCACACTACCACTACTACCAAGTACATTACCAAAGCGCACAGTAACAAATTTAGTGCCACCTTCTCCTTGCAAACCTTGACACACCATCTCTGCCAAACGCTTACTCGCACCCATCACATTGGTCGGATTAACTGCCTTATCTGTCGATATCAATACAAATTTACTTACCGCTGTGTCATTACACGCTTTAGCAACGGTATAAGTGCCTAATACATTATTAGACAAAGCTTCAGCAACATTCATGTTCTCCATCAATGGCACATGTTTATACGCAGCCGCATGGTAAACCACGGTTGGTTGATAAGTTGTTAATAATGCTTTAATACGCTTTTCATTTCTCACATTCGCGGTGACATAAATAATATTTGTTTTATCATCCAGTTTTAGCTGACTAAATTCCTGCTCAATTTGATACAAAGAAAACTCGGAGGTATCAACACAAATCAGTTGGCTAGGGTGATACTTTAAAATTTGTCGGCAAAGCTCAGAACCAATGGAGCCACCCGCGCCAGTGACTAATATTGCATTATCTTCAATGAGATCATGCAACCCCAACGTATCTAACTGCACAGGCTCTCGACCAAGCAAATCCTCAACTTCCACCTTGCGAATTTGAGAAATGCTGACTTTCCCACTGATTAAATCATCAAATGCAGGGACTGTAAGCACCGTCATATCGCATGCATTTGCCGCATCAACAGCAGCACGCCTTTTAAGATGCTCAACCGATGGCATGGCAACAATTACATTCTGCACTTCGTATTTTGAAGAAAAAGTTGGCAAATCTTTAATAGTACCCAATACTCTCGCCCCCTCAAGCTGCCGCCCCACAATAGCTTCATCATCATCTAACAATCCCACTACCTGCCATGTCTCACTACGTGCCAAATCTTTCACCAAGGCAATTGCCGCCTCCCCAGCCCCTAACACAATAACAGGCTTACCTTTAGCCCCCATCGATCCATACTGACGGTGCTCTTTCCACGCACGATAAGCAAATCGACTCGCCCCCATCGCTAGAATTAATAGAATTGGATTTAGCAATAGAACAGAACGTGGAATAACGCCAAATGGTTTGAACATTAAGTAGATAGCAACTATTAATAAGCCACTAACAGCGATTGCCTTTAGTATACGTTTTAGGTCTGGAATGCTAGCAAACCGCCAAACACCTTGATAAAGCCCAAATATAGAAAAAGTAATGGCCTGAAGCGGTAACACCCATAGTAAATTCATCCACATGCCAGAAATAAACTCAGCAGATAAATTAAAATTAAACCGTAACAAATAAGCAACAACCCATGCAATGATCACCACCCCAATATCGTGCGATAGTGCAGATAAAGCGCGCGAATTTTTTAAAATCGTCCAACGATGCATAGTTAATCTTTAATATTAATAGTTAAATGACAGTATATTTTACCTAACTTTTAGCTACCCATTGGTTATTTGGTTATTAATTCACTTAACACCTGATTGAGAGTGGCTTTCATCATACCAAGCTGTTCACTACTAATAGTGTGATGTACCAAGAGGCAAAATGCATAATCAGAAAAAATAGAGGCGTTTGGCAACCTACTTGTAGGCGCCAATTCAGTAAAAAGTTTTTCACGGTAAACTTCTGCGCAAGATCCAGAAAAGCATGGGATACCGGATACAGTTAGCTGCTTAATAATATAGTCCCTAAGCCCCGCACCACTTAATTTATTTAGAACGGCATTGGTTTTAACTTTAGAATAGAGCCTATAGTAGGCATTCTGACTACCTTCTGATGACGGTAATATTGGTGTCTCAATAAAATCAAATTGAGCTAGCGTCTCTATAAGAGCATTAGCATGATGATTTCTTTTTGTTATCCAGTCTGGAAGTTTTTCCAACTGTTTTAGGCCAATAGCTGATTGAAATTCAGTCATTCTAAAATTAGACCCTGCTGTCTCAACTAACCACCGAAATCCATCAGCATGCTTTTTATGATATACAGCATCATAACTGCGCCCGATATCTTTATATGCCCAAGCTTTTTTATAAGCTTCTTCTGCGCTTAGTATTAACATACCGCCCTCTCCACCTGTGGAGATAATCTTATCTTGGCAAAAGCTAAATATAGCAGCATGTCCCCAAGCACCAACTGGTTTATTGCCAACAAAAGCGCCATGCGCTTGCGCGCAATCTTCAATCACTTTAATGCCATGCTTATTCGCCAAACCCATGATAACAGGCATATTGCAAGGCCAACCACCGACATGTACAGGAATAATGGCTTTAGTTTTGTTTGAAATTAATGGCCGAATTGTTTCGGGGCTAATATTGCCGCTATCAATATCTACATCAGCAAATATAGGTTTTGCCCCAATCATCATCACACAGCTAGCAGAAGCTACATAACTACGGCTGGCAACAATCACCTCATCCCCAGATCCAACGCCTAACGCACGTAATGCAAGCTCCAAAGCAATGGTACCGTTACTAAGTGCAAGACCATATGGTTGTCCCACATGGGCTGCATATGTTTGCTCGAACTGTTTGCCTAACTTACCTGTCCAGTAATTGACTTCGCCCGTGCTAAGCGTTTTAGTGGCAGCTTCTATTTCATCTGCTTCATAATGTGGCCATGGTGAAATATTTGGGTGATTTAACACGAAAAAAAAGCCTTACTTAATTCATTTTTTTGGCAGGATTGCCAATAACGACTACGCCAGCAGGTACGTTTTTTGTCACAATAGCACCCGCACCGACAACCGCGTAGTCTCCAACAGCAATACCAGGCATAATCACAGCACCAGCGCCAACTAATACACCTTTACCAATTTTAGATGCGCCACCTAAGCTGGACTGTGGCGCGATATGTGAAAAATCACCTACGATACAATCATGGTCTACGACCGAGGAATGGTTAACAATACAATGGTGACCAATTTTCGCGCTTGGAGCAACAACGGCTTGCGCAGCAATCAATGTCCCTAGACCAACCACTCCTGTTTGTGCAATGGAAGCATCAGGGTGAAAAACACTAAAAAAGCTCGCTATGCCTAATTTGTTAACAATAGATTCTCTTACTTTTCCATTACCGATAGACAAATGCAAACTAAACTCACCGTTAACACTTAACCCTGAAAGCAATTGCGCACTCAAACCCATCCAAGTAGCGCCCTCATCGTTATCATCAATAAAGCCATGACAACTC
>JAPKBG010000023.1 GCA_028823485.1 Methylophilaceae bacterium | reverse complement strand
CATACATGCTTTGCTCTATGTTAATTTGTTCCATAGAGGAAAGGTTTTTGAATGTCCCAATGACTCTGGTAGATGATTTATCAACGTTTAATTGATTATTCAAATCTAAACCATAGGGCAAAGACATTTCGTACAAAAGTAAATACTGAGCAGACAATTCACGCTCTTCAGGTAATTTATAAAACTCTGGGTCATCGCCATGCATATTTTTGTTTAGGCGTTTAAGTACATCAGAAATGCTATTCACATGATCAGTGAAGGGTTGCACACGCAACCACTCACTAAAGTCACCCACTGTTTTTAAAAATGCAGGGGCATTAATGCCACTGCTTTCCATACTATTTATGGACACTTCTATGGATGATAAGCCAGACAGATTGTCTTCCATAAAATCAGTAGCGGCCCGGAATGGTACCGTCTCATCAAAGTACTCTACAAAATTATCATCCAACTTATTTTGTGGTAGAAAACTAGCTATGGCGACAATAACCAATATGCTGGTAGGCAATAAAATCTTGCGCTTAGCAATCACCAAATCAGCAAACCTTTCCATTAAGCCATAGTGACTTTTAGGTGATACCTTGTTCGCCTTGACAGGCAATAGCATTAACAATGCAGGGAACACCGTGATGGAGAATACAAATGCCAGCATAACGCCAATCGCCACCATATTACCTAAGTCGCGAAATGGAGGCGAGTCTGAAAAGTTCATACTCATGAAACCGATCGCAGTGGTAACGCTGGTAAGTAGTATAGGTTTAAAATTAACCCTCAAGCTTTCTTGCAGGGCATCTCTTTTAGCTTTGCCTTGGCGCATTTCAAAGTAATAACTGGTCAGGATATGTATGCAATCAGCGACTGCTAAAGTCATGATCATAATGGGGGCACTAGATGACGGCGCAGTAATAAAAAATCCAAGCCATCCCACTGCTCCCATGGTAGTTAAAATACTAAAGATGATGACGATTAGAGTGGCTAAAGTGCCCGTAAAACTGCGTAACAATAACACCATGGTCAGTAACACAATACCAAACATCATAGGGACCAATTTACCACTATCTGACATGATGGTTTCTGAGAAGGTATCGTTCATCATCACCATGCCAGTAAGCTGAACGTCAATGTTAGGAAATCTTTCTTCAAACTGTCCTTTAATATCACGCACTTTGGCCGAAACCTCTGGAATTTCTCCAATTGGATCGATGCCAGGAAGTTGATTGGTAATGTTGACGATGGATACATGCCCTGTTGCGGATACTATTTTATTTAACAGTAAAGGATCATTAGTGGCGATTTCTTTTAATCTAACCATATCTGATGCTAGCAAGACATCTGGGTCTAATACTAAGTCCTCAACGATTAAGTCATCCTCTTCAGCAACGGTGTGTTGAAAGTTTGAAATAGAGTCAACACGCGTAGAATAGGGCACTTGCCATGACTCATTAGTCAGCCAATAGACCGCTGCAAGGTTATCTTTAGTAAAAATATCACCATTTTTTGGCTCTAAAATAAAAGCCACATTTTCGCTTTTGGCATAAATTTCTTGAATAGACTCAAAGGCTGTAAGTTCAGGATTTTGTTCACTGAAAAAAACTTTATAATCGCCTTTGAATACTAGATTTTGGGCACCAAAGCCGGCAGCAAAAACCAGTAGTAAAGAGATTAGCAGTGTGATCCATGGCTTGTTAAGTGCGAAGTTATAAAGACGTTCTCTCATGCGTTCCTCAAGTTAAATGGATCATCACTATTTAAAGATGGCAAACGCTCCTGATGCTCAATGCTTCAGGGGCAATCACTTTGAATGATATGGTTTGATAAAATAGTTTGTAGTTAAAACTTTAGATCAAATTAGGTGCCATTGTGTGGCAACATATTACAAACTAAAAATTAAAATACTAATAAATGTTAAAAAAATATAGCCAAGACTTCTTAGGTAGTCTATGCAGGCCTTAGCTTATTTAAGCGGCAAGGATGCCTAAACTCTATCACCCCAAACACCATGGAATTCATAAACAACAGCCTGTTTGTCACCTACGACCCAAGCGTCATGACCAGGCTCAATAGCGTAAGCATCACCCGCTGAATAAGTCGCTTCAGTGCCATCATCATGGCGACAGGTAATGGCACCCTCCACAATAACGCCGAGGTGCTTAGCCTCACAACTTTGGGTTCCTACGACAGGCTGTATGTCCTTAGACCATACCCACCCAGGCTGAACTACAAGTTTCATGACCTTTTGACCCGCAATGTTTACAGTTTCAACGCGGGCATTATTGGGCGTGCTCACATCTGAATCTGTGGCAAAATTCTTAATTTCTATGGAAGACATTATTGTTCCTCATTCAAGGTTGATAGAGTGTTGAAATAGCTTATTTTAGTAAACTAATTAGAACTAATACCTATACTAGCTCCTAGAGTATAGTTCTCAGTTACATTGATAACTAGTCCATTTTATATACTATTTTTAAGCCATCTGGAGAGTTATTTATCCTAAATTGATGCATGTAGCCCAGACGCTCAAAAACTTAAACCCTATATAGTCTCCCAGATCAAAGCCTTGTTATTATCGGATCCTCCACATTAAAAGCGCAATCCGATAGTAGATTATCCGAGTGCTATCAACGGCAATCCCAGCATAGCTTGTCCGAAAAACGCCAGGGTGAGAATTGCATAGCCCGTACTTGCAAGGCGGATTGTTCCAACCGATTTAATTTTTCCCTTACTATCCAGCCAGAGAGCCAGCATTGGCAGGACTTGCATAGCGTGGATTGAGAAAAAATGGGCTGGTCGCAGATCACCTGTAACACCAGACCAACCAAATATTGGCAAA
>JAPKBG010000004.1 GCA_028823485.1 Methylophilaceae bacterium | reverse complement strand
TTTTCTCTTTTTTCTCTTTTTTCTCTTTTTTCTCTTTTTTCTCTTTTTTCTCTTTCTCAGCTTCTGCTTTTTTCTTGTTCTCTAACTCTATATCCACTTTAGCTGTTTCTGGCTCAGGCTCTGGCTCTGCCACTTCTTGCTTAGGTTCAGGTTCAGGTTCAGGTTCTGGCTGTTTAACCTCAGGTGCTTTCGGTTTAGGCTTTGCGATCTGTTTTTTTGGTGCCGGTTTAGCGGTTGGCAACGCATCCCACAACTCAACCTCATTCACACTCGCAATGGGGTGTGCCACTTTCCAATTGAATGAAAACAGTAAAGCACCCAGTAGCAATACATGTACTGCGACTGCTAGAAAGCCAGCTTTCCATGCGGTTGAAGTTTCGTGCGTTCTAAACATAAATTAAGGCGCTGGTGTAAACAGCAAGCCTACTTTTTCCACTTGGGCTTGTTTCAACAAATCCATGATAGCGACCACTTTTCCATACTCAGTTTTTTCATCTGCAGCCACGACGACTGCACGCGGCGCTTCTTTAATCTGCTGTTTCACTTCGACCAATAGCTGATCCCTAGGCAGTATATTACCCTCAATCTCAGCTTCTCCATTTTTTTTAACCGTCACAACTAAGGGGGCTGCAGTTGATCTCAACGCTTGTCCAACAGAAGGTAAGTCGACGGCCCCTGGGTTTGTCATCGGCGCTGTTACCATAAAGATAACTAACAACACCAATGTCACATCGATATATGGAACAACATTGATTTGATTCATCATGCGACGTTTACGTGTTCTTGCCATTGTTTATCCTTTTAGCGAATGGTGTTTAACGAACAATTAAACGCGACGTTGCAAAATATTAGTGAATTCATCCATAAAGCTCTCATAACGCACAGCTAGTCGATCGACACTCGCTGCATAACGGTTATAAGCAATCACAGCAGGAATCGCAGCAAACAAACCAATCGCGGTTGCAATCAACGCCTCAGCAATACCAGGCGCCACTTGGCTTAACGTTGCCTGCGCAACATTGGATAAGCCTCGAAATGAATTCATAATGCCCCATACCGTACCAAATAAACCAATATATGGACTGACCGAAGCTACAGAGGCGAGGAATGGCAGGTGTGCATCCAAGTTATCCAACTCACGGTTAAATGTTGCCTGCATTGCACGACGTGCGCCTGCTACAATATCACTAGCATCTTGATCGCCATCATTTTGATGCTTGATAAATTCATCATAGCCCGCCTCAAATATACTCGCCATGCCTTGCAATTTCCCGCGGCGCTTATTAAATGTCACAGAGCCATATAGTTGATCCAAATCACCACCCAACCAAAATGCAGATTCAAATTCCTCTGCATTACTTTGCGCATCTTTAATGGTGAATAACTTAAGAAAAATATACCACCACGACAACAGTGAAGTGATTAACAAAATAATCATCACCACCTGCACTGGCAAACTAGCACCAGTCACCAAGGTAATTAATGACATGTCATTTACTGCATTCATATAGACTCCATCTTGCATTTTATTTGGGTTGGTATACCCGTTGGTTTAAAAGTCACTGCATTTACACAAGCTATTTTAACTTGTGCTTGGATTAACAAGGCACCCTGTCTTATAATTTTTTGGGTACAAACAAAGCTACCCCGCCTCAATTCCATCAACTGTGTTTCGACTAACAGTATGTCATCAAATTTTGCTGATTTTTTAAAAATCATCTGCATACTGTGTACAACAAACAGAATATTTTCCGAGTCTCGCAAGGCCGTTTGCTCAAAACCTAGAGAACGCAGCCACTCAGTCCTCGCGCGTTCCATAAAGTTCAAATATTGACTGTGATAGACCACACCACCTGCATCGGTATCCTCGTAATAGACGCGTACAGACCATTGAAAAATGGGCAAAGTTGGCTGATTAATCATGCGGGGATTTTAGCATAAAGGTCGTTAATTCAACTTCAAGTACCGACGGTTAACATTAAGTCTGCCTCCACAGTTCACCACTCGCCAAATGACTTGGGACAGCAAGACCAAAGTGTTGGTAGGCTTGGCTTGTGGCTACCCGGCCGCGAGGCGTCCGCATCAAGTAGCCTTGTTGAATCAGATAAGGCTCCAACACATCTTCAATCGTGTCCCGCTCTTCACCAATCGCAGCAGCTAGATTATCCAAACCAACAGGTCCACCACCGAATTTTTCTAATACCGCTTGCAATAGCTTTCTATCCATCACATCAAAACCAAGCTTATCCACGTCTAACATTTGTAACGCAGCATCGGCAATCTCAGCACTCACTACACCATCTGACTTTACTTGTGCATAATCTCGCACACGTCTAAGTAGTCGGTTAGCAATACGCGGTGTACCGCGTGATCTTTTAGCAATTTCTACCGCGCCAGTATCGGTCATTTTCAATTCCAATAATCCAGCGCTACGTGAAACAATGCGACTTAGCTCTTCTACCGTATAAAACTCTAAACGCGACACAATACCAAAACGATCGCGTAATGGATTCGTCAGCATACCCGCTCTTGTAGTCGCACCAACCAAAGTAAAAGGCTCCAAATCTAAGCGAACAGATCGCGCTGCAGGGCCTTCGCCAATCATAATATCAAGCCGATAATCCTCCATCGCCGGGTATAAGATTTCTTCGACCACCGGTGATAAACGGTGAATTTCATCAATAAATAAAATGTCATTCGCTTCTAGATTAGTTAGCAAAGCGGCTAGATCACCTGCGCGTTCTAATACAGGACCAGAAGTTTGACGTAGATTAACGCCCATCTCACGTGCAATAATATGCGCCAATGTGGTCTTACCCAAACCCGGCGGCCCGAATAGCAACACATGGTCTAAGGCCTCACTTCTCCCACGCGCTGCATTAATGAAAATTTCTAACTGCCCTCTGGCTTTTTCTTGCCCGACGTACTCATCTAATACTTTAGGACGTAGCGCACGCTCAACGACTTCCTCTTGCGTATTCTCGGTAGCTGGCGCGATTAAGCGATCGGTTTCAATCATTGAATTTTATCCATAACGTTTGATTTAATGGCTAAGGCTTGTTTAATGAGTTGGTTTTGCATTTATTTTACCAGCGCTTTGAGGGCTTGTTTAATGCCTTCTGAAACTGAAATATCTTTATCCAGCAACTTAACAGAAGCCGTCGCTTCACGCTCGTTATAGCCCAGAGCCAGCAAAGCATTCAATACATCTTGAGTGGCTGATTTAGCGTATCCCGTAATACTGCTCAAACCAGTCGCCTCAAACTTATCTTTCAACTCAAGCAGTAAACGCTCAGCTGTTTTCTTACCGACACCAGGAATGCGAGTTAACACAGCGACTTCTTGGCTACCAATGGCTTCGACCAAATCATCAATAGAGACGCCACTTAAAATAGACAACGCCGACTTAGCGCCAATACCATTGACTTTAAGCAGCTGTCGAAACGTGCTTTTTTCTTGTACTGAGCCAAATCCGTAAAGGAGCTGTGCGTCTTCACGTACCACCATATGGGTGAGCAGCGTCACTTGTGTACCGACATCAGGTAAGTTATAGAAAGTACTCATCGGCACTTCCACTTCATAACCGACACCAGCACATTCCACCACAATCAACGGCGGGGCTTTTTCTATTAATAAGCCATTCAGGCGAGCAATCATGTTTATCCTATCTCTTTATTCTAGCCAATTAATCGGCCATTATTAACGCGAAAACCCTTGGTTACTAACTGCCCTAAACCTTGCCCACCATGCACATGACAAATCGCACAAGCCAGTGCATCAGCAGGATCTTCATTTGGCGTCGCAGGTAACGCCAGCAATCGCTTCACCATTTCCTGCACTTGTTCTTTTTTAGCGTGCCCATTACCAACGACTGCCTGCTTCACTTGTAAAGCCGTATATTCCGCCACTTCCAAATCACGCATCACTGCCGCACTAATAGCCGCACCACGCGCTTGGCCTAACAATAGCGTTGACTGCGGATTCACATTCACGAAAACTTTCTCAATCGCAACCTGTGTCGGCTGATAGATCTCAATCACCTCAAACAAGCCTTCTAAAATAATCTTCAACCTAGCTGGCAGATCTTCTCTGTCTGTCTTTTTGCCACTCGCTGTTTTAATCGTCCCACTGGCAATATATTGAAGTTTTTCACCGACTTTTTCAATCACACCAAAGCCTGTGAAACGCAGCCCTGGATCGATACCGAGAATTCTTACATTACTCACTAGTGATTAATCGCCAACAAGTATTACTCTTCAATAACCGCAGAAGTATAGACATCTTGCACATCATCGAGATCTTCCAAGGTGTCGAGAATTTTTTGCATCTTAGCGCCATCATCACCCGTCAACACCACTTCGTTTTGTGGCTTCATGGTCACTTCAGCAACGACGGCTGCATATCCTGCCGCTTCCAACGCTTCTTTAACTGCTAGAAAGTCTGCTGGTGAGGTAATCACTTCAATACTGCCATCTTCGTCGGTCACAATATCATCAGCACCAGCCTCTAAAGCCACTTCCATAATCGCTTCTTCATCTGCACCGGGCTCAAAAACCAATTGACCACAATGGTCAAACATAAAGGCCACAGAGCCGTCAGTACCAAGATTGCCGCCATTTTTGGTTAATGTAAACCGCACATCAGAAACAGAGCGCTGTTTATTATCCGTCATGCAATCAATAATAATGGCTGCACCATTAATGCCATAACCTTCGTAGCGAATTTCCTCATAGTTAACGCCTTCCAACTCACCAGTACCCTTTTTAATGGCACGCGTAATGTTATCTAAAGGCATGTTCTCATCTTTAGCCGCAATCACCGCAGCGCGTAAGCGCGGATTCATCGCAGCATCACCACCGCCCAAACGCGCAGCAACAGTAATCTCCTTAATTAGCTTGGTAAAAATCTTACCGCGCTTTGCATCCTGACGTCCTTTGCGATGCTGAATATTCGCCCATTTACTATGCCCAGCCATATTCCCTAACCTTAACAATCATTCCAAAAGCTAAATTCTACCATGCTGTTAATGCTGTCTCGCTAATCTTGCACGATGCATGCTGTAATAAAGCGAATTTACACCACTACAGCATCTTAATTATTTGCAGATAGGCTTTTAGGGTGTATATTTTCACATCAAGTGTTTGGGAGGAGTGGCATGAAAACATTGCAACAAATATTAAAAGAAAAACAACATCAAGAAACCATTAGCATTGCACCAGAAAATACCGTTTATGACGCGCTGAAACTGATGGCGGAAAAACATATTGGTGCATTAGCTGTAATTAAATCAGACAAATTAGTCGGTATTTTTTCTGAACGTGATTATGCAAGAGACGTTGCCTTAAAAGGAAAAGCAGCCGAAACAACTCTCATTGAAGAAATCATGACAACCAATTTGATTTCTTGCCAAGCAACTGATTTGGTTGATAGCGCATTGAGCACCATGTCGGACAAACGCATTCGCCATATGCCAGTGATGGAAGATGGCAACATGATTGGAATGCTATCAATTGGTGACTTAGTCAAAGCGACGATCGAATATCAAGCAGAGTCAATCGAACAACTAGAGAGCTATATTCGCAGTTAAGTCATTTCGCATTTAAATCATTAGCTAAAGCTGCATAAATCCTTAATGACAACACCATAAATCATGAGCCTGGCTCATGATTTTAGTCATCCTGTAATAATGAATGCAATCTATGCCTAGCCTTGCTGTTTCAGCATAATACTTATCCGGTATGACAATATGCTGTTTACTTAACACTAAGGAGAAATATCATGTGGACAACACCAGCAGCAACAGAAATGTGTTTTGGCTTTGAAGTAACGATGTATGTCATGAATAAATAACCTTTTGCTTAATGTTTAAAAAAGGGCGCAACATGCGCCCTTTTTTGTTGTTCCCATCAAGCTAATGATTAGCCTACATATTTAGCAACCATCACATTCTGTCAGCTCTGTGCTTGAACGGGTACACGCACATAATAGCTGCTGCCTTTCGCTTACTGTATTGGCTTGCCTTTTTTATTCAGCATTGTTTCCACCACAACATCTTGATTGCCTGACGGATGAATAATTTACAACTTATCACCTATACCAAATTTATTACGTGCCTCGATATCTGCCAACCCTTTTTCGGCATTAAATCGACAACGTCACCAGCATAGATACTGCGGTTAGACTTTGAGTAGCCTTGCTTATAGTTCTTATGTTCCATTGTATAGTGCCGCTGATAAAAACCATCGTTATAGCCACGGTTTGCCAAATTTTCCAATTCTCCCAACAGCCCCCAATCAAATGACTGCCCTGCAACAGCATCATCAATAACTTGGTAGTAATTTTGACTCGTGCGTGCGACGTAATAACGCAACTTCGTACGCCCTTCATTTTTAAGTGAATCCACGCCAGCTTCTCTACATGTTCAATCGCCCGCAAACCCTTACTATCCATAATATAAATACCGTGCTCATCCTCTATGATCGGGAACAACTCTCCCGGCCGACCTTTTTCTTCAGTCAAAAAGGTTTTATAGGCTTCAGGGTGTCTGGGCAAGCTACCGCATGCAGGTAAATTCGATTACTCTTCTTCCGCTTGAAAATCAAAATATTTTAATCACATCACGCAAGCTGCATCGTCTTTGGCATCATGCACTTTGTAATCCAAACGACAACTGTTAATACAAGAGCCTTGGTTCGGGTCACGTGAATTAAAGTAGCTTGATCATAAACAATGGCCAGAGTAAGCGATAGACAACGCGCCATGAATGGAAACTTCGACCTCCACCTCTGGGCATTCTTGTCGAATTTCTTTAATCTCATCAATGGATAATTCACGAGACAAAATGGCCCGTGTCAAACTCATCTTGTGCCAAAATTTGACTGAAGCAAAATTGATAGCATTGGCTTGTACTGAAAGATGCACTGGCATTTCTGGCCACTTCTCACGCACCATCATAATCAAACCATGGTCAGACATAGTCAGCGCATCTGGCTGCATAGCAATCATTGGGTCCATATCGCGCATATAGATTTTTACTTTAGTAAGTTATGTGGCGTGGTATTACTGGCGACAAAAAACTTCTTACCACGCGCATGTGCCTCACTGATACCAATGGCTAAATTAGCCATCGAAAAATCATTTTCATGCACACGCAAACTATACCGAGGCTGCCCCATACACCGCATCGGCTCCGCAATCAAACGCGGTCTGCATACGATCTAAATCGCCAGCTGGAGCTAATAATTCAGAGGGTTTCATACTCTCTTTCTTTAGCTTTCAAATATCCATCAGTTTAAACAGTCAAGCTAAGGAAGGTGCAGCTTTAAACAATTAACTAAGCATACTCGTAGTATGTGAGGCTTATTTTTAAAAGCTGTAATGTTGAACCAAAGTTCCTTTTTATAGCTTTTCACTCCTATTCCCAAAGTTACTATATGGTTGTATTAGCACTCAATATAAGTCCACTACAAAGCTGAACAATAAAAAAGGCCTCCAAGGAGGCCTCTTTTAAAAACAGTTCTCACCTAGCTTTTCACATCAATGGCTTTCGTAAAATATCTACCTTCATTGTCACTGGCAACTAACACAAACTTGCCTGCCATTTCAGGGATAAAGTTAAATTTGAAGTATGGGTCTTCTGCTGTACCCACGTTTACATAAACCGTCATCAATGGCTGACCAGCATAGGTGAATGTTGCTTTCTTAATATAAAACGCTGGCAAGAAGCCTTGTGATACTAAATCACGTTGCAAGCCAGTACGCATAATGTGCTTGATATTCACTTTAGCTGATGTTGCTGTACCAAATTTCTTAGGTGCTGCCACCTTCATGCGAATCTTACCTGCTGCAGCTCTAACTGCAGCCTCATCATTCGAAACCATACCACCACAACCACCAGCCGCACGAATTGGGCGTGAAGCTAAGTAAAGCTTGCCAGCTGCATCTTCGCCCACTAAACGGACAAACCCATCCGTCTCAAAACGAATACGCGTCGACAATTGGAAATCACCTAAGGCATCGGTTAAATGATACGTCGCTGTCAATGGAATTGGATTGGCATCGACAAATGCATACAACTTCACAATTTTCACACCAGCTGCTTTTGCCGCTGACGTATCAATAGAATAAGTCACTGGCACTTGCGCACCACTCTCTGCACGCTTAGGTGCATCTATTTTTATGAAGTCGACATTTTTCATCGCTCTTTTTTCAAAGAAAGCCTCTTTCATGACAGGCCACAACTTAGGATCCGCCTCAGCAAATGCCGATAAACTAGTTGTTAACAGCATTGCAGCCACTATCCAAATGATACTTAATGTTTTGTTAATACCCATCGTTCACCCCACTCAAATTACAATCATCATTATTTTAATACCTAATACATTAACACTTTTATTAAAGTTTAGATCTACCACCCTACAATTATAGTTTTATTTAAACAAAAAACTATGTGACTGCCATCACATAGCTGCCGTTATCCAAGACCAATCAATATTTTAAGCTATATGACTTGGTTCACCTGAAGGCCTCATCTCATAACTTGGGTCGCCATACTCTTCAAAGTTCAGCTCCACTCCGTTACCTGCTGGATCTTTTAAGTTAATTTGACGCACACCACTGGCTAAGACTCTTGTCGTGAAGACAATATCATTGGCTTTAAGGTGCGCTTCCATCGCTGGCATATCCGTAAACGTGAAGGAAACATGATCAAAAGGGCCATGCACATGTAATGGCGGTGGTTCTGGTGTTTTATAGCCAGCCAAGTGCACAACATCGTTATCCCCGATGTATAACCAATAACCGTATGAGGTACTCGCTACGCGCTTACCAACTGTTAGACCAACAATATCGCAGTAAAAGTCTCTCAACTGATGCATGGTCTCACGATCGGTACGAAAGTTAACGTGATTAATTTCGGTGACAGGCATAGCAACTCACTCTTGATGATTGGTTAAAATATAGACTTAACGAGTCAGGCAGTATAGTACAAAAAAACAAATCTGCTTCAATCAATCCTAAGCCTTAACTTGATACTAAGCACCGTCTATACTCACTTCAAACATCATCATCAGCAGCGAAAAATTAAACGATTTCCCATTAAATTGGTATAGCGCAGTAAGTTTAGTCATTTTAACGGCTAAACTACTGGATGCGACGTAGACTTACGTCAACCTGCTACAGTTCTCTAGCATCATACGCCCAATGCAATAAAGCCTGCTTTTGCTTCTTGCGGCAATTAAAATCATAACGTTCGCAATACTTTCTCACCGCGCCACGATGACGCCTAAAAGCAAACCAGCGTTTAATTTGTCTCGAGTCGTCATCTGTACGCCGCCCCATGTAATAACGGCAATACCATTGAAACCAACCGCGTGGATCTTGCGCATGTATCCAGCCTTTTCTCACCCATTCACTTAATGGTTGAGAAGCATCGACTGAGAAAAAATTAAGGGTGATGTCTTTTTTAACTGGGCTTAATTTAGCACCGACAAACCAATCACTAGGGAACTCTCTCTGGCAATCATTCAGGTATTTGCCACCAAACACACCCAGCGCTAACATTTCTTTGGGCGTTAATTCAGGTGCGAAGTCTGGATGAAAATCTTTGCCTACAACTGCTGTGAGATCGTAGGTGTAATCATCTTGCATAGTGTCATTTACAACAACTACCTTCATACCAAACTACTCGCCTCCAAATGCACATAATGAGAAAGTTTTGAGTCCAACCTCTCGCAATCGTTCCATCCCACCAATATCAGGTAAATCAATCACAAAAGCACTACCGATGACGATACCACCCAACTGCTGAATCAACGCCGCAGCCGCTAATGCGGTACCACCCGTCGCGATTAAATCATCCACCAATAATACCTGCTCACCCACAGCAATCGCATCAGTATGGATTTCTAATTGGTCAGTGCCGTATTCCAACTCATAAGACTGTGAAATCGTCTCCGCTGGCAACTTACCCGCCTTACGAATCGGCACAAAACCTACCCCCAACTCATAAGCCAATGCCGCACCAATCACAAACCCGCGCGCTTCTATGCCTACGACTTTGTCTATCTTTTGATTTTCGTATTGCGCGACTAAGCCATCAACCACCATGCGCAAAC
This sequence comes from Methylophilaceae bacterium, assembly GCA_028823485.1. Lineage (GTDB taxonomy): Bacteria > Pseudomonadota > Gammaproteobacteria > Burkholderiales > Methylophilaceae. The sequence continues at coordinate 122,716 of JAPKBG010000004.1, read as the reverse complement.
CCTGAGGGTCTTGCAACAAAGTCGTTATGTCGCGGAACATAATGCCCTGTTTAGGGTGGTTAGGAATAGTGCGGATTAGGGATTTAAGAGGCACAGCCTAACCAACCTTACACTTAAATTTTTCACCACACATTGACTCGGCACTTATTAAGACTAGAAGCCTATTTGGAATTGCATCAACAACCTCACCTTCACTCACAGGAAAAGTAACTACTGAATGATTAAGCGTAACCTTAATGTAAGTTTCACGTGCACTTTGCTTCATCATATAAGAGTTCTAAATAATCATATAGTCTAGATTGTAAGTGTACTCATGGAATACTGTCGGAATAACATCTCTAACAGCTTCCGAACTTTGCACACCAACCAAATCATCGTCAATAAATAATTGAATTTTCGTGATTAATGCAGGCCATATTCCATTATTACGCATCTCGATGAATAATATTGCTCGTAATAGTTAAACCCTCTAGACATCTCCAAATGCGGCTTAACAGAAAGGCGGCTATGCCTTCTGGATATATACGCCTGCCAAAATGTAGCTCACGATACGAGAACTAGGCGCATCCGCGCAGACAGTACGATTAGTACGGTATTTGGATGTAACGAGGTTATCGTAAAGTGAATGCATTTTACTCAGCTTTGTTTTGTTGACGGACTCTGATATGCAACTCTCTCAACTGCTTCTCCCCTACTGGGCTTGGCGCATCCGACATCAAGCACTGTGCTTTTTGTGTTTTTGGGAAAGCAATCACTTCACGAATAGACTCTGCCCCTGCCATCAACGTCACTAAACGGTCTAAACCAAATGCTAGGCCGCCGTGTGGTGGCGCACCGTACTGTAAGGCTTCTAGCAAGAAGCCGAATTTATCCTGTGCTTCCTCATCTGAAATATTCAGTGCTTTTAATACTTTGGCTTGCACGTCTTGTTTATGGATACGCACTGAACCGCCACCGACTTCCCAGCCGTTTAGCACCATATCGTAGGCTTTTGATAAACAAGCGCCTGGGTCTGTTTCTAACAATTCTTCGTGGCCGTCTTTTGGGCTGGTGAATGGGTGATGCAATGCGTTCCAGCGATCATTTTCTTCATTATGTTCAAACATTGGGAAATCAACCACCCATAGTGGCGCCCATGCACGACCATCAACATGGCCTTTATCGTGACCGACTTTTTGGCGTAATGCGCCAAGTGCTTCATTCACAATTTTAGTCGTATCCGCACCGAAGAAGATGATGTCACCATCTTGTGCGCCAGTGCGTTCCATGATAGCTTTTAATGCAGTTTCATGTATGTTTTTAACGATTGGGCTTTGTAAGCCTTCTTCGTTCAATTTAGTTACATCGTTAACCTTGATGTAAGCCAAGCCTTTAGCCCCGTAGATTTTCACAAACTCTGTGTAAGCATCAATTTCTTTACGGCTAATCTTCGCGCCTTCTGGCACACGAATCGCTGCAACGCGACCTTTGTCGCTATTCGCTGGGCCTGAGAATACCTTAAAGTCTACGTCTTTCATCACATCTGAAAGCTCAGTAATTTCTAATGTCACGCGCATATCAGGTTTATCAGAGCCGTAACGTGCCATCGCTTCTGCATATGGCATGCGTGGGAACTCAGCTGGCAAGTCGACGTCTTGTACTTTTTTCAACATGTCACGGATCATGTTTTCTACGATGTCCATGATGTCGCCTTCTTCTAAGAAAGAAGTTTCCAAGTCAATTTGTGTGAATTCTGGTTGGCGATCCGCACGTAAATCTTCATCACGGAAACACTTAGTGATTTGGAAGTAGCGATCAAAACCAGACACCATGAGTAGCTGTTTAAATAGCTGTGGTGATTGTGGCAATGCAAAGAACTCGCCGTGATGCACACGTGATGGCACCAGGTAATCGCGCGCACCTTCTGGCGTGCTACGGTTTAGCATTGGTGTTTCTATTTCGATAAAGCCTTTTTGATCAAGGTAATCACGAATTACTTTAGATACGCGGTATCTCAATTTCATGTTTTCTTGCATTACTGGACGACGTAAATCGATATAACGATGTTGCAAACGCACCATCTCGCTCAGATTGTCATCATCCAACGTGAATGGCGGCGTTAATGATGGATTAAGAATCTCAATATCACTCGCCAACATTTCCACTTCACCTGTTGGGATATTTTTATTCACAGTACCTTCAGGGCGCGCACGAACCTTACAAGTTACTTGCAATACAAACTCATTACGTACTGTCTCTGCTGCTGCAAAAGCTTCAGCCGTATCTGGATCAATCACGATTTGTGCAATACCTTCACGGTCACGCAAGTCAATAAAAATAACGCCACCGTGGTCACGACGACGATGCGCCCAACCACAAAGGGTCACTGTTTGTCCGATAAGTTCGCGGCTCATTTCGCCGCAGTAATGTGTACGCTTCATAATATTCTAATCAATTTAATTAAGGTTAATGTTTAATTCGGTATATTTAAAATGTCTTTATTTCTTTGCTGCTAATGCTGACTTAAGCTCAGGCGTTACAGTACCCATGCTAATAATATATTTCAAGGCTTGATCAACACTCATATCCAGCTCAACAATGTGTTTTGTTTCCATCATAAGAAAGTAACCCCCCGTAGGGTTTGGTGTCGTCGGCACATACACGCTGACAAAATCGCCTTTCAAGTGATTACTCACATCACCACCTGGCTCACCCGTTAAAAAGGCAATAGTCCATGAGCCTTTACGTGGAAACTCAATCAACAAGGCTTTACGAAACGCATTGCCTGAATCTGAAAAAATGGTATCTGACACTTGCTTCACACTGGCGTAGATCGATTTCACCACTGGCACACGTGACAACATCGCCTCCCATAACAGGATGATTTGTTGCCCAAAAATATTCGTCGCAATCACACCCGTTAAGAAAATAACCACCAAGGTCAGAATCGCCCCTAATCCTGCCATGCTAAAACCAAATAACACCTGCGGCTGCCACTCTGCAGGCAGCAATAATAAGCTTTGGTCTAAGGTTTCGATGAGTGTGTTAACAACCCAAAAGGTTACCCCCACTGGCACGAGTACAAGTAAACCTGTAATGAAATATTTTTTCATCGCAACTTAAGTCGCATCCGAACTTGCAACTGCTGATGCGACCGTTTTGGTTTCTGTTTTAGTATTTGCAGTAGCAGTAGTTGAATCAGCTTTTGAGTCACTTTTAGCCGCTGGCTTAGCTTTGTTCTTAAAATCCGTCTCATACCAACCAGTCCCATTCAATTTAAACTTAGGCGCAGAAAGCATTTTTGAAAATGTTTCTTGGCGGCACGCAGGGCATTCCATGGTGCTATCCGCGCTGGATTTACGCATCATTTCATCCTGATGGTCGCACTCTGTGCATTTAAAATCGTATATTGGCATATGGTTGTATGGCTTACGTTGCAAATCAAAAGCCAGATTATAACTGATGTCAGTCAATTAGTTAATTTATTCAAGCGTTTAGACTTATCAAGCCGCCATCTAATCCGTGTTATAAAAAAGGCCTTCATAGTGAAGGCCTTTTACAGTCGATGTTGATGTTAATTAAAACGGAATATCATCATCAAAGTTATCAAAAGCTGCCCCGCCTGCTGGTGTTGCGGCAGGTGTTGAAGCGGCTGGTTTAGCGGCCGCATCTCTTGCTGGGGTTTGCCTGAAATCGTCTTGGGCGCTAGCTTGCCCATCGTCATAACTGGCTCCACCATCAGCATTGTCATTTTTACTGCCTAACATTTGCATCTGGTCACCAATAATTTCTGTTGAGTAACGTGTCACACCATCTTTTTCCCACTTACTGGTTTGCAAACGGCCTTCAATATAAACAGGGCGACCTTTTTTCAGGTATTCACCAGCTATTTCAGCTAAACGGCGGAACATGACAATATTGTGCCATTCCGTTTTCTCTTGCTTAACACCGCTCTTATCTTTCCAGTTTTCTGTTGTCGCAATACTGAAATTGCAGACAGCTTCACCGTTCGGCATGTAACGCACTTCTGGGTCACGTCCTAAATTTCCAACCAGTATCACTTTATTGACTGATGCCATTATTATCTCCCTATCAATTTCAATATATTTTGTTCGATTGCAATTTGTACTTCAACAGTTTGTTGGTTGTTGATTTTAACAATTAACGTGCTCTCTTGTGCAAGCACGGCAACCTCTTCCACGCCCACCATTTTTTCTACTTCTGCTTTAAGCACACCCGCTTCATTTTCATTCAGTGATTCTACATGATACATCTTGGTTTTAACACTAGGCGGTGTTTTCATACCAAGCGCAGCGACTAACCAAATACCCATTAATATTGAACAAAAGATAAAGACACTGGAGAAACCGTAGCTGCCTGCCAAATAGCCACCAAACACCGCGCCGACAAATATACCAAATGATTGCGCTGTGTTATGTACACCGATGGCTGTGCCTTTTGATGCAGCAGGCGCCAGTTTAGAAATCAGTGATGGCAAAGTGGCTTCTAGTAAGTTAAATGCCAGAAAGTAGAAAAACAAGGCAGTAACCACACCCCAGAATGAATGGATATTCACTGCAAACATCAGTTGTGCGAATAGCATAGTCGCGACTGCGCCGATAAACACCGGCTTTAGTTTCGCACGTTTTTCACCATAAATAATGGCAGGCAACATGAGTACAAAAGAAATGGTCAATACTGGCAGATAAACAATCCAATGTTGATTTTCATTCATACCGCTGGTTTCTTTTAAGGCAAACGGCACGACGACAAACATCGCCATTTGTGCGGCATGCAAACTAAAAGCACCGAAGTTAAGTCGAAGTAATTGCGTATTACGGATGACTTCTTTAATTTTAGTTGGGGCAGTTTCCGCATCAGAATGAAATTGGCTCTGAATAGGGTCTGGTACTAAAAACTTCACCACGCCAATGGCAAAAGCTGACAGAATCGCCGTCATCCAAAAAATACCAGGCACACCGATAGATTGATTGAGTAAAGGTCCAGCCACTAATGACAATGCAAACGTCACACCAATCGTGCCGCCAATGGTGGCCATGGCTTTCGTGCGATGCTCTTCTCTAGTCGAGTCAGCCACCAACGCCATCACAACAGCTGATACAGCGCCCGCACCTTGAATCGCACGTCCAATAATGACCGTGATAATGTCAGTCCCCATAGCCGCTACGACGCTACCGATGATGAAGATTAGCATGCCGATATAAATGACTTTTTTACGTCCGTATTTATCACTGGCAATACCAAACGGCAATTGCAATAACACCTGCGTTAAACCATAAGCGCCCAATGCCAAACCGACCATCGTATGATCTTGACCACCTTCTAATGTTTGCGCGTAAATCGCAAATATTGGCAAAATCAAGAACATGCCGAGCATGCGTAACCCGTAGATAGAGGCTAGACTTATCGTCGCACGACGCTCCGTAGACGACATCTTTTCAGAAACTTGCATGAAACCTTAGCTGAATTGAAAATAATTGCGTATATTAGCAGGTTACCCAATTTTAGTTAAAGCAATGACAGAATTTATTAAAATCCGTGGGGCGCGCACCCATAACTTAAAAAACATTTCCCTCGATATTCCTCGCAATAAACTGGTTGTGATTACCGGCTTATCAGGTTCTGGAAAATCCTCTTTGGCTTTTGATACTTTGTATGCAGAGGGGCAAAGACGTTATGTGGAAAGCTTGTCGGCTTACGCCAGACAGTTTTTAGCACGGATGGACAAACCCGATGTGGATTTAATTGAAGGCTTATCACCTGCAATTTCTATCGAGCAAAAAGCGACTTCTCATAACCCGCGTTCTACGGTTGGTACTGTCACTGAGATTCACGACTACTTGCGTTTACTTTATGCGCGTGCTGGTGACCCTGAATGTCCTGAGCATGGTATTAAATTAGAAGCGCAAACGGTGAGCCAAATGGTCGACCACATTCTGAAACTGCCTGAAGATACCAAGGTCATGATTTTGGCACCTGTGGTTTCTAACCGCAAAGGTGAGCAGCTCGATTTATTTGATAATTTAAAAGCGCAAGGGTTTGTGCGCCTACGTGTGGACGGCAAGATTTATGAAGTGGACGAACTCCCTCAGCTCGCCAAAACCACCAAGCATAGCGTTGATGTGGTGATTGATCGCTTAAAAATTCGTGATGACATGAAGCAACGTATTGCCGAGAGTTTTGAAACCGCACTCCGCCTTGCCGATGGCAAGGCCATTGCGTTAGAGATGGACACTGATAAAGAACACCTATTCTCTGCCAAATTCTCGTGTCCTGAATGTGATTACTCACTAGCGGAATTAGAGCCGCGCCTATTCAGCTTCAATAGCCCATTAGGTGCTTGCCCAACGTGTGATGGTTTAGGTAATGTTAACTTCTTTGATCCTGCACGTGTCGTCGCTTTTCCAACCCTATCACTCGCCAGCGGTGCGATTAAAGGCTGGGATAAGCGCAACCAATTCTACTTCCAGATGCTGACCAGCTTAGCTGAGCATTATGGCTTTGACTTAGAAACGGCTTTTGAAGAGTTACCCGATGAAGCCAGAGATGTGCTACTGAATGGCTCAGGTAAAGAGCAAATCGCGTTTAGATATATCAATGAACGTGGATCATTCTTCACCAAAACACATAACTTCGAAGGTATCTTAAACAACTTAAAACGCCGTTATAAAGAAAGCGATTCAACTGCAGTTAAAGATGAGCTGTCTAAATATATCAATGTTTCTAGTTGCCACGATTGTAATGGCACGCGTTTACGTCGTGAAGCACGCCATGTAAAAGTGGGTAGTAAAAACATCCACCAAGTCTGTAAAATGCCATTAAAGAAGGCGCACTCATTTTTTGATTCGCTGGAGCTGCAAGGTGCTAAATTAGCCATTGCCGATAAAATCGTGAAAGAAATTAGCAACCGTCTAAAATTTCTCACCAATGTGGGTTTGGAGTACTTATCGCTTTCTCGTTCAGCAGAAACGCTGTCAGGTGGCGAAGCTCAGCGGATTCGATTAGCCAGTCAAATTGGTAGTGGATTAACTGGCGTGATGTATGTATTAGATGAGCCTTCTATTGGGCTGCACCAACGTGACAATGACCGCTTATTAGAAACCTTACGTCGCTTACGTGACATTGGCAATAGTGTGATTGTGGTTGAGCATGACCACGATGCCATCCTTGCTGCAGACCACGTCATCGACATCGGCCCAGGTGCTGGTGAGCATGGTGGTAGCGTCGTGGCTGAAGGCACGGCAGAAGAGGTATTAGCCAATCCAGAATCGCTCACTGGACAATATTTAAGTGGCAAAAAACAAATTACTTACAATAAGGTGCGCACCAAACGCGACCCTAAACGCTTAGTTAAATTAAGCAATGCGACTGGTAATAACTTACGTGATGTATCGGTTGAAATTCCAGTTGGCTTGTTAAGCTGTATTACAGGCGTTTCAGGCAGTGGAAAATCGACGTTGATTAATGACACGCTTTACCGCGCTGTATCACAGCATTTGTACCGTAGCAATGCAGAACCTGCGCCACACAGTACGATAGAAGGGTTATCTTTCTTCGACAAAGTCGTCGACGTAGACCAAAGCCCGATTGGCCGTACGCCGCGTTCTAACCCAGCTACCTATACTGGTTTATTTACACCGATTCGTGATTTGTTTGCTGCTGTGCCAGAAAGTCGCGCACGTGGTTACGGGCCAGGTCGCTATTCATTCAATGTTAAAGGTGGTCGCTGTGAAGCTTGCCAAGGCGATGGTGTTATTCGCGTTGAAATGCACTTTTTACCTGATGTGTACGTGCCTTGTGATGTGTGTAAAGGGCAGCGCTATAACCGTGAAACCTTAGAAATTAATTTCAAAGGTAAAAATATTCGCGAGATTCTGAACCTGACTGTCGAACAAGCGCATCCATTCTTTAGCGCACAACCGACGATTGCCAGAAAACTGAAAACCTTATTGGATGTGGGCTTGGGCTATATCACATTAGGGCAAAGTGCGACGACGCTATCTGGCGGTGAAGCACAACGGGTTAAACTAGCCTTAGAATTAAGCAAACGCGATACAGGTCGCACGCTGTATATTTTAGATGAGCCGACGACTGGATTACATTTTGCAGATATTCAATTGCTATTAGATGTGATTCATCGTCTACGTGATGCAGGTAATACCATCGTCATTATTGAACATAACTTAGATGTGATTAAAACTGCCGACTGGATTATCGATATGGGCCCTGAGGGTGGCGACGGTGGCGGCATGGTGATTGCCGAAGGGACACCTGAACAAGTTGCCGCTAATAAAGAGAGCTATACCGGAAAGTACTTGAAAGAAATACTCAAGTAAATCAAGCACTCCTTTCGGTAGTTTTCTTAAGCTGCTTTTAATTTCCTTTTATAGGTAAGCTTTTGCTTTATCGACAAACACGCGGTAGGTTTCTATGCGCTCTGCTAAAGCCTCCGCGTCATCCAGCCCCAATGTAGCCACCACATCTTCGCTTAGTGTTTCTGCAATATATTGCGCCTCTTGTTTCGACTCCAAATCAAATGCAATGTGTGCAGCTACATAAACAACTGGAGCTAAACGACAAGCCTCTTTGCTTAATGGGTCCGTGTAGTATCGAATCACACGTGAAATCTCTTCAGGAAAGTGCCAATGTTTAGCCAGATTCTCTCCAACAAGGTTATGGTCAGTGCCTAAAATTGTATGCTCAACTTCATGGCGTTCTAACACATTGCGTCCCTTACATACCTCCTCAATGTCTGCGCCTGCTTTAGGGAACACCATATGAATCGGCAGTTGACCAATGGTGTACATTAGTCCTGCGATATATGCAGTATCAGCTTCCATTTTCAGCTCTGTCGCTAGTTGCCTAGCAACACTAGCAGTGATCAAGCTATGTTGCCAAAATCGCTTTAAATCTAAATTGGGTACTTCTGTAAAAGCCGAGGTAACACCTGAAGCAACCACCAATGCATTGAGTTTTTCTAAGCCAATCAAAGAAATCGCCTCTTCTACCGTACTCACTTTCCCACTACGCCCAAAGTAGGCTGAGTTTGACATCCGTAATATTTTTGCCGAAAGCACTTGTTCATGATTGATTTTATCGACCAATGTTCCCACATCGATAGGCTCAGTATTCAGTAACTGCATCACCTCTTGCACGACCTTCGGTAGCAACGGCATATTCTGTGTTTGCTCAAAAAATCATCAATTAGCTTCATTGCTGCACCCTCGCCTATCGTTTTATTTATAAAACATTAGGCAAAGCTTAACCGTTACTACTTACTATTAATTGTGCAAACAAATAGGGAGAGCTGAAGTTAATTAATAGATACGTTGCTTAATATAAATAAGCATAAGCAAAAATAGAAGTAATCATGATCGCTAGCACTAATTTAACCACTAGTGCCAACAAAAACCCCAATCCTGCGGCAACACCAACGCGTACGGCATCTCCGGAATTTTTGCGGGCTATAAATTCACCAATCACTGCACCAATGACAGGGCCAATAATCAATCCGACCACACCACCTAAAATACCGACCAGCGCCCCAATCATCACACCAAACAAAGCGAGCTTACTGGCATTGGCTTTTTTGGCTGTAAAGTAAGAAGCAAAAAAATCGATTGCCCATGCCATCAATGAGAGGAGGCCAATAACCATCATCGTTACCTCACTCACGCGAGAAAAGTCATCAAGCCACGCGGCCAATAACAAGCCAGAAAAAATAAAAACAATGCCTGGCAATATAGGCACTAACAAACCCACAAATCCTACTATGACTAACAATCCAACAACAACCCAATACCAATCCATGCTTTTCCTTTTTTAGGCCTCACCTTTTTGCGACACTTACTTATTACGGCTCTTCAACTAAACGTAAGCGTGCCCTAATTGTTGCAGCTCGCCTGTTTAAATACCTTGTGTTACGGTGTTTGTCATAAAACCGAGGATTAGGCACTATCACCGCCAGCTTGGCTGCTTGTGTTGTCGATAAACTACGCACACCCTGATTGTAATAATGCCTTGCAGCAGCCTCAGCGCCAAATACGCCACGGCCCCATTCGATGACATTTAAATATATTTCATAGATACGTTGTTTACTTAATATCCGCTCTAACATGACTGTAATAATGGCTTCCTGAAACTTACGGAATAAAGAACGATTACTTGATAGAAATAAGTTTTTAGCTAATTGCTGCGTAATCGTAGAGCCGCCTGCCACCAACTTACCTTGTTTAATATTCTTTTTAAATGCATGCTCTATGCCATCCCAGTCAAAACCTTGATGCTGTAAAAACTTAGCATCTTCACTCGCCATGACCGCCCGCTTAAGATTGTTAGATATTTTGTCATAATCAACCCAATGATGTTTCAACTCTGCTTTTGGGTTTTCTACTAAAAGCTCAGCTAGCCGTGTTTGCATAAAAGCAGTTGAAGTTGGGTTAAACTTGATCCACCAAACAATATGCAGAAATATCCATATTTGATATAAAAAGAACCAAGTAATGAATAAGATGACAGCACGTTTGATATAACCGCCCAATTTTAATGGCTCAGCTTGTGGCTTCCGATTGAATAACCAGTCAAAGCACCATTGAAGCAATCGCCGAAAGAAACTACGCATTAGCTACTCCAGCGCATTAGTATTAAAGCGCTCTTATTGTTGCAATAACAGGCTTTGTGTCAGGCTTGATACCACGCCAAATAGAAAAAGCCTCTGCCGCTTGCTCTACTAACATTCCTAAGCCATCAGCCACTTGTGCACCCGCAGATCGTGCTTGCAACATAAACGGCGTTTCTCGACCATACATCATGTCGTACGCGAGGATATTTGATGTGAATATACTATCTGGAATGGGTAGCACAGAATCTGTCAACCCTGCTGAAGTCGCATTAATCACAACATCAAAAACTTGCCCATCCAATCCATTAAACGATGAAGCGGTGATTGCTACAATGTCCTGCTCTTTCGCACCCTCTAATTTCTTTTGCATATCATGCACTTTTTCAACAGACCGGTTTACAACAACAAATGTAGCAGGGTTTGCTTTCGCAATTTCAATTGCAACGCCTTGCGCCGCACCACCAGCACCGATCATCAGTACGCGCTTACCTTGTAAGGGTCTGGCTAAGTTTTTCTGAATATCTGTTACTAAACCAATTCCATCTGTATTGTATGCAGCCGCACTTCCTTCATAGAAAACAAGTGTATTCGAAGCTTCAGGGACTACAGCACTCGCATTAATATCATTCGCCATGTCAAAAGCCTCAAACTTAAATGGCACGGTAACATTCACCCCTTTGTAACCTTCAGCAATCAAACGCTTAACCGTATCAGAAAAACCATCTAATGGTGCCAATATCGCTTCATAGCTAATATCTTGCTTGGTTTGTTTAGCAAATTCAGCATGTATCATTGGTGATTTGCTATGGCCAATCGGATTGCCTAACACTGCATATTTGTCTGTCATATTTACTCAATTACTCCATCTTCAACTGAACCATCTTCAATTGAATCAGCTTAATTACTCCAAGGCAAACCAGTATGCCGCCAGCCATTAATCAACGTTCGTTGGCGTTCGGCATTAGCTTCACCTTCAAAGCCTTCTAACATATTGTATGCCTCAAACCCTAACGATGCAGCCAATGCAGCAGCCTGATGTGAGCGCCCACCTGTTCGGCACATGAATACGACTAATGACGCTTTATCGACTTGCATTTCTAACTGTTTAGCGAAATCAGGGTTGGCGGCCATACCCGGATAAGTTGCCCACTCGATATTACGCACACCAGGTATCTTACCCACCAACTCAAGTTCTGCTTTTGTCCGCACATCAATTAAAACAACCTGTTCCGTTTTTTGTAGTACATCGTAAACTTCATTTGGTGTTAATGCACCAGCATATGGCAAACCCACATCACCGCCACGTTTTTTCCCTAACTCTAAAACAGCACTAATCGCTTCCATCTTTTCTCCAATGCCTTTTTCTAATGTAGTTTGAGGCTAGCTACATGATTTAAACTGAGCAAGCCTCTCCATGAGTATATCGTTATTTCCGAACACGCATCACACTCACTAATGACATCCACCAAAAACGCACCAAAGAAGTGCAATATCAGCCTAAGTGCTCAGTATTGGTGCGCCTGTTACTGAGTGATTGAAAACAAGCTCTAAATATGGTCGCATTTACCATTTTTATAGTGGCATAATTCCTGCTAATAACGCATACTGAAGTTTAATATCAATAGTATCCATTATAAGTTCAAACCGCATTAAATGATTCAATATTAGGAGATTGTAATGTCCGTAGCAAATGTAATGAAGATGATTAAGGAAAACGACATCAAATTTGTTGATTTCCGTTTCACTGATACACGAGGTAAAGAGCAGCATACCACTGTGCCAGTATCAGCCTTTAATGAAGAAAAGTTTACTGAAGGCCATGCATTTGATGGCTCTTCTATCGGTGGCTGGAAAGGCATTCAAGCATCAGACATGCAATTGATGCCAGATGCGTCGACTGCCAACATTGATCCTTTTATGGATGAGCCAACATTAATTTTAACTTGTGATGTGATCGACCCAACTGATGGAAAAGGTTACGATCGTGACCCTCGCTCTATCGCTAAACGCGCTGAAGCTTACTTACAAGCTAGTGGTATTGGTGATACGGCTTACTTTGGTCCAGAGCCAGAGTTCTTCATTTTTGATAACGTGGCTTGGGACGTTAGCATGGGGAACAGCTTCCTTAAGGTCAACTCAGAAGAAGCCGCATGGCAATCAGGTGATTCATTTGAAGGTGGTAACACAGGCCATCGTCCTAAAGTAAAAGGTGGCTATTTCCCAGTACCGCCAGTTGATTCATTACACGACATCCGTTCTGCAATGTGTATGACATTGGAAGAAATGGGTGTGCCAGTTGAAGTACATCACCATGAAGTAGCGACAGCTGGGCAATGTGAAATCGGCACTAAATTTTCCAGCCTAGTTGAGCGTGCTGATTGGACGCAAATCCTAAAATACGTGGTATTAAATACGGCGCATGCTTATGGTAAAACAGCGACATTCATGCCGAGACCATTATTGAATGACAACGGTTCTGGTATGCATGTACATCAATCAGTATGGAAAGATGGTAAAAACTTATTCGCAGGCGACGGCTATGCTGGCTTAAGCGAATTTGCCCTTTACTACATCGGCGGCATCATCAAACATGCGCGCGCATTGAATGCGATTACTAATCCAAGTACAAACTCATACAAGCGTTTAGTACCAGGCTTTGAAGCGCCAGTTAAATTGGCTTACTCTGCTAAAAACCGCTCTGCTTCTATCCGCGTACCATTTGTACACGGCGATAAGGCACGTCGTATTGAAGCACGTTTCCCAGATCCAACGGCTAACCCATACTTGGCATTCTCAGCATTGCTCATGGCTGGCCTTGATGGTGTGCAAAACAAAATTCACCCAGGAGAGCCTGCGACTAAAGACCTATACCATCTCCCACCTGAAGAAGATGCATTGATCCCAACGGTTGCAGCTTCACTAGAAGAGGCATTAGCCGCATTAGAAGCGGACAGTGAATTCTTAACCCGTGGCGGTGTGTTCTCTCAGGATTGGGTAGATTCATACATTGCATTCAAAATGGAAGAGGTGACAGCACAACGTCAAACACCAACTCCACTAGAATTTGATATGTACTACAGTTGCTAAGTACGTTTTAAGCAAGCCAGTATAATCAAGCTAATAAAGGGCAGCACCGCTGCCCTTTTCTTTTGCATTCAACTATTTACTCGCGATACAAGCGTCAACCTATATATCAAGAACAGCGTTGCTAACAGTAAACGTCTCATCTTAAATATCAAATGAAGAAACTTGTAATGCAAATAAAAATTATTTTATTGTTCGCATACTTAGCATCGTGTGCTTTTCCGCTCACTAGTGGTGCGGCCATTTATAAACATGTGGATAAAGAGGGTCACGTTACCAATTCAAACGTGAAGATTAAAGGCTCAAAAAAACTTGATATAGCACCTGCTATACAAGCTTTGGCACTAATGCACAAAAGAAATATAAACCATCTACAAAAGAATCGACGCCAGACTACTTTCCTGAAGTGACTAAAAATACGCAACAACAAAGAGATACCTCTCGTAAACAGATTCTCTTATCTGAACTCGCATCTGAAGAACAAGCCTTATCGACAGCCAAAGTAGCTTATGATGAAGGGGCGGAAAAACCTGAAACTTTTAAGAATGCCAATGGGAGCACTAGTCGTAACGTTGCTAAATATGAAGAAAAAATGAAAAAGTTGCAAGATATTGTTAATATGTATCAGCGCAATGTTAATCTGTTAGAAAAAAAATTAGCAACATTCGTCAGTCTTCACCGTACCGTTAAAACATTAACAGCACATGCAAAGGTGGCGTATATTTTGCTTACACATCAAGTATTAATCACATTTAATGCTAATATTTAACTAATGCCTCAAAAAATCCCAGCCTGCTTTACGGGCCTAGAACATCTCGCCACATCGGTCATATTGCTGAATGCCTCAAGGCAAGTTATCTATATGAACCCAAGTGCAGAGGCTTTGTTTGAGCTGAGCGCTACCCAAACAGCAAATAATCATCTCTCAGAGGTGTTTTTAAGCTGCGAATTGCTTGATTCAGCAATCGATCACGCAACTAAAAACAATAGCCCCTTTAGAGAGCATGAGTTCGTAATCACAACCGTTCGCCAGCAATCAAGCACAATCACCTGCACTGTGACACCGATGGATATGCACGAAGCTAAAGTGCTATTAGAGTTTCAAGAAATGGATCAACAACTGCGCATTGCAAAAGAAGAGCGCATGTTGATTCAGCAACAAGCGAACTCTGAATTGCTGCGTAATTTAGCCCATGAAATTCGTAATCCATTAGGCGGCTTGCGAGGTGCAGCGCAATTATTGGAGCATGAACTACCCAGTCAAGGATTACGTGAGTACACCCAAGTCATTATCAAAGAAGCAGATAGACTACAAAGCCTGATGGATAGGTTATTAGTGCCGCACCGTGTTCCTCAGTATGAAGCAACTAATATTCATGAGGTACTAGAGCGGGTACGTAGTCTTTTGTTAGCAGAGTCCCCGAACAATATTAAAATGCAACGCGATTATGATACCAGCCTACCTGATCTGATTGGTGATAGGGAAAAGCTTATTCAAGCCGTACTCAATATTGCACGTAACGCTGTACAAGCATTACTCTCTAGTAATACGCCCGATGCCAAGGTTACATTAAGAACACGCGCTGAGCGACAAGTAACCCTCAGCAGAAAGCGTTATCGTGTCGCCATTAAATTGGAAATTATTGATAATGGACCAGGGATTCCATCCAACATGCTTGATAAGATATTCTACCCATTAGTCACTGGACGTGAAGATGAAGGTGGAGCAGGCCTAGGTCTAGCATTAGCACAAACCTTTATCACACAACATCATGGCATGATTGACTGCAAAAGCGAGCCTGGCAACACTTGCTTTACTATCCTGCTACCGATAGAAAGTATGGCCATCAAACATGCCATTATTAAACAATAACTTTAGGTAAATAGAGCACATGAAACCAATTTGGATATTAGATGATGATAAATCGATTCGCTGGGTATTTGAAAAAGCCTTAGCTCGAGCAGACCTCGCATTTAAAACTTTTTCCTCTGCCGCTGATGCGCTTGAAATGTTGGAAAAAGAATTGCCACAAGTAATTGTGAGCGACATTCGCATGCCTGGTGGTTCTGGCTTAGATTTCTTAACTGAGGTTAAAGAAAAATACCCAGACATTCCTGTCATTATTATGACGGCTTACTCTGATTTGGAAAGTGCAGTTGCCGCATTCCAGCATGGCGCATTCGAATATCTAGCAAAACCGTTCGATGTTGACCAAGCATTAGACGTGATTAAGCGCGCAGTTGATGAAACGCTGCGTCAAGATGTGGAAAGTGTCGCCCTAGAAGAGACCCCAGAAATTATCGGACAAGCACCTGCTATGCAGGAAGTATTCCGCGCAATTGGCCGACTAAGTCGCTCGCATGCAACTGTGCTTATTAATGGGGAATCTGGTAGTGGTAAAGAGTTGGTTGCCAGTGCTTTGCATAAGCACAGCCCAAGAGCCAACAGTCCGTTTATTGCGATTAACACGGCAGCGATTCCGAAAGACTTGTTAGAGTCTGAATTATTTGGCCATGAACGTGGCGCTTTTACTGGCGCCCAAGCCGCACGACGTGGACGCTTTGAACAAGCCGATAACGGCACGCTTTTTTTGGATGAAATTGGCGACATGCCAGCAGAGCTACAAACCCGTTTATTAAGGGTGTTAAGCGATGGACAGTTTTACCGTGTTGGTGGTCACCAGCCGATTAAAGTTAATGTTCGCGTTATCGCCGCTACCCATCAGAATTTAGAAGAGCGCGTTAAGCAAGGCTTATTCCGTGAAGACTTATTTCACCGTTTAAATGTGATTCGCTTACGTTTACCCGCACTACGTGAAAGACGTGAAGATATTCCATTGCTAGCAAAATTCTTTTTACAGCAAAGCGCATTAACGCTTGGAGTAGAAGCAAAAGTCTTAACAGATGATGCACTGAAATACCTGTCCACAGTGAGCTGGAGCGGTAATGTACGTCAGTTAGAAAACGTCTGTCATTGGCTCAACGTCATGGCACCAGGCCAAAATGTAGATGTGGCTGACTTACCACCAGAACTTAAGGAAAACAGCACTAAAACCATCTCAGACAACTCATGGCAAGACGTATTGTCACAAGAAGTTGCAGATGCACTTAATCGTGGCGAAACAGGCATATTAGAGGCGATGACTAAAGACTTTGAACGCGTCATGATTACTAGTGCACTACAGCATACCGATGGTCGCCGTATCGAAGCCGCTACTCGGCTAGGCATGGGCAGAAACACCCTAACCAGGAAGATTCAAGAACTCGGTATAGACCAGTAATCCTCGCTTTATACTTTAATCATTTCAGCACGTTTCACTGGGAATGAACTGTACTTCTGTGCATCAATCTTTGTTACAAAAAAGACCTGTGCTAAACGAGAGTCTTTAAGCGTTTTACCAAAAAATTGATTCGCAGCATGATGATGTCCGCCCTCGTACAAAATTAACGTGTTGTACACGTTATTAATCCGAACGACCTCATCAAACATCTCATGGTATGACGTATCCATGATGATTTTACCCTGATCAAAGCGCTTATCATTCTCCTTCAAGCACCTCTTATAGGCTTCCTCATTATATTTAGCATTTGGTTTAAAAAGTGATGTGCCTGCTTCTGATGGTGCATCAGGCGTCAAATAGAGAACTGCCGCAAATACTGTATTGTGATCTGTATGAATCACCCCCTGTCCATACTCTGCAGGTACACTTTGAAAGCTTGTTGCTATTGCCCATTGCATATGCTCATACTCTTCATTATGAAAGAGTGAAATAATTTTTTTGCTGACTTTTTCAAATAAGGGTTTATTAATCGTTGATAAATCTTTAGATCTACATCCCGGAAAAACATATTCAGCACCAGTTATTTGATGCCTAAACTTATATTTTTGGTTCAATGCAAACGCTCTTACCGCATCGGGGTCCTCATAAAAATTCTCTAAAATCGTTACTGGATATAAATTCATTTGGCTCATCATACGAAATAGTTAGTAACCAAAGTATACCAATATTTGGTGTAAAAAAAACGGCAACCGGAGTTGCCGTTTTATATCACACTACAGCGTACTGCTGTATTAGATTGATTTTATCCTAGAAGAATAAGATCGCACCAAGTGAGATTGTTTTTGCTTTAGCTTTTGCATCAGCGGCTACGTTGTCAAGATCACGCTCTGAAACTGCGTACTCAGCTACTAAGTTTAGATGTTTTGTGATTGGGTGGTAAGCACCAAACACTGTCATGCTATCTTCAACCTCATCGAAAGCTTCACCGCTGTTGCCCTCAAGTGTAGACTGGCCGTATGAAAAGCCTAGTTTTGTACCTGTTGGGATTGCGTATGTAGCTTGAACGTACCACTGATCTGAATCACGTGATTTACCTGCAGCGTCAAAACCACCGTTTAATTGAAGTGTTTGACCAATACCATCACCTTGACCGTAGTAACCAGTTAATCCTAAACCTGCAACATTAACTGTTGTACCGATATCCCATGCATTTGCACGATCATCACCTACTGCCACAGCAGCAGCTCCACCTTGGAAAGATGTTAAACCTTCAACTTTTTGTGAGATAAATGATGTCCATACTTTACCAGCCACATCGCCAGTCCAAGCATAAGATGCTTTACCTTCGTATGCTGTTGATGAACCACCACGGCCTGTGCTTGATGCGCTTGTTGAGGCAGTTGCAGCAGAACCATCACCAACTGCATTCCATGCTTGTGTCAAACCAACTGTGAAGTTGAAGCCATTGAAGTTTGGTGATGTGTAAGCAACTTGTGATTTCCAGTCAGCATACATAAAGCCAGTACCAATACGGCCTAATGTAGTTGTGTTACCAGCTAGGTTACCAGCTCCTGAACCAACACCTAACAATGTCATGTCGTTAAGGATAGCGTCTGAAGCATAGATACCTAGATCTTTACCTAACTTCATAGAACCCCATGAAGCATCACCAAATGTCAAGAATGCTTGACGATTCTCTTGGTTAGCGCCGCCGCCTTGAATACCTGAATTTGTAGTAGAAGCACCTGGGTTGATAGAGATAGTGAAAGCAACATCTAAATCGTTTTGACGTGTTTTACCAGAAACTGATAGATAGTTAGGTAATAGACCAGTAGTGATGTTAGATGTAGTGTCTTGAGCACCAGTACCTAGGCCAAGTGGCCCAGTTCCAGCAGCGTTATCGCCACTGTAGCTTGTTGATGTGTAGTAAGCGTTTACAATGCCGCCGATGTCTAGTGTCCAATCACCAGCTGGGATCATGATGCCAGCGTTAGCGCTTGAAGCACCAGCCAATAGAGCTGCTGCAACTGCTAATTTTAATGTTTTATTCATGTAATTCTCCTAAAGTTTAACTTAACGTTATTCACTGCTAATAGATCTCATTTTATATTTTTAGTTTTGACACCAAGAATAATGAGCATTCTTATAAACTTTCCCATTTCATTAAATGTTAATTGAATTAACATCTAGTTACATAAGAACGTTAAACGCTAGTATGCCCAAGCATTACATCGCGTAGCAAGTAAATGTGTGTTTATGCACTTGGTTTTCTTATACTTGTTGTGTTTTTACAACAATCTGGGTAGGTGTTAGGTGGTTATGTGGGATTTTCATCAAGAAAAGATAGGAAGCGTCACCCAATCAATCATCAATGTAGGCAGCCTATGTCTAAATATTGCTCGTCAAAACTTTTAATTCATTTGCACCCTGTTTGCATTAAAAACAACCTTTATCGCATTATTTTATATAAAGATTGACCCTTAAGTTGTCATGCCGTTCACAGCGTGAGCGTTTCTCTAAGTGCATCAACATTGTAGTCGCTGGTCATCACTGACTCACCAATTGCCTGTTGTAAAACCAATCTAATTTTCCCATCTTGTACTTTTTTATCCAAGCCCATTAAATCTAGGTATTGATCTACACCTAGCGCTGGTGGCTGTTGCTTTAGCTCTGCTGCATGAAATATCGCTTTAATTCTTTGCACATCCTCTAATTTCAACCAGCCCATTCGCAACGAAAGGTCTGCTGCCATCAGTGTGCCTGCTGCAACTGCCTCCCCATGCAGCCAAACACCGTACCCCATTGCATTCTCAATAGCATGCCCAAAAGTATGGCCTAAATTTAATAAAGCACGCTCACCCGCTTCTCTCTCATCAGCTGCAACCACTTCTGCTTTATTTTGACAAGACCGGTAAACAGCTCCTGATACAGTCGTTTCGTCTAGCGCCATCAGTTTTTCCATATTGATTTCCAGCCAATCAAAAAAGTCAGCATCACGAATGAGTCCATATTTAATCACTTCAGCAATACCAGCAGATAGCTCTCGCTGTGGTAGTGTTTTTAAGGTTTCGGTATCAATTAATACAAGCTGAGGCTGATAGAAAGCCCCAATCATATTCTTGCCTTGCGGGTGATTGATACCTGTTTTCCCACCGACACTTGAATCCACTTGTGATAACAGTGTTGTTGGTATTTGAATAAAAGGCACACCGCGCAAATAGGTAGCAGCGGCATACCCGGTTAAATCACCAATCACGCCTCCACCCAATGCAATCAGCGTGGTCGTGCGTTCACAGCGCGCTTGAATGAGCGCATCGTATATCGTATTGAGTATTTCACTATTTTTATATTGCTCGCCATCTGGCAATATAATTTCGACAACATCAACCCCAGCCTCACGTAGCGGTTGTGCCACTCTTTCCAAATACAATGGTGCCACCGTCGTATTGCTCACAATTGCCACACGCTTATGCTTTAGGTGGGCTAGCAATAACGCTGTTTGATCCAGCAAACCTGCGCCGATATGGATGGGGTAGGTGCGTTCTGCTAACGCAACACTTAATGTTTGTTTCATCGTTTTAAATTTCATGATTTTAATTTCATAGCCCTAATTTCATAGCCCTAAATAGGTTTTCTTAATTTGGTTAATCAACGTCGTCACTGGCTGCCTGCCCGTATCAACAATTAAATGAGCAGTTGCTGTATAAAGTGGATGCCGCTCTATATACAGCGCTTCTAATTTAGCCTGTATATCGACGTTTTGTAGCAACGGGCGCTGTTTGTCATAGCGCATTCTTTTCCAGAGGTCATTCACTGCCGCGTGCAAATAAATCACATGTCCATTATTTTTTAAAACCGCTCTATTAGCCTCTGAAAGTACAGCACCGCCGCCTGTAGCCAAGATAATATTTTCCAGCTGCGCCAGCTCTTCAATTACGTCAGCTTCACGTTTTCTAAAACCTACTTCACCCTCCAAATCAAAAATAACGGAGACTTTCACACCTGTGCGTTTCTCAATTTCATGATCTGCATCATAAAAAGTTTTTCCTAATTGCTTAGCAAGCTGCTTACCAACGGTTGTTTTTCCCGCACCCATCAGCCCGATTAGAAATATGTTGTTTTGCTTTGACACAATAAAAATGCCCATCATTTGAATGATAGGTATTTTAAGGCAAAGTCACCACTCTGTCAGGTCGACTTATAGATCACCATAGTTTTGTGACCACATTTAGCGCGGCGTTAATCTTTCATACATCATTTCTGGTATAACAAGAATTAGCGGCTCGGCCTTATCATCTTGCCTAAGTCGCGTTTCAAAAGCTTTGCCAATAATTGGTAGTCCCCAGAACGACTCTTTTCCCATCTGATTTCCTTCCTCTTGTTCGTAAATATCACCGCCTCTCCATTAGAAACCAATACTTACGTTGCAATGTTTTGTGTATCAACCGAAGGCACACCAGTAAAGATAGTACCCACCCTTTCTTTGCCTTGCAGCTAAATCCATAATAATCTTGTTATCAGGTGTAATTTGTGACGTAACTTCTAAAGCTAACACAGCCTCTTTAAATGAAGCCGTAGCAGCACCGCTGCTAGAAGCTTCTAAATAGGGGGTCTTTGCGCCTTATGCAATTTTTGCTTTTTGCTGGTTAGCCGTTGTTACACGTGGGCTGGAAAGCTCGAAGCCAACCCTCCAGTACTAGCAGCTTCCGCTACCGCTTGTCCATTATCACTAAATCTATTTACTGAACTTGTAGCATCCGAACTGCCGCCAATAGCGAGGTTGTTTTGCCCCGGGGTCGTAAAAGATCCCATTCCAAATCGTGCATCGAGCTTTTTCCCAAACTTCTCATCCGCAATCAATAAACGAGATTCAATCATCCCACAGTGTAAAGAAGTTTATTCGCAGAACACTACACTTAACGCCTACTTCTTTAGGCTTTTGTCATTTAAGCGACAGTATTTAAGCCATTATTATCTATTACTATGGTTTTGGTTAATCTGCATAACCTTATATACTATGATATTACATACGTTTCATTGAAATAATCAGGCTATGACTCCAAAAAAATGGTGGCACTTTATCGTTCTACTTGGGCTGGTGAGTGGTATGACTGTAGCTGCGCTAGGCGCACTTTCTATCACGCTTATCTACCCAACATTACCTTCGTTAGAAAAAATAACGGATTACAATCCTATACAACCATTAAGAATCTATTCAGCAGATAATTATTTAATCGGTGAGTTTGGCGAAGAAAGACGCGCTTTCACTAAAATAAAAGACATTCCTAAACAAATGCAGAATGCTGTTTTAGCCATTGAAGACAGGCGTTTTTACACGCATGGCGGCGTTGATTTCAAGGGCATCTTACGTGCCATCAGAAACAACATATCAGGCAGAAGCCATGAAGGCGCCAGTACGATTACCATGCAAGTCGCCAAAAACTTTTTCACTGGGCCGAATAAGAAACGCAACATCATTACAAAAATAAAAGAATCATTACTGGCAATTAAAATTGAAAAAACGCTATCAAAAGATAAAATTCTTGAGCTGTATTTAAATCAAATTTATTTGGGGCAACGCTCATACGGCTTTGCGGCTGCCTCTCAGGTATATTTTGCAAAAACACTAGATGAACTATCGCTAGCAGAGTCCGCATTGCTAGCGGGCTTGCCAAAAGCCCCTTCTGGCTACAACCCTTATAGGAGGCCTAAAAAGGCCATTAGAAGGCAACATGAAGTACTACGTGATATGCAGCGTTATGGGTTCATTGACGAAGCACAGCGCGACGAAGCCATGGCACAAGAGCTAGTATTTAAAAGAGCAAGGAAAAGCAGTAATGCATTAGCGGCTGATTACGTTGCTGAGTTAGTCCGTCAACAACTATATGAGCGTTACGAAGATGAAATTTACAATAGTGGGCTGAAAGTCTATACAACAATATTAAAAGCCAACCAAGAAGCGGCAAATAAGGCTGTTGTTGACGGAATTTTGGAATACCAAGAACGCCAAGGTTATAAAAAGGCGGAAAAATGGATTGATTTTTCCGCGACTGATGCAAGCAAGCTTGAAGAAGAAATGAAAGATGCACTTGCCAAAATTCAAACATACAACGGCTTTATGCCCGCCATTGTCACTAAAACCTCATCAAAATCTGTCGAGTTATTGAGCAAAAAAGGCGAGATGCTGACCATCGCGGGTAAAGGCTTGCGCTTATTAAAAGGAAATTTAGCACTCAAAGACACCAAAAAACATAAAATTAAAACTGGCTCTGTCGTCCGCATCATTAAAATTAAAGGGGGCTGGAAAATTGTACAACTACCAGAAGTGCAATCAGCACTGGTTGCCCTTGACCCAAAAAATGGCGCAATAAAAGCACTGGTAGGTGGTTTTGATTTCCATAAAAACGAGTTTAACCATGTGACTCAAGCCTACCGTCAAGCAGGATCAAGCTTCAAACCATTTGTTTATTCAGCTGCTTTAGAAAAAGGCTTTACGCCAGCCAGCATCATTGCAGATGAACCCATTACGATGACTGGCAGTGAAGTTGGCTCTGGCAAGGAGTGGACACCCAAAAATTATGATAGTGAATATTCAGGCCCGATGCGAATGCGAACGGCTTTAATTAAATCTAAAAATGTTGTCTCTATTCGTATTTTAGATAGCATTGGTCCGCGCTATGCCCAAGACTATGCAACCAAATTTGGATTCCCTGCTGAACACCACCCTCCCTATCTAACAATGGCACTGGGTGCTGGAGAAGTAACCCCTTTAGAACTAGCTAATGCCTACGCGATTTTCGCAAATGGGGGTTATCGTATTCAACCGCATTTGATTACCAAAATCACCGATAGCACAGGTAATATTATCGAAGAAGGGGAATTCCCTATCGCCAATAAAACGGCAGAGCTTGTGATTGATGAGCGTAATGCATTCTTAATGACATCCATGCTAGGCGATGTCGTACAGAGGGGCACAGCACAAAAAGCCAAAACACTAGGTAGAAAAGACTTAGCTGGGAAAACAGGCACAACTAACAATACTGTCGATGCGTGGTTTGCAGGCTATACGCCACATGAAGTAGCCATCTCTTGGATGGGTTACGATAGACCTTATTCATTAGGTAGAGTTGAAACAGGTGGACGAGCTGCACTACCAATCTGGATAAAATATATGGAAATTGCACTTAAAGGCAAGCCTGACAGAGTATACGAAGTGCCTGCAGGTTTAACGTCTCTACGTATTGATCCAACTACTGGCACAATGGTAGGTGCAAATGAAGTGGGCATTTCCGAATATTTTTACAATGAAAATCCACCTCCACTATTAGAATTAGCACTACCTCCGCTATTGGATATCTTTGAATTAGATTTTCAGGCGGGCAGCATACTAGACAACCCATTGCAACCAGGCAGTCCGGCCACCAATGGTCCCTTGCCTGAAATTACGGAAAATCCAGCCACGCCAGTTAAAAGCACGAATACCATATCGAAATCAAACTCCAATGAAGCTGAGCCAGAGCCAGACTCTAGATGGTTCGCTCCACGCAACAATGGTACTACCAGTAGCGACCGCGCCAGAAGTGTTTTAAACCCTTCTGGCTTTTAATCTATTGCTTTACTAAGGCGCGTGTATGGATCAATTAAGACAAACCATTGCTCAACAAGCCGCGCGCATGATGGTGGAAGATGGCATTCATGACTTTGCTTATGCAAAGAAAAAGGCAGGGCGGCAAGTCGGCATATCTGCGAACAGCGCATTACCTAGCAATACGGAAATAGAAGAAGAAATTAAACTCTATCACCAACTGTTCTCAGAAGACCAACCACATGAACTCAAACAGCTGCGCCAAGCAGCACTAGTCACTATGCAACTGCTTAAACGTTTTAACCCCTACTTAACGGGTGGCGTATTGGATGGGACAGCAGGCAAGCAATCACAAACTGACATTCACTTATTTGCCGACAGTGCTAAAGAAGTAGAAATATTTTTACTCAGCGAACAAATCCCATTTGAAACGGATGAAAAAGCCCATCGTTTATCAGATAGGCCTAGTAAAAACAAAAAAGACAA
The DNA here is from genome assembly GCA_028823485.1 of Methylophilaceae bacterium. GTDB lineage: Bacteria > Pseudomonadota > Gammaproteobacteria > Burkholderiales > Methylophilaceae. Next base: position 97,659 of record JAPKBG010000004.1, on the reverse strand, counting down.
AGTCCGTAAAACTGTGCCTTTGTATTCTTTAGAAACAGAGTATGGATTACAAAAAATCAGCGTGTTTGAATATGATGATATTCGTGTTGCAACCAAAAGAGCTTCAAATGGCAGCAATGCTGATAAAGCGGATGTTGATGAAGTGAGGGCGTTAATCACACCACAACCTGATTAGTGGGCCAATAAAGCCATAGCTCAACTAATAATTCTAGCGTTTACTTTTTAGCCTTTCAACCAGCGCGCTACATCCATCGCAAAATAAGTCAAGATCCCATCAGCACCAGCGCGCTTAAATCCCAACAAACTTTCCATTACACAAGCCTGCTCATCCAACCAGCCATTTTGTGCAGCGGCTTTTAACATCGCATATTCACCACTCACTTGGTAGGCATAAGTCGGCACACCAAACTCACCTTTCACACGGCGCACAATATCTAAATATGGCATACCTGGTTTGACCATCACCATGTCTGCACCTTCTTCTATATCGAGCGCCACTTCTTTAATGGCTTCATCTGAGTTCGCAGGATCCATTTGGTAATTATATTTATTGCCTTTACCTAGATTAGCTGATGAACCAACTGCATCACGGAATGGGCCGTAGAAAGCCGATGCGTATTTAGCGGAGTAAGCCAAAATACGGGTGTGAATATAATCATCCTCTTCTAATGCATCACGAATCGCACCAATACGCCCATCCATCATGTCTGATGGTGCAACGACATCGGCGCCGGCTTTGGCATGACATAATGCTTGCTTGACCAGCACTTCAACCGTTTTATCATTCATCACATAACCATCATCATCAATGATGCCATCTTGGCCGTGCGTGGTGTAAGGGTCTAGCGCCACATCAGTAATGACACCTAAACCAGGGAAAGCTTGTTTTAACGCTTTGATGGTTTTTGGGACTAAGCCACTTGGATTGTAAGCTTCTTTGGCATCGAGACTTTTAAAGTCTTCTGAGATGACAGGGAAAAGTGCAATGGCAGGAATGCCTAATGTCACACACTCTTCTGCTGTTTTAAGTAACACGTCAATGCTTTGACGTTGTACACCTGGCATCGAATTCACTGCTTCTGTTTTATTTTCGCCTTCTAATACGAAGACTGGATAAATAAGGTCATTCGTCGTCAGCACGTTTTCACGCATCAAACGACGAGAGAATTCATCTTTACGCATACGGCGCAGACGCATTGCAAGAAATTGGTTAGCCATAAAAAACTTCCTTATTTTATCTAGTGCTTAAAACAAATGCTTTGAAAAAGCTATTTAGTACATCTTACACTCTAATTTTTGCAAAATGAATGCGTAGCAAGGCAGAAGGGTGCAGACAGTACGAATAGTACGACAAAACCTGACAACGCCGCCCTGTGTTCAGTGTGCGGAAATTTAGCCAAATACCTTAGTGAATTCGGCGCCAGGATCTGGCTGACGCATGAATGCCTCCCCCACCAAAAACCCATTCACATTATTATCACGCATCAGTGCAACATCTTCGGGTGTAAAAATACCTGACTCTGTAATCACAAAGCGATCATCAGGTAGGTTTTTCAATAAATCTAAAGTCGTTTGTAGCGTGACATCAAATGTACGGAGGTTGCGATTATTAATGCCGACTAAGGGCGTACCCAACTCTAGTGCCAAATCAAGCTCTTTTTGATTATGCACTTCGACCAATACTGCCATGCCTAGCTCATGGGAAACATCTTCCAATAGCTGCATTTGCTTTAACTCTAATGCTGCCGCAATGAGAAGAATACAATCCGCACCCATGGCTCGCGCTTCAACTACTTGGTATGGGTCAATCATAAAGTCTTTGCGTAAGACTGGCAGGCTACAAGCGTCACGCGCTTGTTTCAAATAAGCGGCTGAACCTTGGAAGTATTGCTCATCCGTTAATACAGACAAACAAGCCGCGCCAGCCTGCTCATAGCTTTTTGCAATTTCAGCAGGGTTGAAGTCTTCACGAATCACGCCTTTTGATGGGCTGGCTTTCTTAATTTCAGCAATCACTGCTGGCAAGTTAGCTGCATCTTTTTTCGCTAAGTTCCCTACAAAGTCTCTTGGCTCTGGCTGCGCGAGCGCCTCTTCGTGAATTTCTTTTAGCGATTTAATGGCACTCACTTTAGCGACTTCCTCACGTTTAGTGGCAAGTATTTTATTTAATATATCTGACATGTTTTTACATCTACTTTAATTGTTTAATCGTTACTGATAGGTAATGCCGTTATGTTTAATCCAACCCGCTTCATGCTGATTTTTAGGATCCAACTGTGTCCAGTGAACAACGCCACCTTTCGGGTTATAACTATACTCACCTCTAAGCTCAATGTTGTCGCCCACTTTAAGCGCGTTAATTCTTAGCGCCAAATCAATGTTATGTGCAAATAATAGTGTTTGTCCACCGCCTACTTCCACTAAAAATTTTTGGTGCCTAGGCCCTTTATTATCACCCGCGAGTAAGCGTACAACTTCGCCCTGTCCTTTGACCATTTCATCGTTAGCATGCTGTGCAAACAACTCTGCTGCAGAAGAAAAGGCTGACGTGAGCTTAACTTCACTAATGCTTTCTAATTGTTGTGGTGACAACTCAATATTTGCAAATGAAGACTGCTCTGTTTTCGAGCAAGCAACACTCAACAACAGAACGATTAACAAGCCTAAGCTTCTCATCATGCTACATTGCCTGTAATGCTTCTAGTTTTGAAAGCGCAACGCTATCATCAATCATCTGCGCTGCTTTTTCGATACCAGCTGCTAATGTAGCAGTAATACCAGCAACATAAATAGCAGCACCTGCGTTGAGTAATACGATGTCACGTGGCGCGCCTTTTTTACCATTCAGCACATCCATAATCATGGCTTTTGATTCGGCTGCATTTTGGATCTGAATGTCTTTGAGTTGATGAATCGGCAAACTAAACTGTGTTGGATTCACTGTGTACTCAGTGACTTTTCCACTTTTTAGTTCGGCAACATAAGTATCACCTGTGAGTGAGATTTCATCCATACCATCAGCACCATGTACCACCAACACATGCTCACTGCCTAGCTTTTGTAATACCTGTGCCAGCTTACCCGTCAAAGCTCGATCAAACACACCCATGACCTGACGACGTGCTGCGGCTGGGTTAGTCAGTGGGCCAAGCAAGTTAAAGATGGTGCGTATGCCTAGCTCTTTACGCACTGGTGCAGCATGTTTCATGGCGCTGTGATGATTCGGTGCGAACATAAAACCAATACCAATCGCATCGACACTGTTCGCCACTTCGTCAGGCGTTTTGTTCACATCAACACCCAGCTCCTCTAGCACATCAGCACTACCGCAAGTTGACGATACTGAACGACCACCATGCTTCGCGACTTTTGCGCCAGCGGCTGCTGCAACAAAGGCAGAAACCGTTGAGACGTTAAAAGTCTGAATGCCATCACCACCAGTGCCGCACGTATCGACTAGATGCGCCGTATCCTTAATATTGACCTTATTTGAAAGTTCGCGCATGACCGTTGCCGCGGCGGTAATTTCATCAACGGTTTCACCTTTTAATCGCAAAGCAATTAACAAGGCTGAAATTTGCGCAGTAGTGAGTTCACCACCCATGACTTGCTGCATCACTGCCAACATTTCGTCGTGTGATAAATCTTGACTGTTTAATAATTGATTCAGCGCATCTTTAAACATATTTCGTAGCCTTAACTAGTAAGTCTTAATAAAGTTATCGAGTAGCGCATGCCCATGCTCAGTCAGTACTGATTCTGGGTGAAATTGCACGCCCTCAATGGCGAGTGTTTTATGGCGTACACCCATAATTTCACCATCTTCTGTCCATGCGGTAATTTCCAAGCAGTCAGGCAGACTTTCTTTTTCAATCACTAATGAGTGATAACGTGTCGCGGTATATGGATTCGGCAAGCCTTTAAACACGCCAACATTTTCATGATGAATCAATGAAGTTTTACCATGCATGAGTGTTTTAGCTTTGATTATTTCACCGCCAAAGGCTTGACCAATGCTCTGGTGACCTAAACACACGCCGAGTAGCGGTATTTTGCCTTTAAATTCATTAATAAGTGCCAAACTAATGCCAGCCTCATTCGGGGTACATGGGCCCGGTGAAATCACAATATGACGTGGGTTTAACTCAGCCACTTTTGCTAAATCGATTTCATCGTTGCGATACACCTGAACATCTTGCCCTAGTTCACCAAAGTATTGCACCAAGTTGTAAGTAAAGGAGTCGTAATTGTCGATCATTAATAACATTATTTTTCCTCTCTCAACTGACTTAATGCTTCAGTATTTAGTGGAGTTGGGGGCACCCCTTGCAGGTGTACTTGGTTATCTAAGCCTGCTTGTACTACTTCAGCTGCACGAATCACGGCTTTCGCTTTATTTTGTGTTTCTTCCCATTCGGTTTGTGGCACAGAGTCAGCCACGATACCAGCACCTGCTTGCACATAAAGCTTGTTGTCTTTAATGACACCGGTTCTAATCGCAATCGCCACATCCATATCACCATTAAAGCCTAGGTAACCAACTGCACCAGCATAAATGCCGCGCTTAGTTGGTTCGAATTCATCAATAATTTCCATCGCCCGCACTTTCGGCGCACCTGACACCGTGCCAGCTGGGAACGTGGCTTTGAGCACATCAATCGCATCCATATTCGGCTTTAATTGCCCTTCGACATTACTCACAATATGCATTACATGTGAGTAACGCTCTATCATCATATTATCAGTCACTTTCACTGTGCCTGTTTTGGCAACACGGCCAACATCATTACGGCCTAAGTCCATCAACTGTACATGTTCTGCGCACTCTTTAGGATCAGCTAGCAACTCTTCAGATAATGCCATGTCTTCTTCACGTGTTTTGCCACGTGGGCGCGTACCGGCGATTGGCCGTGAAGTAACCACGCCACCTTCTAAACGCACTAGGATTTCTGGTGAAGCTCCGACTACGTGATGGTCGCCCATGTCGTAATAGAACATATAAGGTGATGGATTCAGGCTTCTAAGTGCGCGGTATAGAGACAATGGCGAACCCGTAAAGTCTTGCGACATGCGTTGACTTAACACCACCTGCATGATGTCACCTTCAAAAATATAGTCCTGTACTTTTTTGACTGCAGCTTTAAAGTTTTCTTGACCAAAGTCAGACTTAGCTTCCGTCGGTGCTGATTGCAGTGATTCAGGAATCTTGGCTGGCTGACGTAGTTGCTGCATTAAGTCTTGAATGCGTTCACGGGCTTTACCGTAAGCACCGTCTTCTTCTGGATTGGCATAGACAATAAAGTAAAGCTTGCCGCTTAAGTTATCAACTACAGCAATCTCTTCTGACACCATGAGCAACACATCTGGTGTGCCGATGACATCGAGCTTTTGGCTATTGGCTAAACGCTTTTCAATATAACGAATGGTTTCGTAACCAAAGTAGCCCGCTAATCCGCCTGTGAAACGTGGCAACCCTTCATATGGCGGCGTTTTAAAACGTGCTTGAAAGGTTTTAACGAAATCCAGTGGATTGGTGTCAGCGTGAGTTTCCAAGACCTCATCACCCTGCATCACTTGCACACTAAAGCCGTTCGCGACGATGCGTGTTTTTGCAGGTAAGCCAATGATGGAGTAACGGCCGAAACGCTCACCGCCTTGCACACTTTCTAACAAGTATGAAAAGGGTTGATTAGCCAGTTTAAGGTATATCGATAATGGCGTATCCAGATCGGCAAAAGTTTCTTGCACCAGTGGGATACGGTTATAACCTTGTTGCGCCAAGGCGTCGAATTCAGTTTTTGTAATTGTTTGAAGCATGATGTTCCTTAAAAAGATTTTTGCGATGTGCGCAGGCTAGCGCCTGCGCGAGAAGCTATGTTTAGCCCCATTTGCTAATCAAACCGCTTCGCCAACTCATCACTACATGCTTTTTAAGGAAATTCATTTCCTCGTGCCGCTTAAACAGTTGCTAATGCGTCACGCATTTTACCAACAACAGTGTTGTAACGGTTTGCATCCGCATCATTTGGCTTACCGAAGATGGCGCTACCAGCTACAAATGTATCTGCACCCGCTTTTGCAATTTCAGCGATGTTGTCAGGGTTTACACCACCGTCAACTTCTAACCAGATTTTACGGCCAGTTTTTTCTTCATAAGCATCAATGCGTGCACGTGCTTGCTTTAATTTTTCTAATGTTTCTGGAATGAATTTTTGACCGCCGAAACCAGGGTTAACTGACATCAATAGAATCATGTCCACTTTATCCATCACGTGATCTAAGTAGCTCAATGATGTTGCTGGGTTAAATACCAAGCCAGATTTACAACCCAACTCGCGCACCATCGCAAGGCTACGGTCGACATGATCAGAGGCTTCAGGGTGGAAAGTAATGATATCCGCACCTGCTTTGGCGAAGTCAGGAATAATGCGATCAACTGGTTTCACCATTAAATGCACATCAATCAATGCGCCAGCTTTATGTGATAAATCGCGAATCGCGTCACACACTAGTGGGCCGATTGTTAAGTTTGGCACGTAGTGGTTATCCATTACGTCAAAATGCACAAGGTCTGTGCCTGATTTAATTACATCTTCAACTTCTTGACCTAACTTAGAAAAGTCAGCTGAAAGAATACTTGGGGCAATTCTAAAATCTTTGCTCATAATGGTTTCCGTCTTTATCTATTTTGAATATGGTCTACTATTCCGCTATTTTAACCTGATTTCACTATTTGGATAAACATCTGGGGCGATGTTTTAGTGAACTCAACCACAATTTTAACGTGAGTTTATTTTCCAACAACATCAATGACTTGTTAAAATAGGGAAATGCAGTTGTATACCATAGGTGTGAATCACACCACCGCCCCCATCGAAATTCGCGAAAATGTCGCGTTTGGTGCGGACAGCATACGCAAAGCGTTATCGGATTTAACGAATAAAAAGGCAGCAGAAGCCGCGATTTTATCCACCTGCAATCGCACTGAGATTTACGTACAATCAGCCGACGCGCTACCTGTCATGGGCTGGCTAGCTGATTATCACCAGTTAGATTTAAACCATATTCAGCCTTACACCTATACCCTCGCTAATCAAGAAGCCGTCAAACATGCATTCAGAGTGGCCTCGGGTTTAGACAGTATGGTGCTAGGCGAACCAGAAATACTCGGGCAGTTCAAACAGTCAGTCAAACTAGCGCAAGAAGCGGGTACATTAGGCACGCACCTACACCAACTATTTCAACGCACGTTTGAAGTGGCCAAAGAAGTACGTACTAATACGGACATTGGTGGCAGTTCCATTTCAATGGCTGCAGCCACGGTTAAATTAGCGCAACGTATTTTTGGCGACCTGTGCGAGCAAAAAATACTATTCATTGGCGCAGGTGAAATGATTACACTGTGTGCCAATCACTTTGCGGCACAAAAGCCAAAAAGCATGACTGTTGCCAACCGCACAAAAGAGCGCGGCTTAGAATTGGCAGGGAAAATTCATGCTGAGGCAATTTTATTGAATGACTTACCTGCACATTTTGCTGACTTTGATATCGTCATCACCAGCACAGCCAGTCAATTACCAATTGTTGGTTTAGGCATGGTAGAGCGCGCGATTAAAGCACGTAAGCACCGCCCGATATTTATGGTCGATTTAGCCGTTCCGCGTGATATCGAAGCTGAAGTGGTACAATTAGATGATGTGTTTTTATACACCGTGGATGACTTGGCGCAAGTTGTGACTGACGGCATTGAAAACCGTCAAGAAGCGGCCATGTCAGCGGAAACGATTATCTCAACGCGAGTTGAAGCCTTTATGCACTGGTTACAAAAGCGTAAATCAGTACCAACGATTAAAGCGCTACGCGACCAAGCTGAAACCATGCGTACTGCTGAGTTAGAAAAAGCAATAAAGCTGATTCAAAAAGGTGAAAGTCCAGAAAAAGTCCTCGAAAAGCTCAGCTTAGCCATTGCCAATAAAATGCTGCATGCGCCTAGCCATGCGCTCAATCAAAGCCATGGTGACGAGCATGAACGTTTAGCGCAGCAGCTCCGCCATATCTACCAGATTAAGAATTAAAACCTAAAACATATTAAGTCAAACATGAAACCCAGTATATTGCAAAAGCTCGCCAACTTGAGCGAACGCCTAGACGAACTCAATCGTCTAATGTCGAGTGAAGATATTACCAATGACATGGATAATTACCTCAAAATCACACGTGAGCATGCAGAAATCACGCCAATTGTTGAGCAATATATTACTTACGTGCAAACCGAAGCCGATATGAAAGAAGCAGAGGGCATGCTCAACGATCCTGAAATGAAAGAGTTTGCGCAAGAAGAAATCAGCGCGGGCAAAAAACAGTTGGAAGCCATTGAAACAGAGCTGCAAAAACTGCTCGTCCCGAAAGACCCAAATGATGACAAAAATATCATCATGGAGATTCGCGCCGGAACAGGTGGTGATGAATCAGCGCTATTTGCAGGTGATTTATTCCGCATGTATAGCCGCTATGTTGAAAAAAAACGTTGGAAACTAGAGGTTCTATCGTCGAATGAAAGTGATGTTGGTGGCTACAAAGAAATCATCGCCAAAATTGAAGGCCAAGGCGCGTACTCAAAACTGAAATTCGAATCCGGTGGTCACCGTGTGCAACGAGTACCAGATACTGAAACGCAAGGTCGTATTCATACTTCAGCTTGTACTGTCGCGATTTTGCCAGAAGTGGAAGATGTAGCTGATGTCACCATTAACCCAGCAGATATTCGCTTAGATACTTTCCGTGCCTCAGGCGCTGGTGGTCAACATATTAATAAAACTGACTCTGCCGTGCGTATTACCCATGCGCCAACAGGTATTGTGGTGGAATGCCAAGACGGTCGAAGCCAACATCAGAATAAAGCACAAGCCATGCAAGTGCTTGCCGCACGGGTTAAAGCAAAAGAAGTTGATGCACAAAATGCCGAAATCGCTTCTGAACGTCGCAACCTGATTGGCTCAGGCGACCGCTCACAACGCATTCGCACTTACAACTACCCTCAAGGCCGTATTACCGACCATCGTATTAATTTAACGCTGTATAAAATTGACGCGATTACTGAAGGTGATTTGGATGAACTGATTGCCCCATTAGCAGCTGAGCACCAAGCTGATATGTTGGCGATGTTAGGTGAAGACAACTAAATAATGAATATTCATGCCGTGTTGCATGAAGCAACAATCGCACTCAAAGCATCAAACAATAGCGACGAAGAGAAGCTAGAAGCGCAGTTACTTTTAGAGCATGTGCTAACCGTTAATCATGCATGGCTCATCACACATGCCGATGACGAAATCAATAGTGAGACGGATCAACAGTTTGAAGCGCTCATCCAGCGCCGCATCTCTGGTGAGCCGATTGCGCATATCTTAGGTGAGCGTGAGTTTTACGGCTTAGCGTTTAAAGTCACGCCAGATACCTTAATCCCACGACCTGATACTGAAACATTAGTTGAGGCTGCATTAGCGAAAATATCGCCATCAGAAACGGCCCGTATACTTGACCTTGGTACAGGCTCTGGTGCGATTGCATTGGCGATTGCCAAGGATAGGCCGAACGCTAACGTCATCGCTGTTGATGCATCGCAAGCAGCATTATCCGTTTCTCAAGAGAATGCGAAAGCACTCAATATTCACAATGTACAATTTCTATTAAGTGATTGGTTTAGTACATTAACCAACCAACACTTTGATGTGATTGTCAGCAACCCACCTTATATAGAACAAGATGATGTCCATTTAAAGCAAGGTGATTTACGCTTTGAGCCAATCTCTGCTTTAGCTTCTGGTGAAGATGGTTTAGATGATATTCGTCAGATTATTTTAGATGCCTCTGCGCATTTAAAACCAAAGGGCTGGTTAATGTTTGAGCATGGCTACAACCAAGCGAAGAATGTCTCTACATTACTAGTGAGCGCTCACTTTAGAAGCATTGAAACGCTAAAAGACCTGGGTAGTAATGACCGTGTCACCTTTGGCCAAAAACCGTAAACCAAAGTCCTTTAGGCATCGCCTTTTAAGTAAGCATTTTTTAGCTTGATATAGTGATTAGCTGAATACATAAAGTGAGCAACTTCACCTTCAGTTAGCGCTCGCATTTTTTTAGCTGGTCGCCCCATATATAAGTAGCCACTTTCCAACACTTTACCTTCTGTCACTAAACTACCTACTGCTAATAGCACGTGCTTTTGCACGATGGCTTTATCCATCACAATGCTGCCCATACCAATCAGACATTCATCTTCTAGCGTGCATCCATGCAAAATCACACTATGCCCAACGGTGACATTATTGCCGATAATTCAAGGTGAACCAGCCAGATCCCAACTAGATTTGTGGCTGACATGTAGCACACTTAAATCCTGCACATTAGTACCATGACCAATATGAATATGATTCACATCACCTCGCACCACAACACCTGGCCAGACCGAACTATCTTGACCAATTTTCACTTCTCCGATGATCGTCGCATTTGGGTGGATATACACATGCTCACCTAGCTTAGGCAGCTGATTTTGAAAGGCTTGAATATTTTGCATCGATACCCTTACAATTGATGTGATTATTTTCAAAGATTCACATAGTATAATACGCATATGTCTGAAATTAACGCTATTGGCGCTGACTCTGTTGGTATCGTCACCCCGAAAACCGCACACTTTAACGCATCATTCACATTAAAAAGTGGTGGCGTATTGCCTGTATTTGATCTCACTTATGAAACCTACGGTGAACTTAATACAGAGAAATCAAATGCAGTATTAATCTGCCACGCCTTATCGGGTACGCATCATGTAGCTGGCCGCTACACGCCAGAAGATAAATATGCTGGCTGGTGGGACAATTTAATTGGACCTAACAAACCACTCGATACAAATAAGTTTTTTGTGATTGGCGTGAATAATCTAGGTGGCTGCCATGGCTCTACTGGCCCCGCCAGTATCGACCCAGTAACGAGCAAACCATTTGGCGCAAGCTTTCCAATCGTTACAGTAGAAGATTGGGTGAAATCTCAGGCCATGCTAGCGGATTACTTAGGCATTGATGCTTTTGCCGCTGTTGTTGGCGGTAGCCTTGGTGGCATGCAAGCTTTGCAATGGAGCATGGCTTATCCTGAGCGGATTAAACACGCCTTGGTCATCGCATCATCGCCCAATCTAACTGCACAAAACATGGCCTTTAACGAGGTGGCACGACAAGCTATTACGACTGACCCTGAATTTCATGGCGGTGATTATTACGCACATAATGTGGTGCCGACTCGCGGCTTACGTATTGCGCGCATGTTAGGTCATATTACCTATTTATCTGACGATGCCATGGGTGCGAAATTTGGGCGCAAATTAAAAGACACCATCAAATACAGTTTCGATGTCGAGTTCGAAATGGAATCCTATTTGCGTTATCAAGCCGATAAGTTTGCAGGTGAGTTTGATGCCAACACCTACCTTCGCATGACGCGCGCATTGGATTACTTTGATCCTGCGACTGCGTTTGATGGCGATTTATCGGCGGCACTTGATAAGGTCACGGCTAAATTTTTAGTTATTTCATTTACGAGTGATTGGCGTTTCTCACCAGAGCGTTCACGTGAAATTGTCAAAGCACTCCTAGATAACGAACTGCCAGTGAAATATGCGGAAGTCACGGCTGCTCATGGTCACGATGCATTCTTAATGCCAGATGAACATTATCATGCCATTTTACGTAGCTACTTAAGTAAGATTGAGGTGTAAAAACATGTCCAATAGCTTATACCGTCAAGATTTTGCCATCATTGCCAGCTGGTTAGCCTTTGGCTCCAAGGCGCTCGACTTAGGTTGTGGCGACGGCTCTTTACTCAGCTATCTACGCGATGGTTTAGAAGTAAAAGGCTATGGTGTTGAAAAAGACGATACTAACTGGCTTGCTGCCATGCAAAATGATGTGGATGTGATTCAAATGGATTTGGAAGCTGGGCTTTCAGAATTTGAAAACAACTCTTTTGACACTGTGATTCTTTCACAAACGCTACAAGCCATGCACAACACAGAAGACATTGTGAAGGAGATGCTCAGAGTTGGCCGTGAAGCGATTGTAACATTTCCTAACTTTGGTTATTGGCGTAACCGCCTTCAAATCATGACAGGCAATATGCCAGTGTCTGAAGATTTACCATACGAATGGTATAACACGCCCAATGTGCATCTTTGTACGATTCATGATTTTGATCAATTATGTGCTGGTAACAATATCGCCATCATCGAACGTAAGGTTATTACCAATGGTCATGAAGTCACATTGATGCCAAACTGGTTTGGTAATCTCGCAATGTATCGACTGAAATGCGCGGATTAAAACTTAAATATTTGTATCCGTTGGTAAAAAATATTATTATCTGCGCCGTATCCAATGATCGCAACGCTTTAACGACAGCTTCCCTGGCTGACTTACTGCTTACAGCCATGCCTACCAACCATAACCCAAACTGAAGAGTAGCATTTTATCCGTTTTTTCACGTCCCGCAGCTGGCTGGCCTGCGTAATCAACATTCAGCTGCGTTGTCGCATTCAGCCTTTCTGCAATCGGTACGCGTAAACCTGTTTGCGTAAACACTAAAACATTGTTAGCCCCCTCCTCACTCATCAACACTTCATGCTGATGGAAAAATTTTACACTCTGGAAAATCAATTGATCATATTTCAAGCTCCAACGTGCACTGATATAGCGATCATCTTCAGCATCATCAAAATCAGTGTCAATATAGTTAATACCCGCTTCAACTGACAAGTTGCGATCTGACTGCTCAAAAATCTGATAGCCAGAACCGAAGCCAAACGTAGAACGTAAACCAATATCCCTAAATTGATCTTTCTCTAATGAAGTATTCGCATAAAGAAACCTCTTTTCCGTTAAAAAGTAATCATATTGTAGCTTACCTTTACTATTCAACTCAGTATCTACATCATTCGTCTGTGCTCGATTGGCATATGCACTTAACGTGATGCGGTCTCTTTCCGAGCGCGCAATAGCCTCTCCATCCAGTCGCAACAAACTGGTATCGGTATTCCCCTGAGTAACAGCACCGCCTAAGTTGATATGGCCTTTCCATTCAAAACCTTCGGCCACTTTCATACCAGCGTTAATCGCATCCATATTAAGCGCCTTTGCCATTTTCAGCCCACCACCCTCTCCCTTAACACGCCCGAATATTTGAGGCTGTATATTGGCAGCATCATCAGTCAATACAACACTCTCTGGGCTAGAGGTTTTTAATTTGGCAATCTCTGACCTGGTAATTTCAATTTCACCTGCGTATTTTGTTTTAAACAACAGCGTATCCGCCCCCTTCTTGACCACGCTCCCTGTTATCAAGTCGCCATTTTTCAACTTTATGGTATCAGCCATGACTGCCTGGCTAACAAAAAGAAACATCACGATGAGTGTTTTAAAAAAATACATAGATAAAGCCCAAAAGAAGATAATAAATACGGTCAATACCAAGACTAACGCACGCATTGAATCAGCACATTAAAAGTGCTTGAAGAATATTAAATTCAACCACCGCATTGTATCAATCACCGATGTCGCAATGTCGATTTTATTATTGATTGTCAATCAACCTATTGGGCAAGAAAATGGTAGTGTGGCGTATCGATTGATATCTGAGATAATGCAGGCATGGAAAATAACAGTGCGCTCACCAACAAAATAAACGTTCTATTTAATAAACGTATGCTGGCTTGCGTTATGTTGGGCTTTAGTTCTGGTCTACCGTTATATTTATTATTCCAACTATTACCTGCATGGTTACGTACCGAAGGTTTAGACCTTAAAACGATTGCAGTCTTTTCTTTAATCCAACTGCCCTACACGTGGAAATTTATTTGGGCGCCATTGATGGATCGCTATAACTTAATTGCTCCCATGGGTCGTCGTCGTAGTTGGATGCTGATTACCCAAACCGCGCTATTCATCACCATCTGTGCTTATGGTTTTGTTGACCCTAAACTCAACATCACCAGCATCGCCGTGATTTCGACTTTAGTCGCTTTATTTTCAGCTAGCCAAGATATTGTCATTGATGCGTTTAGACGTGAGATTTTAAGTGATGAAGAGCTAGGCTTAGGTAATAGCGTTCACGTGAATGCTTACCGCATATCAGGTTTAGTCCCTGGTTCATTGGCACTGATTTTGTCAGACCATTTACCGTGGTCCTCTGTGTTTTGGATTGTGGCTCTCTTTATGATTCCCGGCATACTCATGACCATATTCGCCACCGAACCCAATCGCGCAGTCGCCCCTAAAAGCTTACGTGATTCAGTCATTGAGCCATTCACTGAATTCATTAATCGCGCAGGGATCAAGCATGCACTATTAGTCCTGCTGTTTATCCTGCTCTACAAACTCGGTGACAGTATGGCAACCGCACTCGCCACGCCTTTCTATATTGATATGGGTTTTAGCAATACTGACATTGGCGCCATCGTCAAAGGTAGCGGTTTAGTGATGCAAATCATTGGTGGCTTTATCGGTGGATTCTGGATGCTGAAAGTAGGCATTAATCGCGGCTTATGGGTATTTGGTGTCGTGCAACTAGTCACCATCCTAGGGTTCGCATGGCTAGCCAATGCCGGCCCATTTGAGGTCGTTGGCGTGACAGAACGCTGGATGCTAGCGATGGTCATTGGTGGTGAAGCATTAGGTGTTGGCTTGGGAACTGTTGCTTATGTCGCTTATATGGCGCGTGAAACCAATCCAGCTTACACTGCCACCCAACTTGCATTATTCACCAGTTTATCTGCTGTACCACGTTCTATTTTCAATGCAATGACTGGCGGTATGGTGGAGTCACTTGGCTGGGAACACTTCTTTTATGTGTGCACCTTGTTAGCGATTCCAGGCATGTTGTTATTATTTAAGGTTGCGCCTTGGAATGCAAAAGGGTCAGACCTACAGAAAGCTGAAACGTGAGGTTTATTCAAAAAGCACGTCTAATAACTAACCTCTCATCTGGATTTTTAGTCATGCGAATTAAATATGCCATAACTAGCATGCTTGCTAGTTTACTTTCACTCAGTCAAACCCAAAAATTTGCTACTGATTTTGTAGCGATTGTTATGACGATTCATTTTGAAATTTGAATGGTTAAACATAGTAGGCATGTCAAATAAAACTTAAGCTTAGCCGCTCCTGATTAGATAACCTTACAATCCATTTAATAAACTTTATGTAACAATCCAAATTTCAATATTTTGGCAGCTTGATAACTTACACATCGTAATCCATGATTAACGGTGCATGATCACTAAAACGCTCTTCTTTATACACATTAGCCGCCTTCACTTTTGAAGCGATTGCAGGTGTTGCAATCTGGTAATCAATACGCCATCCAACATTATTCGCCCATGCTTGACCGCGGTTACTCCACCAAGTGTAGGCATCGCCTGTTGTGTCGGGGTATAGCTCACGATACACATCAACCCAGCCTACACGATCAAACAAGTCTGTCATCCATGCGCGCTCTTCTGGTAAGAAGCCAGAGTTCTTTTTATTGCCTTTATAGTTTTTTAAATCAATTTCTTGATGGGCAATATTCCAATCGCCACAAATCACGACTTCAAAGCCGCTTTTAATCAGCTTTTCAACATGCTTCATAAAGCGTTCTAACACACTAAACTTATAGCTCTGTCGCTCATCACCACTAGAGCCACTCGGCAAGTACAGTGAAATCACGGAAAGCTTGCCGAAGCGACACTCTAAGTAACGGCCTTCAAAGTCAATATCCTCTATATCCAAGCCGACAATCACTTCATCTGGCTTTTGCTTAGAATAAATACCGACACCGCTATAGCCTTTTTTCTGCGCATAATGGAAGTTGCCGTAGTAACCCTCAGGCGCTTGCATCTCTTCCGTTAAATTATCTGATTGTGCTTTTAATTCTTGCAAACAAATCACATCAGGCTGCACTTTGTATAACCATGGGTAAAAGCCTTTCTTAGTTGCAGAACGGATTCCATTTAAATTCAACGTTATAATACGCATTTACTTCCTTCAAGTTATACAAAAAATGTCACTTAACCATCAAAATTTGTCACAAAACTTTATTCTATTCTGTATCGAGCAGCAGGTGCTTAAATTTGGTGAGTTCAAGACTAAAGCTGGCCGATTGAGCCCTTACTTCTTTAACGCGGGTTTATTTAGTGATGGCGATAGCTTATTAAAGCTAGGTGAATTTTACGCGAATAGCATCGAAAAATCAGGCATTGCGTTTGATATGTTATTCGGCCCAGCGTATAAAGGCATTCCATTAGCAGCGAGTATTGCCATTGCATTTGCAAAAAGAGGTCGCAATTTACCGTATGCCTATAATCGCAAGGAAGCTAAGGACCACGGGGAAGGTGGGTCGGTTGTCGGTGCGCCATTAGAGGGTAAAGTGTTGATTGTTGATGACGTCATTTCCGCAGGTACATCGGTACGTGAGTCTGTCGAATTGATTCAAGCACATGGTGCCATTGCGAGCGGCGTGAGCATTGCTTTAGATAGGCAGGAAAAAGGATTAGGTGAATTATCTGCCGTACAAGAAGTAGAACAAAAGAATGCCCTTCCTGTCGTCAGCATTGCGCAACTAAACGATTTATTAGCCCATATTGAAAGTAATGATGAATTGGCACAACACTTGCACGCGGTAAGCAGTTACCAAAAAAGGTACTGTGTTAAAACACTAAAAACAACATAGCATCAAAAAATGAAGTTAAATTACGTTACCTTGAGTTTGGTCAAAAGGGAATCAGTAGGTCAAGTCTTAGTTCAGCGTAAAGAGAAGCGTTAGCTTTCTAACAGCCAGTTAACTCAAACTTATACTTAAGCATCAAGTTTCTTTTTCAAAACTTGATTCACCTGAGCTGGATTTGCCTTACCTTTTGAAGCCTTCATGGTTTGACCAACCAGCGCATTAAATGCTTTTTGTTTTCCCGCTTTGTATTCTTCGACCATTGCTTGATTCGCCGCTAATACTTCATTAACCAGCGCTTCAATCGCACCAGTATCCGAAACTTGTTTTAAGCCTTTTTCTTCGATAATAGCATCAACATCTAAGCCACCTGTCCACATGGCTTCAAACACTTGTTTACCTGCATTATTAGAAATGGTGCCGTCAGAAATGCGTTTTACTAATTGCGCCAATGTCGCCGCATCAATAGGTGAGTCTGCAATACTTTTACCTTCTGTGTTTAACTTGGCGGTAATACCACCCATGACCCAGTTTGCAGCCAACTTAGGGTCGCCACCCGCATTAATCGTATCGACAAAATAACCCGCTACTGCTCGGCTAGAAGTAATTGCTATTGCATCGTAAGCCGATAGTGCATACTCACTTTCAAAGCGCGCTTTCATTGCTAAAGGCAGTTCCGGCATATCCGCTTGCACTCTAGCCTTATCGGCTTCAGTCACTTCTAATGGCAGCAAATCAGGGTCAGGGAAGTAGCGGTAATCATTCGCACCCTCTTTGCTACGCATAGCCTTTGTTTCACCCGTATCTGGGTTAAACAAGATCGTTGCTTGCTCAATGGTGCCGCCATCTTCTAGCGTTTCAATTTGCCATTGCGTTTCGTAAGCAATCGCTTGCTGCATAAATTTGAAAGAATTTAAGTTCTTAATTTCGCGGCGCGTGCCTAATTCGGTTGTCCCTTTTGCTCGCACTGACACATTCACATCACAACGAAAACTACCCTCTTGCATGTTGCCATCACAAATATCAATCCATTGCACTAATTCATGTAATTTCTTCGCATAAGCCACGGCTTCTGCCGCCGAACGCATATCAGGTTCAGTCACAATTTCTAGTAGCGGTGTTCCGGCGCGATTTAAATCAATGCCACTCATGCCTTCTACAGCACCATGCACTGATTTACCCGCATCTTCTTCTAAATGCGCACGAGTGATACCAATCACCTTTTCATAAGCCGGCTGGTTTTTTGTTTCTGGCACTTGTATGGTCACTTTACCTTTGCCAACGATAGGCAATTCAAATTGGCTAATTTGATAGCCTTTAGGTAAATCTGGGTAGAAGTAATTTTTGCGTGAAAAGACAGAGAGCTTCGGTAATTCAGCACCAATCGCCAAACCAAATTTAATCGCACATTCCACCGCTTCTTTATTCAGCACTGGTAGCACACCAGGCAAAGCTGTACTCACTTCACATGCTTGCGTATTAGGTTCAGCACCATAGGCGGTTGAAGCGCCACTAAAAATTTTCGTTTTTGTTTTTAATTGAGCATGCGTTTCCAGCCCAATGACAACTTCCCACTCCATTATGCAAACCCTTCAGGCATGGCTGTATGCCAATCTGTCACTTGTTGATACGCATGCCCCACATTCAACATGCGTGCTTCATCAAAATAGCTACCAATGATTTGCAAGCCTACTGGCAGGTCTTTACCATCACTGCTTTTACTAAACCCTGCTGGAATACTCATCCCAGGCAACCCAGCCAAGTTAGTCGCAATGGTATAAATATCTTGTAAATACATCGCTACAGGGTCATCAGTTTTTTCACCTGTTTTAAACGCCGTAGAAGGCACCGTTGGGCCCATGATAATGTCACATTTTTTGTACGCTGCTTTAAAATCATCAGCAATTAAATGGCGAATTTTCTGCGCCTTTAGATAGTAAGCATCATAGTAACCAGCGCTTAATACATAAGTACCAATCAAGATACGGCGCTTCACCTCATCGCCAAACCCTTCAGCTCGGCTCTTCATATACATGTCCATCAAATCATCATATTCGGCCGCACGATGACCATAACGCACGCCATCATAGCGTGACAAATTGGTCGAGGCTTCCGCTGGTGCTAGTACGTAATAGACAGGAATCGACAAGCCTGCATTCGGTAATGAGATATCGACAAATTCAGCCCCTAGCTTTTTATATTCAGCAATCGCATTATCAATCACTTTCGCCACATCAGTATCCAAGCCTTCGGCAAAATATTCTTTAGGTAGTCCGACTTTCAAACCTGTCAGTGGCTGGTTAAGCTTGCTTGTGTAATCTTCTTTTGGATGATTCAAGCTCGTTGAATCACGCTCATCAAAACCAGCCATTACATTCATCATCAAAGCACAGTCTTCAGCTGATTTTGCCATAGGCCCTGCTTGATCCAAGCTTGAAGCGAAAGCAATCATGCCATAGCGTGACACCAAACCATAAGTTGGCTTCAAACCAGTAAACCCACACAATGAAGCTGGCTGACGAATAGAGCCACCTGTATCTGTACCGGTTGCTGCTGCACATAACCGCCCAGCTACAGCGGCAGCTGAACCACCACTACTGCCGCCTGGGACACGGGTTAAATCCCAAGGGTTATTAACGCAGCCAAAATAGCTAGTCTCATTAGATGAGCCCATGGCGAACTCATCCATATTAGTTTTACCTAGGTTAACCGCACCAGCATGATTAAATTGTGTAATCACATTCGCATCATAGGGCGCTATAAAAGTTTCTAGCATCTTAGAGCCACAAGTTGTCCGCCAATCCTTGGCACAAAAAATATCTTTTTGCGCCATGGGAATACCAGTTAGTGGCGTTGCCGTTCCTGCTGCGAGGATGCCATCCGCTGCTTTTGCTTGCGCAAGGCTTTTATCTTCATCCAGCGTAATGTAAGCATTAATGTCAGGGTTATATTGCTTGATGCGATCCAAGAATGTTTGTGTCATTTCAACGCTTGACACTTCTTTGCTCGCCAACATTTGGCTTAATTGTTTAAGGCTTTGGTTAATCATGGCTTTTCTATCTAAATTCTAGGCGGTCTAATTCGGGGTCGTCCACTTCCGTTCACTTACTCAATGACTTGCGGCACTAGATACAAGCCACTACCAACAGTAGGTGCATTTTTTTGGAATGTCTCACGTTGATTTGTCGCTGTCACAACATCCTCCCTTAACCGTTGCACGACATCTTGAGAATGTGACATTGGTATAATGCCAGTGGTATTCACTGCTTCCATTTCCTCTATTAGCGTTAAAATTCCCGTGATTTTGTTGAGGGTTTTGTCCGCCTCCGAATCATTAATTTCAATTCTTGCGAGATGCGCAATTCTCTTAATGTCGTGGATAGTAAGTGCCATAAAATAGTTCCATTCTTCTGAATTGCAAATTTGGTATCATAAACTTCAATTCCCACTTAAGTTTAAATGGAATATAAGTTATTATACCTTGATACTTTAATTTTATTATCCCATCTTAATTTTAGGCATGTGATTAATAAGCTCCTCAAAAAAAGCACAGGGAAAACATATGTTCGGCTCGCTAAATAGTTACTTTTCAAATGATTTGGCCATTGACCTAGGCACTGCAAATACACTGATTTTTTCGCGCAGCAGGGGTATCGTTCTCGATGAACCCTCTGTTGTCGCCATTCGTATTGAACCCAATGGCAAGAAAATATTGCTTGCTGTAGGAAGGGAAGCAAAAGGCATGTTAGGTAGAGCGCCTGCCAATATCCAAGCCATTCGCCCAATGAAGGATGGCGTGATTGCCGATTTTACAATCACTGAACAAATGTTGAAATTCTTCATCCGCAAGGCGCGTGATGATCGCTGGTTCTCTCCCAGCCCACGCATTATTATTTGTGTGCCTGTTGGTTCAACGCAAGTGGAGCGTCGTGCGATTAAAGAGTCCGCTGAACGTGCTGGCGCAAAACAAGTATTCTTGATTGAAGAGCCAATGGCTGCTGCAATTGGTGCAGAAATGCCAGTGGCAGAGGCGACAGGTTCTATGGTAGTAGACATTGGTGGCGGCACAACAGAAGTTGGCGTCATATCAATGGGCGGTATTGTATACGCGAGATCTGAGCGCGTTGGTGGTGATAAGTTTGATCAAGCCATTATTGATTACATTCGTCGCAACTATGGTATGCAAATCTCAGAGCCAACAGCTGAAGCCATGAAGAAGAAAATTGGTTCAGCATTTCCAGGCTCTGAAGTCTTGGAAATGCAAGTCACTGGTCGCAACCTTGCAGAAGGTTTGCCGCGTAAGTTCACCATTTCTAGCAATGAAATTTTAGAGGCACTGACAGAGCCGCTTAACGCGATTGTTGGTGCGGTTAAGTCTGCATTAGAGCAAACACCGCCTGAACTAGGTGCTGACATTGCAGAAAAAGGCATGGTCATCACAGGTGGTGGTGCATTGCTACGTGATATCGACCGCTTGATAATGGAAGAAACTGGCTTACCAGTTATTATCGCAGAAGACCCGCTTACTTGCGTTGCGCGCGGGTGTGGTCGCGCATTGGAAGATATGGATAAATTAGGTAGCATCTTTGCACATGAATAATGACTGCCTAGTTAAAACACCACTGCAATAGCATGCTTAAAGGCATTCATCAGAAACTAGAGCACCAACAAACTCCAGCTTTTTTCGTTCACGGGCTCAGTGCACTCTCACGCATGGTTTTTTTCTGCGCGTTATCCATTATCCTAATGGCAGTTGATGCAAAACTAAACTATCTATCTCAAATCCGCCAAGCCTTAATTGGCGGATTACACCCCATTGAGCGGGCTGCCAACATCCCTGGCGAACTCATTCGGGATTCAAAAAAGTATTTTGCCAGCCACAACCAATTAGTACAAGAAAATTACATCCTCAAGCAGCAAGCGTTTGAGAATTCGGTCAATTTGCAACGCTTGAATACATTGCAAGCTGAAAATGAACATTTGCGCAGCTTGCTTGGTGGCGACATCTCCATTCACCCCAGAGCAGTATTAGCGAATATTTCACATACAGGCAGAGACCCTTTTAGGAATGTCGTGATCGTTAATAGAGGTATTCAACACAACATTCAAGCTGGTCAGGCTGTGGTCGATGCTAAAGGCGTATTAGGCCAAGTAACGCGCGTCTATCCGTTTAGCAGTGAGGTCACAATGATTACGGATAAAAGCTTATCCATTCCCGTACAAGTTGAGCGCAACCAGTTACGCGCAATTGCCTTTGGACAAAGCGGCAACACTTTAGACATTCCCTACTTACCCACAAATGTTGATATTGAAATTGGCGATAAATTAGTCACCTCTGGCTTGGATGGCATTTACCCAGCAGGCTTAGCCGTAGCAACGGTGACAAAAATTGACCAAGATCCAGAAACCCAGTTTGCCAAAATAATTAGTACGCCTACCGCAAAAGTTAGCCATCATTTACAACTGCTCATTCTAGAACTTCCAGAGTATAGAGAGGCTGAGAAAAAATCACCATCAAAAGAAAAAAATAAAGAGGAGGCTAAACCTGATGCAAAAAACTCCTAATCTGTTACTGGTTTTTGGCTCACTCCTGTTTGCCTTACTTTGCCAACTATTTCCTTGGACTGGGCAAGGCATTGTCTTCCGCCCTGACTTCATGCTAGTTGTGTTGTTGTACTGGCTATTACGCGCACCTTATTTATGCAATATTGGTGCCGCATGGCTCGTTGGTGCATTAGCCGACTTAGGAGCAGGAAGCTTATTAGGTCAGCATGCTTTAGCGTTCACATTAACCGCTTATGTTGCACTCTCCTTTCAACGTAGGCTTGTTTTGTTTAGTGAGACTCAAGTCTTGGCATTTACCTTTGCTTTGTTGGTGCTTGCTAAGTTTGCCGTTTTAATTCTAAAACTGCTGTCAGGTAATGAGATGCCAACTTGGCATTATTTCTGGCCTGCGGTAACAGGCATTTTATTCTGGCTAGTTATAAAGTTCGTTTTAGGGGCCATTGCACACCCAAAATCAACCGAGGCGAATTAAACGCATATGCGTCGTAGAGCCGAACTAAAAAACTATCACCATGAGTTGCAGCATTTTAAGTTGCGCTTAATCGTGCTAGGCGGTATTGTCCTCCTTGGGTTTGGCATACTTATCATTCGCTTTTATTTTCTACAAATCACAGCTTACGATCATTACCATACACTTGCAGAAAACAATCGCATCTCTGTGATTCCAGTTGCACCAACTCGAGGCATCATTACAGATAGGAACGGTAAAACAATTGCACATAACTTTTTTGTCTACGCTTTAGAAATCACCCCTGTAAAAGTAGAGGACTTGGATAAAACAATTGCTCAACTTAGTAAGTTAGTCGAAATATCGAGCAATGATATAAATCGATTTAAAAAACTAAAAGCAAGTAACCATGAATTTAAGTCACTACCCATCCGCACTCAATTGAATGAAGTTGAGGCTGCTAAATTTGCTGCTAATCGTTTCCGATTTCCTGGTGTAGAAATTAAATCACGTCTGTATCGTCATTACCCTAATGGTAAGTTGGGGGTGCATATCGCTGGCTATATCGGCCGAATTAATGACAATGATATTAGCAAACTCAAAAAAGAAGGCGCGCTATCTAACTACAAAGGTTCAGATCATATTGGCAAAAGTGGTATCGAACAGTTTTATGAGAAAAAGTTGCATGGTAAGGCTGGTTTCAAACAGGTTGAAATTAACGCAGATGGCAGAGCCGTCCGTGTGCTGTCAAGTACCGCACCCGTTTCTGGTGATAACTTAACACTTTCTGTTGACCTTAAATTGCAAGAGATTGCCGAAAGAGCCTTTGGGGAGCGACGCGGTGCTTTAGTGGCGATTAAACCAAAAACGGGTGAAATCCTTGCCTTAGTCAGCATGCCCACTTTCGACCCGAACCTCTTTGTTGGCGGCATTGACACCGCCAATTGGAGACGTCTCAACGAATCCGCAGACAAACCGATGATTAACCGCCCACTGAGAGGCGTCTACCCACCAGGCTCAACATTCAAACCATTCGTTGCATTAGCGGGACTTGAAGCAGGAAAGCGCATGCTACCATTTCATATCAAAGATCCAGGCTACTTCATCCTACCCAACAGTACCCATCACTATCGTGACTGGAAGGTTGGCGGCCATGGTTTTGTTGATATCAAGCGTGCCATTACCATTTCTTGTGATACCTTTTTCTACGGGCTTGCTATCGAATTAGGAATAGAAAAGCTATCCACTTTTGTTCGCCATTTTGGTTTTGGTAAAAAAACAGGTATTGATATCGCAGGGGAAAATAGTGGCTTACTGCCTACTCCTGAATGGAAAATGCGTCGCTACAAAAAGCCTTGGTACAAAGGGGAGACTGTTATTATCGGTATCGGACAAGGGTACACCCTAACCACGCCATTGCAACTTGCTTATGCAACCGCCGTCCTAGCTAACAGAGGCACGGCCATGAAGCCTCATCTAGTCACTGCCATTACTGATGTAAAAACAGGAGAAACAACCCCAATAAAACCTGTTGTGACCGATCAAATAGCATTAAATGAGAGTAATTTAGAAACAGTCAAAACAGCCATGGTAGATGTAACGTTACCAGGGGGCACTGCCTCCAGTGTTGGTAGAAATGCGGGTTATAGCATTGCAGCAAAAACAGGAACAGCACAAGTGATTGGCATCAAGCAAAATGAAAAATATGATGAGAAAAACATTGCAGCACGTCATAGAGACCATGCCTTATTTATTGCTTATGCCCCCACTGATAACCCACAAATCGCCATTGCCGCCATTGTCGAAAATGGCGGTCATGGTGGCTCTGCAGCAGGGCCAATTGCGCGTCAACTCATGGACTACTACCTGCTCGGAAAGCTGCCGCCTGAACCCATTGAAAAGAAAGCCCCTAAAGTAACAGAAGAGGCAACCGTGGAGGCATCTACGCATGATTAACCGTATTGTTTACCGCCTAGGCCAACATATAGACTCTATATTAATGAGTAGCATCCTATTCACATTGCTGATTGGCTTATTTATCTTATACAGCGCCTCTGGAGAAAGTGTTGGCAGAGTCAGTGCACAGCTCATGAATATTGTTATTGCGATGTCCATTTTGTGGTTAGTCGCCAACGTCCAACCACAATTTATGGAGCGCATGGCGCTACCGTTGTACTTACTTGGCATTATGTTGCTGATAGGCGTGGCTTTGTTTGGCAACATTAGCCATGGTGCAAGGCGTTGGTTGGATTTAGGTATTGTCAAATTACAACCATCAGAGCTCATGCGTATTGCTGTCCCGATGATGTTGGCTTGGTTTTTTTCTCAACGTGAGGCATCACTGCGTGTTACTGATTTTATTATCGCTTTTATTATCCTCCTTCTACCCGTATTTTTCATATTAAAACAACCTGACTTAGGCACTTCTTTACTGGTTTTTGTATCAGGGTTGTTTGTTATCTTTCTGGCTGGTTTAAGTTGGCGCATTATTATCGGCGGTGCAGTTGCTGCTGGCGCCCTCATGCCCATATTTTGGTCAATGCTGCATGATTATCAACGTAGGCGTATTCGCATCTTAATCGACCCCACGCAAGACCCGCTGGGTGCGGGCTACCATATTATTCAGTCGACAATTGCCCAGGGCTCAGGTGGACTAACTGGCAAGGGCTGGTTAAATGGTACACAGTCTCAATTAGATTTTGTACCTGAGCGGACAACAGATTTTATTTTTTCCGTATTTAGCGAGGAGTTTGGCATGGTTGGCAATGTGCTTTTATTACTCCTGTTTAGTCTCATTATTGCGCGCGGCCTTTATATTACATCACAAGCCCAAAGCACCTTCTCAAGGCTGCTGGCAGGCAGTATTACGCTAACGTTCTTTATATATATATTTGTGAATATCGGCATGGTCAGTGGCATCCTGCCTGTCGTTGGCGTACCATTACCTCTTATTAGTTATGGTGGCACATCAATGGTAGCGATATTGCTCGGCTTTGGCATACTGATGAGCATCCACACTCACAAAAAATTAGTTGCGTCAGGATAATTGCATGATGAAAAAAACATACTTTTTAATAATGGTTAGCTGCCTTGCGCTCATCGCTTGTAGTGGCAATAGAACAACCAAGCCCTCACCAAAAACGAGCACATCCAATACTGGTGGTTACTACGGTACAGATGGCCCACATGCAAAACCACCTGGCAATCTGGATGAAATACCTGATGCGATCCCAAAAGTGGAGACTTTGTACAAATTTTCTAGTAAACCTTACGTCGCTTTAGGCGAGAAATATGTTCCTCTAAAAACGGGAAAAGGCTATAAAAGGCGTGGTGTCGCCTCTTGGTATGGCAAGATGTTTCATGGCAAAAAAACAGCCATTGGTGAAACTTATGACATGTACAGCATGTCGGCTGCCCATACGGTGTTACCGCTACCAAGCTATGTCAAAGTCACCAATATTGAGAATGGGCGTTCCGTTGTTGTTCGCGTCAATGACAGGGGGCCTTTTAAACATAAAAGAGAAATTGACCTATCATATGCGGCTGCCTACAAATTGCGCTTAATTGAAAAAGGTAGCGGTATGGTAGAGGTGGAAGCCATCGACCCAAGAAATTACATTGAACCCCACAAGGCCGCCATAAAAAACACCGCCCCAGAAAAAGTAACGGCAGCGCCTAATGCACAACCATCAGTAGCAGGACTGCATTACGTGCAAGCTGGAGCATTTGGCAGCGAAGCCAATGCCATTGCATTGCAAAACAGAATAAATGACTTAGATATTGAAGACATTTCTAAAATTAACCGCATGTATAATGATGGGTTATATCGGTTAAAAGTTGGGCCTTACCAAACGAGACAAGCAGCAGAAAAAACAGCCCAGCAGATTCGAAAAACACTAAACACTTCCACCATTATCCTTATTAAATAATAGAAAAACTATGCGCCAACACTTAATCATCATTATTGCTTACTTTCTCCTCCCATTAACAAGCTGGGCAGCAGCACCAGCACCTTCTTTAGAGGTAAGTGCCTATTTATTAAAAGATTTTAATAGTGGCTCAACCATTGCTGCGCATAAAGAGAGTGAGCGTTTAGAACCCGCCTCATTGACTAAGATAATGACGGCTTACCTAACATTTGATGCGCTTAAACAAGGCCACCTCACATTGTCTCAAAATGTACCTGTGAGTAAAAAAGCTTGGCAAGCGGAAGGTTCAAGAATGTTTATTGAGCCTAGAAAAAATGTCACTGTAGATGAGCTGCTACATGGGCTGATTATTCAATCAGGTAATGATGCGGCCACCGCCTTAGCTGAAGTCATTGGCGGCAGTGAAGATCAGTTTGCAATCATGATGAACCAGCAAGCCAAAAAAATTGGTATGGATCACACTAACTATATAAACGCGACTGGATTGCATGATGAAAATCATTACACAACAGCAACCGATTTAGCACTGATGGCAGAAGCGCTCATCAAAGACTTCCCTGAGGACTATGTTCGTTTATACAAACAAAAGGAATATACCTATAACAAAATTACCCAGCTTAACCGCAACCGTTTATTGTTTTTAGACAACAACGTAGATGGCATAAAAACAGGTTATACAAATGCTGCTGGTTATTGTTTAGTTTCTTCTGCTAAACGTGGAGAAACACGCCTCATTTCCATTATCTTAGGCGCAAAAAGTAACGCCATGCGCGTATCTCAGAGCCAACGTTTACTTAATTATGGTTTTCAGTTTTATGAATCCACTTTAGTCTATAAAAAAACACAAGCTATTTCCAGCATGTACGTTTATAAAGGCGCTGAAAAAACAGTTATTGCCTCAGTAAAAAATGACTTATACCTATTATTGCCAAAAGGTGATTATGCGAATGTAAAAGCAACAACGACGTCTAAGCAACCGCTAATCGCACCTGTAGAAGCAGGGCAAGAAATTGGGAAAATTACATTTAGCCTTGATAATCAAATCATCTCTGAGCGTAAGCTTATTGCCACGAATTCAGTAGGAGAAGCAGGCGTTTTAGGCAAAATCATCGATAGCATTAGATTGTTACTTAAATAGCATACCAATATGACTAAAGACACGGACCAACAAGAAACCTTAATCGAATTCCCATGTGAGTTCCCGATTAAGGTAATGGGCGAAACGCATGAGTCGTTTAGTATTGAAGTCATTAAAACAATACAACAACATGAAGCAACATTTGATGCGACTAGAATCGAACTCAAAGGTAGCTCTGGTGGGAAGTACACCAGCCTCACCTGCACTTGCTACGTTGAGTCTAAAACACAATTAGACAATATCTACCGCGCACTCACTAGCCACACGCTGGTTAAGTTCGTGCTTTAACTGGGCAAACCATGCCGCTTATTACGCGTAAGCTGGGCCTTACCGACTATCAAACGACGCTGGCTGCAATGCAGGCATTTACCAATGACCGCACCACAGCCACGGATGATGAGCTTTGGTTAACCGAACATGACAGTGTTTACACGCTAGGCCTGAACCGTAAAAATGTCCGATTACCTCAAAACAAGATTCCTGTCGTCAATGTGGATCGCGGCGGAAAAATCACCTTTCATGGCTTAGGCCAAGTTGTGATTTACTGTCTCATTGATTTAGACAGACAACAACTTAAAGTGCGTGAACTGGTAGATATCATTGAAGGTAGTATCATTAAGTTGCTAGCGCAATACCAAGTCACAGCCTCAACACAAAAAAATGCCCCTGGCGTTTACATAGGCGAACAGAAAATTGCTTCCGTTGGCTTAAGGCTAAAAAGAAACTGCTGTTATCATGGTTTAAGTTTAAATATTGATATGGACTTAGCACCGTTCAAAGCCATTGACCCTTGCGGTTATGTTGGCTTAGCCATGACACAAACTAAAGACTGGAATATTAAAGAATCACCCCAATATATGGGTCAGGTATTACTAGACATATTAAAGAAGAAATTAAGCACATGAATAAACAAACTGATATAACGCCAACCAGATCAACGACCAACCGACCACCGAAAAAAATCGCGGGTGTCAAAGAAACTAGCGCCGAAAAAGTAGCCCGCATCCCGATTAAAATTATTCCACAGCCCATCATGCGTAAGCCTGAGTGGATACGCATGAAGATGCCGAACAGCAAGCGCTACCAAGACATCAAACAAGCCTTGCGCAATAATAATTTGCACACCGTTTGTGAAGAAGCCAGCTGCCCTAATATTGGAGAGTGCTTTAGCGCTGGTACGGCCACCTTTATGATTTTAGGCGACATCTGTACGCGCCGTTGTCCATTTTGTGATGTATCGCACGGCAAACCGCTACCGCCTGATGTGAATGAACCAGCCAACCTAGCCAAAACCATTGCTGAGATGAAACTCAACTATGTGGTCATGACTAGTGTTGATAGAGACGACTTACCAGATGGTGGTTCACAACATTTTGTTGATTGCATTAAAGCGATTCGTGCAGCTTCACCTGATATTAAAATTGAAATTTTAGTGCCTGATTTTCGTGGCCGTTTAGATGTCGCATTACGTATTTTAGAGGAGGCACCGCCTGATGTCATGAACCATAATTTGGAAACGATTCCGCGCCTTTATAAACAAGCGCGTCCAGGCTCTGATTACCAAAACTCATTAACCCTATTAAAAGCGTTTAACGAAATGTATCCAGACATTCCAACCAAATCAGGCTTAATGCTAGGCTTGGGTGAAACAGATGATGAAATATTGGAAGTGATGAAAGATTTACGCACTCATAATGTCACCATGCTCACCTTAGGTCAGTATTTGCAACCAAGTAAGCATCACTTGCCTGTAGAACGTTATGTCGAACCTGCTGCTTTTGATGCGCTGAAAGTAAAAGCAGATACCATGGGCTTTAATAATGCCGCCTGTGGTCCCATGGTCAGAAGTAGCTACCACGCTGACTTACAAGCAGGACATATTGCTTAATAAGTATGTCATTTAAACATATCAGGTCATAAAAGAGAGTATCAATGGTCCCACACTTAACCACGGCCCTTAGCGGCCCGCTACTAGACTTAGAGAAGCGCATACTGAACAAAATGCCTGAAATTGAGCATTGGTTTCGCACACAATGGTTAGATCACGGCGCACCCTTTTATGCCTCAGTCGACTTACGCAATAGTGGCTTTAAGCTGGCTCCTGTGGATATCAACTTATTCCCTGCCGGCTTTAACAACTTAAACCCTGATTTCTTAAGTTTGAGCGTGCAGGCTGCCACCGTCGCGGTTGAAAAGATTTGTCCAGAAGCACACCGTTTAGTCATCATTCCAGAAAATCACTCACGTAATACTTTTTATTTACGTAATGTGTTTGAGCTTAGCAATATTATGAAAGCCGCTGGCCTGGACGTGCGTATCGGTAGCGTTTCACCCGATATCACAGAGCCAACGACCTTAGACTTACCTGATGGGAATACGCTACTTTTAGAGCCATTAGTACGCGAAGGTAATCGCATTAAACTCAAGAATGCTGAGTTAGGTGATTTTGATAGCTGCGCGGTACTGCTGAACAACGATTTATCAGGCGGCGTCCCAGACATACTGAAAAACTTAGAGCAAGACCTTATTCCCCCATTACATGCAGGCTGGCAAACACGACGCAAAACACGTCACTTTTCTGCTTACAATGATGTGGTTAAAGGCTTTGCGGACTTTCTAGAAATTGATGAATGGTTACTCAACCCCTACTTCGAACGCTGCGAAGGCATTGATTTTAATGCGCGTGAAGGAGAAGAATGCTTAGTGCAAAAAGTCGATATTTTGCTTGAAAAAATCAAAGTTAAATATGCGGAATATGGCATCACGCAAGTACCTTTTGTGATTGTTAAAGCGAATGCTGGCACTTACGGCATGGGCATCATGTCAGTGAAGTCAGCTGACGAAATGCGCGGCTTAAATCGCAAAAAACGGAATAAAATGTCGACCATTAAAGAAGGCCAAACTGTTAGCGAAGTCATTATTCAAGAAGGTGTTTATACCTTTGAAAGTATCAATGATGCCATTGCTGAACCTGTCGTGTACATGATGGATCACTTCGTCATTGGCGGCTTTTATCGCGTCCATACAAATCGCGCAGTGGATGAAAACCTCAATGCACCTGGCGCTCACTTTGAGCCACTGGCTTTTGAAACCCCTTGTGGCTTACCTGACTGCGCTGGCGAACCTGATACTGTGCCTAACCGCTTTTATGCTTATGGTGTGGTTGCACGTTTAGCGTTGCTAGCAACGACGATTGAGCTAGAAGAAACTGATCCATTGAATACATAGATTTGAACAAATAGACCTGAGTATATAAACCCATGAAACTACTCTTCATTCTAGACCCATACACGGGTTTGAATATAAAAAAAGATACCAGTATCGCTATGATGCGAGAAGCAGCCGCACGCGGCCACGAACTCTATGTGTGTCAGCAACATGATATTCACCTGCGCAATGAAACCGTTCGTATTAAGACACAAGCTTTCGAATTTTCTAAGGGTGTCAATTGGTATAACCTAGCCAAAGAAAAGGAAACCTTACCAAAAAACTTTTCCGCCATCATGTTGCGTAAAGACCCGCCGTTTGATAATGAGTATTTATACACCACCTATTTATTAGAACTTGCCGAAGCACAAGGCGGCACTGTCATTAACAATCCTGTCGCCGTTCGTGGTTGGAATGAAAAACTCTCCGTTGCCCGCTTCCCACAGTTTTGTCCTGAATTTTTAGTGACCGCGAATAACCAACAAATACGCGAGTTTCTGGCTGTACAACAAGACATCATCGTGAAGCCGCTAGATGGAATGGGCGGCACGAGTATATTCAGGCTGACTGCAAATGACCCAAACATTGGTGTGATTTTAGAAACCATTACCAATTATGGCAAACAGACCATCATGGTGCAGCAATACATCCCTGCCATCAAACAAGGTGACAAACGCATTGTTGTGATTGATGGCAAGCCATTAGACTACGCACTTGCTCGCATTCCGCAAGGTGGAGAAACACGCGGCAATATGGCTGTTGGCGGTAAGGCTGTAGCGCAGCTGCTAACTGAACGTGATCGTGAGATTGCGACCACCATCGGCCACACACTGAAAGCAGAAGGCTTGTTTTTTGTCGGCCTAGATGTGATTGGTGATTACGTGACTGAGATCAATGTCACCAGCCCAACAGGTATCGTAGAGCTTGCAGCACAAGCCCCTTGCCAACCTGCAACCGTTTTTATCAAAGCATTAGAAGAAAAGCTCTCAGCATAAAACTAGAATCACTGAGCGACTAGGGTTATAGTAGCGCCTATGCGCATTGTTTTCCTATTACTTTCCGCTCTACTCTTACTGAGCTGCAGCCCAAAAGAACCACTCTACAACACCCAAAGCTATGTTTTTGGTACGCTAGTAGACATCTCGATTTATGGCGAAACTGATGAACGAGCACAAGCTGTTAGCAATGGCATTATTCAACAATATAATGCCCTACATCAACGCCTGCATGCTTGGAAACCAAGTGAGTTAAGCGCTATTAATCAAGCGTTTTCAGCAGGCAAATCCATCACCATAAAACCTGATATTGCACAAATCCTCAGAGATGCCACCGCACTTTCAACACAATCCGAAGGTGCTTTTAACCCTGCAATTGGGCAGCTGATTAAATTGTGGGGCTTCCAGAATGATACGTTTATCCCACACCAGGCCGATGAGAATGCTGTTACTGCGCTGGCTTCTAAAAATCCAAAGATGTCGGACATTGTGATTAATGGCAATGAAATCTATAGTAACAATCCAGCCGTACAATTAGACTTAGGTGGTTATGCGAAAGGCTATGCGCTCGACATTGGCTTGACTTACTTAACAGAACAAAACATTAAACATGCTCTGATTAATATTGGCGGCAACATCATTGCGCTAGGCCAACATGGCGACAAGCCTTGGCGCGTTGGCATTCAGCATCCACGGCAACCGAATGCCATTGCAACATTAGCATTACCAAGTGGCTGGGCCATTGGCACTTCTGGTGACTATCAACGCTATTTTGAGTTTGATGGTCAACGCTACTGTCATGTGATTGACCCAAACACAGGTTACCCCGTGCAAGGCATGCAATCGGTTACGGTATTAATCCCGCCACAAGCACAGGCTGGCGTATTATCTGATGTGGCATCCAAGCCGATTTTTATTGCCAAAGCAAATGAACAGGTTAAACAGGCAAGCGTAGCTGGGGTTAATGACTTTTTAATTATGACTGCGCAAGACAACATTCAAGTTAGCACATCAATGCAAGCAAAGCTTAACTGGCTAGACACCGAAGCGGAAAAAGCAGCGAAAATGGTTACCCTTGAGTAAGGTAAAAGTAAAACCTTTGCTTGGCGACTGCTTGGTGATGATTGTGAGTACCATTGTAGTCATTTTCCTGTTCAAAACCCTTTGGAGCAACGCACCAGCCAGTCAACTTATGATACGCCAAGGAAATAAAGTGGTTGGCACTTATGACTTAAACCAAAACCGAGAGCTACATTTACACGGCCCCTTAGGTGAATCACACATTAGTATTGTGCAAGGGAAAGTGCGTTTCAAACAGTCGCCTTGTACTAATCAATACTGTGTTCATCAAGGCTGGCTTAAACTTGCGGGGCAAGTGGCCATCTGTTTACCCAACCAAATTAGCCTGCAATTGATTGGCGAAAAAAAGCCTTATGACTCGCTCAACTATTAGCATTCAAACAACTAAGACAGACCATCATATTGCCAAGCTAACGGCGCTAGCGATTGGTTTACATGTGTTAGAGGCTATGTTTCCGTCACCTTTACCTGGCGTTAAACCAGGTATCGCCAACATCATTACCCTTTATGTTTTGGTGCAATATGGATTTGGCACAGCAGCCTGGGTGAGTTTATTACGTGTTTTTGCCAGCAGTCTCTTACTTGGTCAATTTTTATCGCCGACTTTTATCTTAAGTTTATCTGGTGCGCTATTAAGCTTAGGCATATTATTTTTTGCACAACATCTGCCAAAAAAACACTTTAGTGTCATTACACTCAGTATTTTAGCAGCCTTTGCCCACGTTGCGGGACAGCTTATTTTGGTTAGACTCTGGCTCATCCCGCACGCTGGCGTTGCCTACCTTATCCCTATTTTTGGGCTAGCAAGCTTATTTTTTGGTTTAGTTAATGGCTTCGTCACTAAACACTTACTAACGAGATCGCTGAAAAAGTAAAGTTGAGCTTTAGTTAACAAAAAGGGTGGCTAAAGCCTACGCTGGGTGCGGCTGTCCGTTGAGAAACAGCACCTGAACTATTAAGAACAGCCAAGCCCGTTCTATAATCAAAGAAATTAAACCAACCGTAACCTTCTGGTTGACATTCGCTCGCCGTAGGCACTGTTTTTGGCACTAGCAACCCGACACTAATTGAGATGCAACATTTTGACGTTCATCAGAATCGGGGAAATAAAGATACCAGCCAGGACCGCTAACAAAATTAACCCCATTTGATGTCCCACTGACTCGCTCATCAGATTTGCTAGGGTCTGAGTTTGGCACGACTGTTTGATTTGCGATGCCGGCTACCGAATGTGGATTATTATACATAGGCTCAGGATCGCCATCATTTGCAACATCTTTAAGCGCATATAAACTTTGTGTACTAAATGAAGTAGCGTCTAAACGCTGATGCTTCTAAGTACTTGCCAGTACCAACAATAATAACTTTTTTATTGTTAATCTCACCTAATCCAACTGGCGTCATAATCGGCTGACCCACATTTGAAGCATCTTTTAATGTTGCAAAGTGTAAGACTGAGTTGACGCCGGCCTCAATATTAAACCGGCATACATCCCCATTCAAATCACCACCATAATGATAAGTAGCAGTATTATTTGTTTCCGCAAAGTCTGCATAAGCACTCATCTTACCTAACCCACTAGGTGAGGCGTGTGAGCCAACTCCTGTGGCAATAGTGGCCAAACTGTTGCCTGCTTTAGCATCGACTACATATAAGTAACCTTGTCCATTACCCGTATTATACTGCAGCGTTAGGTTAGGCTTAAATACACTATTTGCCGGGCTGGAGTAAAAAGCATTGTTATCAGGGATATTGTTATAACCTGATGTAAACACCACCACCCATTTACCATCTCCATTCCAATACCCTTTTATGGTGAGTTAATCATGCCAAAGTCTATTGTGCATTGTCCAGCGTCATCCGACAATCGGCCTTAACCGCAGAATGAGCGGCTAAAAGCACTTCGCTTTTGCTTGATGAGGCAGTGCTTGATGAAACAGAAGGTGATAAAATGTGTGCTTAACTTTTTAAGTTTGTCAGATCATTATGTTTAAAACATGCTCGACCATCCTAATGCTCGCTATTTACACATCCCTTATCGGCTGCGGCACGCTCGGACCTTTGTATATTCCTGAGCAACGCTATCCGCTACCAACGCAAGATAAAGTACAAGAAGCACCAGCTGAGACGCTGGGAGTGACGCCTGAAGCAACATCGAAAGTGACACCAAGAGTGTCGCTGAAGATGACTCCAGAAATAACACCTGACAATCAAGCAACCAAAGAATAAAGAAAGTCTAAAGATACCTCCGTGAATTTTTTTGAATTGAAAAGTGGCGTATTACACGCTGAAAATGTCGCCCTAACTGACATTGCCGAACAATATGGAACGCCATGCTATGTGTATTCAAAGCAAGCGCTTACACAGGCTTTTAATGATTTTCAAGCTGGTCTGTCCACTACTGACCACTTAATCTGCTTCGCGGTTAAAGCGAATCCGAACATTGCCGTGCTGAATGTCTTTGCTCAATTAGGCGCTGGTTTCGACATTGTTTCTGGTGGCGAACTTGCGCGCGTATTAGCCGCTGGTGGCGATCCTAAAAAAGTCGTGTTTTCTGGTGTCGGTAAAACAGCAGACGAAATGCGCGCTGCATTAGGTGCTGGTATTCTTTGCTTTAACGTAGAATCAGCTAGCGAGTTGGTTCGTTTAAACCAAGTAGCTGAGGGAATGGGTAAAGTAGCACCCGTTTCTTTACGTGTGAATCCAAATGTGGATGCTAAAACACACCCTTATATCTCCACAGGCTTGAAAAACAATAAGTTTGGCGTAGCGATTGATGACGCAGTCCCCGTTTATCAAAAAGCTGCGGCAATGCCTAATATTGCAGTTCATGGTGTCGATTGTCATATTGGTTCACAGATCACCGAAATCGCGCCCTTTATCGATGCATTAGATCGCGTGCTGGGCTTAGTCGAGGTATTAGAAGACCATAAGATTCATATTTCACATATTGATGTAGGTGGCGGTATTGGCATTACTTATGATAATGAGACCCCGCCTGAATTCAAGCAATATACACAAGCTATTTTAGAAAAACTGAATAAAAAACAAGTCAAACTATTGTTTGAGCCAGGTCGCGCACTCGTTGGTAATGCAGGCGTACTATTAACCAAAGTGGAATACCTAAAACTAGCTGAGAGCAAAAACTTTGCGATTGTTGATGCCGCCATGAATGATTTAATGCGCCCTGCTTTATATGATGCCTATCACGACATTGTGCCCGCGCAAACTCGTGGCGGTGAAAAAACCGTGTATGAAATTGTTGGCCCTGTATGTGAAACAGGCGACTTTTTAGGCCATGATAGAGCCTTGAACTTGCGAGAAAATGACATATTGGTGGTTAAATCAGCAGGTGCCTATGCCATGAGTATGGCTAGCAACTACAATACTCGTGCTAGAGCGCCAGAAATTATGGTTGATAATAACCAATGCCATATCGTAAGAGAACGTGAGCAAATCACTGATTTATTTGCATTGGAACGTAAAATGCCTTAACCAACCTCCATAAGTGGCGCCTTATTGGTTGTATCATTGGCTCCCAACCGTTAAATTAACGTTTAGGAGTATTTACTCTTAAAATACGATTAATATAATTAGAAAGCTCAGGGAGATTTACATGAATAAATTTGCACTTGCTTTAATGACAGCATTATTTTTAATTGGTTGTGCCTCTACAGGTGGTGGTCTTTTACCTTAAATTGCACCATATGATGAACCAACATATCCGGCTCTATGGCAGCCATTGCCAGAAATTGCTCCTTATGATGAATCAACATATAAACCGCTACCATCATAATGAATAGCTAGAACATATAAAAAAAGCGAAGTTAAACTTCGCTTTTTTTAATTCTGCTTTAACTGCTACTAATCAAATACTACCGTTTTGTTCGCATAGATTAGTACACGATGATCAATATGCCAACGGACCGCTCTTGAAAGTACAATGCGCTCTAAATCTCGCCCTTTTTGTAGTAAATCTTCCACTTGGTCTCTATGCGATATTCTCGCAATGTCTTGCTCAATAATCGGCCCCTCATCCAGGTCCTCCGTCACATAATGTGCGGTTGCTCCGATCAACTTAACGCCACGCTCAAATGCGCGATGATAAGGTTTAGCACCAATAAATGCTGGCAGAAATGAGTGATGAATATTAATAATTATTTTCGGGTACCGAGCGACAAAATTAGATGACAGTATCTGCATATAACGTGCTAACACGATCAAATCAATGTTGTATTCATCAAACAGAGCGAACTGTGCATTTTCTGCTTCCACCTTGGAATCTTTAGTCACGGGGATATGATGAAAGGCAACACCATAAAAATCGGCCAATGCTTTTGTATCCAAATGATTACTAATAATCAACGGTATGTCGCAAGCCAGCTCACCTTGTTGATGGCGGTGTAACAAATCAGCTAAACAATGATCATATTGTGAAACCATGAGTGCCAAGCGCGGTGTATGCGCAGAGCGTTTGAGCTGCCACTGCATGTTAAATTGCGTCGCTATCGCTTCAAACTGCTTTCCAAAAGCAGCCTCGTCTAGACTAAACTGCTCCAAATCCCACTCAACACGCATTAAAAACAAACTATTTTCCGCATCTTGGTGTTGGTCTGCGTGTAAAATATTCGCATTGTGTTGATGCAAAAAATTGGCAACCGTGGCAACAACGCCTTTTGCATCGGGACAAGTAATGAGTAATGTGGCGGTGTTTTTCATGCTATCTTTTTAATCGTTTAAACTAACATAATTATACCTGAAGCCGTTTTAGTTGCTGCACTACACTACAAAACTGTAGTGATAATCCCGCTTTTAATCATGTATTATATGCACTATGGCACAATTAGAAAAAAATACTGAGGCTGATATTGTCCTTGCTAACCCACGTGGCTTCTGTGCTGGCGTGGATCGCGCCATCATTATCGTCGAACAAGCTTTAGAAAAATTTGGCGCACCCATTTACGTGCGCAACGAAGTGGTTCATAACAAATTTGTTGTCGATGAATTACGTGAAAAAGGCGCTATTTTTATTAAAGATTTAGATGTCATCCCTAAAGGCAGTACAGTCATCTTTAGTGCTCATGGTGTTTCTAAAGCCATTCGCGCCGAAGCCGAAGCACGTGGACTTACCGCATTTGATGCGACCTGCCCACTCGTCACCAAAGTCCATATTGAAGTCTCTAAAATGCGAAAAAATGAAATGGAAATCGTCATGATAGGGCATAAAGGACACCCCGAAGTAGAAGGAACAATGGGGCAATCGGAGGAGGGCATGTATTTAGTTGAAACACCTGAAGATGCTGAGAAACTTGAAGTGAAAGACGTCAATAAACTCGCTTATGTTACGCAGACAACGCTTTCCATGGATGATGCCGCGCAAGTAATTCAAGCACTCAAGCATAAATTTCCTGCCATCCAAGGTCCAAAAAGTGATGATATTTGTTATGCCACTCAAAACCGTCAAGATGCCGTAAAAATCATGGCGAAAGATTGCGACTTAGTGATTATTGTCGGCTCACCCAATAGCTCTAACTCTAATCGCTTACGTGAAGTCGCTGAAAATCAGGGCGTAGAAGCTTATATGGTCGATAATGCTAGCTTTCTGAAGCCAAAATGGTTAACTAACAAAAAGAAAGTCGGCGTTTCTGCAGGGGCATCTGCACCTGAGGTGCTAGTAAAGGAAGTCATTATTGCGCTGCAACAATTAGGTGCGCAAAATGTCAGTGAACTAGAAGGTGTTATCGAAAGTGTGCTCTTCAAATTACCCAAGGATTTAACTTCTGCCAAAAAAAAATAAAACACCAATTTCTGCGCTCATCCTGATTCACACAGCTGATTTACAAGTGCTGCTAATGGAGCGCGCAGACAAAGTCGGCTTTTGGCAATCTGTCACGGGGAGCATTGAAGGCGATGAAACAGCTTATGATGCGGCCATTCGAGAAGTGGCTGAGGAGACGGGGCTGAAGGCGCTAGATTACGACTTTCAAGATTGGCAAGTAGCCAATACTTATGAAATCTATCCGCATTGGCGCCACCGCTATGCAGATGGTGTCACTGAAAATGTAGAGCATTTATTTGGGCTAACATTACCAGCGTCTTTAGATGTCACACTAGCGCCTGATGAACATGTACGCTTCGAATGGGTGGATTGGCGTGAAGCGGCGCAACGTGTTTTTTCGTGGACCAATGTGGATGCCCTGAAAAGACTCGGTGAAAAGCATCAATTGACGCTTTAGCCATTTCCATTATCAATCACATCGTTATAAAATCAATCTTTAGGAAAGTGAAGCCTTAAATACATTATGCAAGCACAAGCCGTCCCAATTAAATTCGATAGTTTTCAATCTAAAAAAGATGATGACTGCCAAGCTCGCATTCTTGCTGCCCGTGAAAAACTCGGCAAGCGCTTGGTCATTCTAGGCCATCATTATCAGCATGAAAATGTGTATCGCCATGCCGATTTCGCAGGTGATTCATTAAAGCTCGCTAAATATTGTGACAATTTAGACGCTGAATTTATTGTGTTCTTAGGTGTGCACTTTATGGCAGAAGTGGCAGATATTTTAAGCCGTCCAGAACAAACCGTTATCCTGCCTGATTTAGCGGCTGGCTGCTCAATGGCTGATATGGCGAACTTAGCCAAAGTAGAGCGTAGCTATCGCGAACTCAACAAGGTGCTCGACTTTGACGAAACCATTATCCCAATCACTTACATTAATTCTGCTGCTGATTTAAAAGCCTTTTGTGGTGAGCATGGTGGGATTGTCTGCACCAGTACAAACGCGCCAAAAATCTTAGACTGGGGTTTTAAACAACGCGAAAAAGTGTTGTTCTTCCCAGATCAAAACTTAGGTCGTTGGACAGGTCATAAAATGGGTATTCCATTAGAAGAAATGCCGATTTGGGATCCAGACTTACCAATGGGGGGCTTAACTGAAGAGGAAATTAAAAATGCCAAGGTACTACTGTGGAAAGGCCATTGTGCTGTACATCAAATGTTCCGTCCACAAAGCATAGAACAGTTTAG
This sequence comes from Methylophilaceae bacterium, assembly GCA_028823485.1. GTDB lineage: Bacteria > Pseudomonadota > Gammaproteobacteria > Burkholderiales > Methylophilaceae. The sequence goes on along the minus strand of JAPKBG010000004.1, from coordinate 57,517 downwards.
AAAAGAGCATCCAGGTGGACAAGTCATTTCCCACCCAGAATCACCATTTGACGTGTGCTTAAACTCAGACTTTGTTGGCTCGACTGAATACATTCTCAACACCATTAAAGCGGCTGAACCTGGCACTAAATGGTTAGTGGGCACAGAACTGAACTTAGTCACTCGCTTGGCTGAAGAAATGAAAGCAGAAAATAAACACGTGCAATTTATGAGTCATGTTGTCTGTGAATGCTCAACCATGGCAAGGATTGATCCTCAGCATTTGGCTTGGTGTTTAGAGAACTTAGTCGAGGGTAATATTGTGAATAAAATTACTGTCCCTGCTGAAGAGGCTGCACTAGCGAAACTCACTTTAGACCGCATGTTAGCGGCGTCATAAACAAATGACCGACTCATCAAACTGCGCACTGTGTCAGTCCAGCACCAACCTGATTTTATGGCAAGATGAATTTTGTCGCGTTGTATTATTGAATGATGCAGACTACCCAGCTTATTGCCGCGTAGAACTAAAAGCACACGTCAAAGAAATGACAGATTTAGCACCAACTGACCGCGCTCGTACAATGAAGGTTGTATTTGCCGCAGAAACCGCGCTACGTGAAGTGATCGAGCCAGATAAAATCAATCTGGCTAGCTTAGGCAATAAAACACCACACGTACATTGGCATATCATCCCACGCTTTGAAAATGACAGACACTTTCCAAATAGCCATTGGGGTGAAGCCACACAAGCTGGCAGCCCTTCACCACTTTCACTGGCTGTATTAGCACCTCTGAAAACACAAATGGAAGAACGTATTACTTGTGCCTTAGCTGGCGAATCTGATTAAAGCAAGTTAGTCGACTAATAACCGCTCGACGACTTTGTCATTGATGATGTGACTCTCAATTATTTCATCAATATCTTCGCTATCGACAAAGGTATACCAAACTGCCTCAGGGTAAACCACCATCAAAGGTCCTTCACCACACCGATCTAAACAACCCGCGCGATTAATCCGCACTTTGCCTTTCCCTCTTAAACCTAGCTTTTTGACTTGCGCTTTCATATGATCATAAGCCGCTTCCGCGCCTTTATCCATGCAGCAAGATTCACCATCTGGACGTTTATTTAAGCAGAAAAATACGTGGTGTTTAAAGTGGTTAGTTGTCATTTTTATCATCTATACAATTAATTGTTAACCATTAAGATTTCACTTTTAGGCAGGGCATGTTTGCGCAGACAGTGCTTTAGAACGGTAAGCAAACATAACGCCGCATAAAAGTGAAAGGTAATGGTTACTTAGTGTAGAGGGCATCCTCGTTGGTAAAGGTCCACGTCCTCGTAATTCCTAAAATATCCGTTGTCTTTTTCATTTTTGCTGAAAACTTCGAATAAGGTGCAGCGAGCTTCACAATATTAATAGCCGCATTATCTAAGACTTTAGACCCTGAGCTTTTATCGATCGCAATGCCTTCTATTGAGCCGTCCGAACGAATGGATACTGTCAATTGCAATCTGCCGTAAAGCTTTTTATTTCTGGCTGCGGAGGGGTAATTCATATTACCAATACGTTCCACTTTTTGCCGCCAAGCTTCTAAATAAAGCGCATCATCTGTAGCCTTAGCACGCGCACCCAAAAAGCGGCGTTTAGGCCGCTTTTGATACTCTTCTTGCTGCTTTGCAATTTGTGCTTCTAAACGATCAATTTCCAAACTTGCTGCAAGCAACGCTTCACGATTTAGCTTTCTCGAAATGACATTTTCTTTTGCCGCATCTTCTTCCACCACTCTCGTGGTTGCTTTTTGGACGGGGTCAGCGGCCACTTTGCTATCGGCTTTCAATTGCGTCATTAAGGCATCAGCTTGCTTTTCTAATTCAGCAACCTTTTTTTCTTCTTGTTCTTTTTTAGACCGCTCTTCCACCGACTTAGCTGCGGTACTTACCTCCTTTTTTTCTTGTAATTGCACCTCTGCTGCTTGCTTTAGTGGCGTAGGTAAAACAGTTTTCATCTTCCGCTCTTCATTCGTGTTACCGCCACGATCAAGGTTGGCTTGTGCAATCAACTCTGCATTATCAGGTGCTTTTTCTGTTTTCGCATTAACTAATACAACATCAAGCGAAGGCAAGCGTTTTCCTATATCTCTCAGCTCAGGCTCAAACTGAATAGCCAACATCACAGCATGCACTGCAACAGAAAACCAGATGGCAATTGCAAAAGGCGTTAGATTGTTAAAATACTTTTCCACTTGGCTCATGTACTCACGCTAATGTATCAAGTAATTTTTGATGAATGCCACCAAAACCACCGTTACTCATGACTAATATATAATCATTAGGCTGGGCTAATTTCACTACCGCTGCAATCAACGCATCCAAATCCATGAATACCTGTGATTTTTCTTGTATAGGAAGCAATGCCTCTTCAATACCCCAATCCACATTGCCACCGTAACAAAATACAAAATCAGCATCGACCAAACTAGCGGGCAATGCGGCCTTCATGGTGCCTAACTTCATGGTATTAGAACGTGGCTCTAACACCGCAATAATGCGCGCTTGGTTAACGTTTGCGCGTAGCCCTGCAACCGTTGTAGCAATCGCAGTAGGGTGATGAGCAAAATCATCATAAACGCTAATACTGTTAACCACGCCTCGGAGTTCCATGCGGCGTTTCACATTCTTAAATGTATTCAATGCCTCAATACTTTGAGTAACGGGTACTCCTACATGTCGAGCAGCGGCAATGCTGGCTAACGCATTCATTTGATTGTGCTGCCCAATAATGTCCCATGCCATATGGCCATGGTGCTCAGCACCAAACATCACATCAAAACTACCGTCGCCTTGCGCATTTTTTGCATGCCATTTATCTTCACTGCCAAAAGTTTCTACTGGTGTCCAGCACCCTTTATCAATCACGCGTTGCAGACTTTCTTCTACGTTGCGGATAACCAGTCCATTTTGTGGGATGGTTCTGACAAGGTGATGAAATTGTTTTTCAATGGCGGCTAAGTCTTCAAAAATATCTGCATGGTCAAACTCTAAATTATTGAGCACCGCAGTACGTGGGTGATAGTGCACGAACTTAGATCGCTTATCAAAAAAAGCGGTATCGTATTCATCTGCCTCGATAACAAAAAATGGGGAGGTACTTTTTCCGTCTTGTTTCGGCGTACCTGGCAGCCTTGCTGAAACAGAAAAGTTTTCTGGCACGCCACCAATTAAGAAGCCAGGTGCTAAACCTGCATCTTCTAATATCCAAGCTAGCATGGATGCTGTAGTGGTCTTACCATGTGTACCAGCAACAGCCAATACCCACTTGTCTTGCAACACATTTTCAGCCAGCCATTGCGGCCCAGATATATAAGGTAAGGCTTGATTCAATATGGCTTCCATCAATGGGTTGCCTCGACTAACTGCATTTCCAATCACATAAACATCTGGATTAAGTTCAGTTTGTTCATGTGCATACCCTTCAATTAGCGCTATCCCTTGTGCCTCTAGCTGCGTGCTCATTGGTGGATAAACGTTTGCATCACACCCCGTCACCTTAAAACCAGCCTGTTTAGCAAGCGCAGCGATACCACCCATGAATGTGCCGCAGATACCTAATATATGAATATGCATTTAATGTTTTATCTTTAATTCACTACAGAAATTAATCTGAAAAATAACAGCAACTAGGCATTTCCTTTGCTGCTCAAGCGTTATCTCTCAGGGATTAATACAAATGATTAAAGCTCACTGAAAACTTGTCGTTATATAGATGAGCGCTTATTACATAATAATAAGCCAAAGCACCCCAAAGCAGACAAATTTAATGTGATTAATATAGAGATGATATTGATATGAACCGGCCTAGCATGCCAACGACAGAAACAAAGACCAATGAAGTCTTTCTAGGCCGCCACCCAATATTAAATGGCAAGCAAAAAGCCATTGGTTATGAGTTGTTACTCAGTGCAAAGGAGATGAAAATAGCAACACCAATTTAGGTGATTTATCTGCACCCTCTGGAGTCATTGTTAATTTGTTAAGCCAATTTGGCATTCAACAGATTCTCGGTAATAAACTCGGTTTTCTTAGCATTGCCGCCAGCTCATTAATGAGCGACATCATAGAGCTATTACCTGCCGAGGGCATGGTATTAGAAATCTTAGAAGATATACCGATTAACGCGCAAATCATCACACGGTGCAAAGCATTAAAAGACTTAGGCTTTAAGCTGGCCATTGTCGATTATGCTAACCGCCCTGAACACATGGTGTTACTGCCCCATGTTAATTATGTGGAAATTGGTTTATCGACAACCTTAATTGAGGAAACCTCTGACCTTGTCACGCTTGTTCGTAAACAATCGCCAGCAAAAATTGTTGCCGAAAGAGTAGAAGAAGAAGCGCTATTTTTAGCTTGTCAGGAGCTAAAATTTGATGCCTATCAAGGCTGCTTTTTTGCACAACCATACATACTAACCGGTGAACAAGCACAACCAAATCAAATGTGTTTGATGCGTATGATTGGTCTGCTATTAGGAGACGCAGACTTATCTGAGCTGGAAGCACTATTCAAAAACAGCCCGGGCTTAACGCTAGGCCTACTGAAGCTGGTTAACTCTGTTGGGGTTAATGGTGGTAGCGAACCCATCGAATCTATTCGACAAGTCATTATGATGCTGGGGCAAAAACAAATGCTGAGATGGGTACAGCTATTGATGTATGCAACACCGAGTAGCGGAGCCAGCGATGCCATCATGAGGCAAGTGGCTGGTCGCGCACGCCTGATGGAGTTAATTGCAAAGAAAGTCGAAAGCTATCAACAGCACTTTAGGGACCAAGCCTTTATGGTCGGCATGTTATCGCTGGCAAATACCGTTGTTGCGTCGCCGATGGAACAAATTTTGAATGATATTGGTTTATCAGACAATATCAAACAAGCGATTCTTAGACAAACGGAAGTGCATGGCCAACTACTCAAGCTAGCAAAAGACATAGAACTTTGCAATTTCGATGCAACCCAATATGAAATCAATGCATTAAATATTTGAGGAGAAGATCTATTACATATCCAAGTTGAATGTATTGAACGGACTAATCAACTTGGCAATCAATCGTTTTAGCCTCAATGTTTTAAGCTGAACTTTTTAACCCAAGTTAGGTGCCAACCAACGCTCTAGGTACTCTTTCGGCAAGTCTCTACGCTTAGCCATGTCTTCTAGCTGATCAGCGCCTATTTTATCCACACTAAAATATTTACTTTCTGTATGCGCAAAATAAAAGCCACTCACAGCTGCAGCTGGCATCATGGCGAAGCTTTCTGTTAGCTGCATATCAATTTCATCACACTGCAACAAATTAAACATATCAGTTTTAACCGTATGATCTGGGCAAGCTGGATAACCCGGTGCAGGGCGGATACCTTGGTATTGCTCTTTAATTAAAGCATCAGGATTCAGTTTTTCATCTGGTACATAGCCCCATAAATCAGTACGAATACGTTCATGCATATATTCAGCAAAAGCTTCCGCTAGTCGGTCGGCTAATGACTGGAACATAATGCCGCTGTAATCATCATTGGCGTCCGCAAAGCGTTTAATGATTTTTGCTGTGCCTAATCCACCCGTGACAGCAAATAACCCGATGTAATCTTCAGCTACATCTTTTGGTGCGATAAAGTCAGCCAAACATTGATTTGGGCGCGGCACGCCATCAATCACAGGCTTCTGTGTTTGTTGACGCATACCGTAATAAGTAAAGGCAATCTCATTACGACTTTCGTCAGTATAGATTTCAATGTCATCGTCATTCACGGTATTGGCAGGCATCAGCGCAATCACACCATTCGCAGTTAACCAACGGCCATCAATCAGTTTTTTTAACATGTCTTTGGCTTCAGCAAAGACTTTAGTTGCTGCGTCACCCACCACTTTATCTTCTAAAATGGCTGGGTATGGACCTGCCAAATCCCACGTTTGAAAGAATGGTCCCCAGTCGATATATTGTGCGATTAAGGTTAAATCAATGTTTTTAAAAACACGACGGCCAATGAATTTTGGCTTCACTGGTGCATGTTTATTGGTGAAACTTAACTTCGCTTTATTCGCCCGCGCATCTGCAAGCGTTAACATTGGCACACCCTTTTTATTAGCATGTTGTTGTCGCGCTTTTTCATAATCCGCTTGAATCTCCGCCAAGTACGCACCGCGTTTCTCGGCTGTGAGTAGGTTCTGCATGACCGAGACCGAGCGCGAAGCATCTGGCACGTAAATTACTGGGCCTTCATAATGTGGCGCGATTTTCACCGCGGTATGCGCACGTGAAGTTGTTGCACCACCTATTAATAATGGTGTTTTTTGTTCACTAAAATATTTATCGCGCTGCATTTCTTTGGCAAAATATGTCATTTCTTCCAGTGATGGTGTAATCAAACCACTTAAGCCAATAATATCTGCGTTTTCTGCTTTTGCCATGGCAATAATCTCTGCCGCTGGCACCATCACGCCCATATTCACCACTTCAAAGTTATTGCATTGCAACACCACGCTCACAATATTTTTACCAATATCGTGTACATCGCCTTTTACTGTCGCAATCACCACTTTTCCTTTTGGTTTAGCGACCACACCAGTTCGCACTTCTTCCGCTGCTTTTTCAGCCTCAATAAACGGAATCAAATGCGCAACAGCAGATTTCATCACACGTGCAGATTTCACTACTTGTGGTAAAAACATTTTGCCTTGACCAAATAAATCACCAACGATATTCATGCCATCCATCAGTGGGCCTTCAATCACATGAATTGGACGACCACCTTTTTCGGCAACGGCTGCGCGCGCTTCTTCCGTGTCCTCGACAATAAACTCAGTAATACCATTCACCATGGCATGGCTCAGGCGTTTCTCGACAGGCACTGGATTTTCTTCCGTACCCCGCCATTCTAAAATAGTGCTTTCTTTTTTATCACTTGCCACTAGCGTACCAGCGATTTCAATCATGCGCTCTGTTGGTGCTAATAGGTTGTCAGGATCCGTCACGCGATTCAGCACAACGTCCTCTACACATTCGCGCAGCTCAGGCGCTAAGTCATCATAAACCCCCATCATGCCAGCGTTCACAATGCCCATGGTCATGCCCGCTTGAATAGCATGATAGAGGAATGCCGTGTGAATCGCTTCACGTGCAGGATTATTACCACGGAAGCTAAAACTGACATTAGAAACACCGCCAGAAATTTTGGCATGGGGTAGATTTTGTTTAATCCAGCGAGTGGCTTCAATAAAATCGACTGCATAGTTATTGTGCTCCTCAATACCTGTAGCAATAGCAAAAATATTTGGATCAAAGATAATGTCTTCTGGTGGGAAGCCAGTACTAACTAATAAATCATAAGCCCGTTTACAGATTTTTATCTTGCGCTCATAGGTGTCCGCTTGGCCTTGCTCATCAAACGCCATCACAATCACTGCCGCACCGTAGCGGCGACATAATTTTGCTTGGCGTAAGAACTCTGCTTCGCCTTCTTTCATCGAGATTGAGTTTACAATCGCTTTACCTTGCACACATTTAAGACCGGCTTCAATCACACTCCATTTAGATGAATCCAGCATGATAGGCACACGTGAAATATCAGGCTCTGATGCAATGAGGTTTAAAAAATGCGTCATCGCTTTGACCGCATCCAACATGCCTTCATCCATATTAATATCGATTATTTGAGCACCATTTTCCACCTGTTGACGAGCAACACTCAAGGCTTCCTCAAACTGCTCATTAATAATCATGCGAGCAAAAGCTTTGGAACCCGTCACATTGGTTCGCTCACCTACGTTCACATAGAGAGATTCTTCATTAATGATAAATGGCTCTAAGCCTGAAAGCTTAGTCACTGGCGCTAACTCAGGCACGGTTCGTGGGGGACAGTCTTTAATGGCGTTATAAATCGCATTAATATGCGGTGGCGTCGTACCACAACAACCCCCAGCCATATTAATAAAGCCACTATCAGCAAATTCTTTGACTAAGCTTGAGGTGACATCGGGCGTTTCATCAAACCCAGTATCACTCATTGGATTAGGCAAGCCCGCATTTGGGTAAATACAAATAAAGGTGTCAGCAATGTTAGAAATCTCTTCTACATAAGGACGCATCAACGTTGCACCTAATGCACAGTTTAACCCAATGGTCAGTGGTTTTGCATGACGAACTGAATGCCAGAATGCAGTCACGGTTTGACCTGACAAAATACGCCCTGATGCATCGGTGACCGTACCAGAAATCATCAATGGCATTTTATAACCGACTTCTTCAAAGAAGGTATCAATCGCAAATAAAGCAGCTTTACAATTCAAGGTATCAAAAATGGTTTCTACCATTAAAATGTCCGCGCCACCTTCTACCAATGCGCGTGCCTGGTCTAAATAGGTGGCAACCAACTGATCAAACGTCACATTACGTGCGGCAGGGTCATTCACATCTGGAGAGATGCTCGCTGTTTTTGGCGTTGGGCCTAATGTCCCTGCCACAAAACGTGGTTTTTCTGGTGTGCTATATTTTTCACATGCCGCTTTAGCCAACTTAGCTGACGCCACATTCATTTCATACACCAGCTCAGCCATATGATAATCATCTTGTGCCACGGTGGTTGCACCAAAGGTGTTGGTTTCAATCACATCAGAACCAGCTTCAAGATATTTCTCATGCACTTCTTGGATGATATGTGGCTGCGTTAATGACAGCAATTCATTGTTACCTTTAACAAACAGCGCACGCTCACCAGCAGGCGCTGCAAAGTCTTTAAATCGCTCTCCACGGTAGTCCGCCTCAGTCAATTTATATTGCTGAATCATCGTACCCATCGCACCATCTAAAATCAGGATACGTTCTTTGAGTATGTGACGTAATTGGGTTTCTATTGGCGATATTGCGTTTAATGCTGAATTGTCGTTTTGGCTCATAACAAGTGCTGAATTGAATAATCCGTCATTTTATCATGCAAAGCCTTATCTCTTAACTGTCTACTCGCCGATACTGAACCGCTTCGGCAATATGGGTAGCTTGAATATCCACATCACCCGCCCACATCCGCAATCGTACGTGCCAACTTCAGAATACGGTGATAGGCTCTTGCTGATAAGTTTAAGCGTGTAATCGCTGTTTTTAATAATGCCAGCCCTGCTTCATCTGGCTGACAAACCATTTCAATCTCCCTAGTTCCGAGTGCAAAGTTGGCTTTGTTTTGACGCTTAAGCTATCTAGCTCTTGCTTGCTCTACACGTTTACGTATTGCTGCGCTATCTTCAGAAACGGCTGCTGCCGTCAACTCATCCTCTTTTAAGGCAGGCACCTGAATATGCATATCAATACGGTCTAACAACGGCCCAGAAATTTTGGCTTTATATCGTGCAATTTGATCTGGCGTGCAACGACACTTATTATTAAAGTGTCCAAAATAGCCGCAGGGACATGGGCTCATCCCAGTAATTAATTGAAACTTGGCAGGAAAGTCAGCCTGTCGTGCCGCGCGAGAAATCGTTATATGCCCACTTTCTAATGGCTCTCGTAACACCTCTAATACTTTGCGATCAAATTCTGGCAACTCATCCAGAAATAAAACACCATGATGCGCAAGTGAGATTTCACCGGGACGTGGCACACTGCCTCCACCGACCAAAGCCACACCTGATGCAGCGTTGTGTGGGCTCCGGAAATTTCTACGCTTCCAATCACTTAGTTTATAGCTACCATTCAATGATTATATCGCTGCACTTTCCAATGCTTTGGTCTCAGCCATGGCAGGCAAGATGCCAACAACCCGTGAAGCCAGCATGCTTTTTCCTCTACCAGGCGGCCTGCTGATCAGGATACTGTGTACACCTGCTGCCGCAATTTCTAATGCTCTCTTGGCTTGGCTTTGCCCTTTTACTTCGTTGAAGTCTGGATACGCGATTGGTTGTGGTGTGGCATTACTTTGAAAAGGTGTTAATAGTGTATGGCCGTTCGAATGCGCACAAACAACTAATAAGCTTTTAGCTGGATAAACAATCGCATCGTTAACCAAGCCGGCCTCTTCTGCACTTTGTTGGGGTAATATAAAGGGCGTGGCTGTTGTCATATGATAGGTCATCGCTAAAGTGCCGCGTACCGGCCGCAACTCACCTGTCAGAGCAAGTTAACCAGCAATCTCATACTTCGCCAACGCTTCTGTTGAAATTTGCCCGCTAGCCGCCAAAATACCTAACGCAATTGGCAAATCGTAACGGCCGCTTTCTTTGGGTAAATCAGCAGGGGCTAAATTAACGGTAATCTGTCTGGCAGGAAAATCAAACAGGGAAGTTTAAATAGCGGCACGGACACGGTCTTTGCTTTCTTTGACCTCGGCTTCAGGTAAGCCAACAATAGTAAAAGAGGGCAGCCCATTGGCTAAATGCACCTCGACAACGACCTCAGGTGCGTCCATACCACTTAAGGCACGGCTATATAAAACAGCTAGATTTATTATTATTCTTCTTCTTAATTATTATTTTTTATTAAGCCAGTTACGCTAACTTATTTAACTACTGTAGTTAATACTACTTACTTTTTTAATACTAACTCTAACTCAGCCAACCTTTCTTCACACAGTGTTAACTGCTCACGGGTATTCCGCAGCACTTCTGATTGCACATCAAACTCTTCACGCGAAACAAGCTCCATCTTGGTGAATGCGCCCTGAAGTAGTGCGTAAATGTTTTTTTCTGCATCGCCCAACGGGGATGATGCAGCCATACTCTTGATTTTTATAGATAAATCATTTAATACCTGTGAATTTAGCATAGTATTTCTCCTTTTATTTATCCTCATTTTACCAGTATTTCAGCTGATCAATCATAACAGTGTATTTCTAAAAAAATCCTATCACATTGTTTTTAAAATGTTTTTTTTGTGGCATGGCAATTGCTTACAAGTTTAGTGTGTTTTTAAACATAATTGAAAACAATTTCATATCTAAACAAAGGAATTACAATGCGTAAATCACTATTATCTGCTGTCGTTTTCGGCGCACTTACTTTACCTGCTGCGGCTTTTGCTGCAGAAGAAGCAGCTTCTGATTGGGCATTTAGCTCAAATGTCGCTTACACATCTGACTACTATGTACGTGGTCTTTCACAAAACTTCCACAAACCAGCTTTACAGGGTGGTTTTGATGTAGAACATAGTAGCGGTTTTTCTGCTGGTGTTTGGGCTTCAAACGTTTCACCAAATACTTTCCCAGATGCTTCATTAGAGCTAGATATCTATGCTGGTTACGGTGGTCAGTTTGGTGATTCAGGTGTTGGCTACTCTGTTGGTGTTATTGGCTATACATATCCAGGCGGTAGCTGGGGTGATTGTATCGGCTGTACTAAAGCGGATGGCGTAACACCAGCTTCAGACAAATCTTGGAATACCTATGAAGCTAACTTCGGTCTTTCATATAGCTATTTCAGCGCACAAGTTTCAACAACATTAGGTAACTGGTTCGGTCTTGATAAAGGTACTGGCTATGACGATGATTCTAAATTCACAACTTACGTTGAATTAAATGCTGAATATCCATTTGGTGATGGTTGGAGCCTAATTGGCCACGTTGGTCACTTAAACGTGACTGCTGATATCGCGGCTACTAATGCTGGTTACTTGGCTTACGATGGCGAAAAAAGCCCTGACTACACTGATTACAAAATTGCTGTCGCTAAATCTTTTTCACTAGCTGGCTCTGAAGGTTGGGCTGCTGAAGTGGCTTATGTTGGTGCAAACGATACCGGTTACTGGTCTGATAAAGGCTGGGGCGGTTCTAGCTTTAACGGTAGAAGTCAAACAGCAGATTTATCTGATGACCGTGTAACAGTTTCAGTCAGCCGTTCATTCTAAATAATCATTTAAGTGCAATCCAATCAGTCAGCCGCTGCTCGCAATGGCTGACTGATATCAAGACTTAAACAGGAGAAAATAATGAAATTCATTTCAGCAATAATTAAGCCATTCAAGCTTGATGAAGTGCGTGAAGCCTTATCCGCCATTGGCGTTCAAGGTATCACTGTTACAGAAGTAAAAGGATTTGGCCGCCAAAAGGGCCATACTGAGCTTTACCGTGGTGCAGAATATGTAGTTGATTTTCTGCCTAAAGTAAAAATTGAAATTGCCATTTCTGATGAAATTTTAGATCAGGTAGTGGATGCAATTGAAAAAGCAGCTGCTACCGGCAAGATAGGTGACGGCAAAGTATTTATCTTTAATTTAGAGCAAGTTTACCGTATCCGTACAGGTGAAACTGGCGCTGAAGCGCTATAAGGGGTAATCAAATGAAAAAATTATTATCAATATTATCACTTGTTGCCTTAATGGGTACAGGTGCATTAACAAGCAGTATTAGCTATGCTGAAGAAGGTGTCGCTGAAGCTGCTGATGTAATGACAGAAGTAGTAGAAACAGTTGATGCAGCGATCGAAGCGCCAGCTGAAGTCATCGAAGTAGCTGCTATTGAAGAAGCCGCTCCAGTTGAAGCGGTTACAGAAGAAGCTGCTGCACCAACAGTAGACAAAGGCGATACTGCTTGGATGATGGTAGCTACGCTACTGGTTATTTTGATGACAGTACCTGGCTTAGCATTGTTCTACGGCGGCCTAGTGCGCAGTAAAAATATGCTTTCTATCTTGATGCAAGTATTGGTTGTCTTCTCACTGATTTCAGTGGCTTGGGCAGTTTATGGCTATAGCTTGGCATTCGGTAGTGGTGAAGGCTTAATCGTTGGTGACCTTGGTAAGTTGTTCTTATCAGGCGTAACAATGGATTCGTTAGCAGCAACATTTACTGATGGCGTGATGATTCCAGAAATGATTTTCATCGCTTTCCAATGTACATTTGCTGGTATTACTTGTGCACTGATTGTGGGTTCATTTGCAGAGCGTATGAAATTCAGCGCTGTGTTGTTGTTCTCATTAATCTGGTTCACATTCAGTTACATCCCTATCGCGCATATGGTTTGGGGTACAGGTGGCTATCTATTAGACGCTGGTGCATTAGACTTTGCCGGTGGTACTGTTGTGCATATCAACGCTGCTGTTGCAGGTTTAGTTGGTGCTTACATGGTTGGCAAACGTATCGGCTACGGCAAAGAAGCATTCACACCACACTCATTAACAATGACAATGGTTGGTGCGTCATTACTATGGGTTGGCTGGTTCGGTTTCAACGCTGGTTCTAACTTAGAAGCAACTGGTGGTGCTGGCTTAGCATTCATCAACACACTATTAGCTACTGCTGCTGCAGTATTAGCATGGACATCAGTTGAAGCACTCACTCGTGGTAAGGCATCTATGCTTGGTGCTGCATCTGGTGCGGTTGCTGGTTTAGTTGCCATTACACCTGCCTGTGGTTCAGTTGGTCCTATGGGCGCTATCATCATCGGTTTAGCTGGTGGTGCATTATGCTTATGGGGTGTTACTGGCCTTAAGAAAATGCTTGGTGCTGATGACTCACTAGACGTATTTGGTGTTCACGGTGTTGGCGGTATTGTTGGTGCTTTACTAACAGGTGTGTTTACTGATGCTAGCTTAGGCGGCATCGGCATGGACACTAGTATCGCTGAACAAGTCATGATTCAAGGTGAAGGTATATTAATCACCATTGTATGGTCTGGTGTGGTTGCATTCATCGCATACAAACTGGTTGATATCATGATCGGTCTACGCGTTTCAGAAGATGAAGAGCGTGAAGGTCTTGATACGGCTTACCACGGTGAACGTGCATACGTTAACTAATGCGTTAGTTAAGTAACACTTCATTTAAAACGGCTCGCTTTGCGGGCCGTCTTTATATCTACCCCTAATAAATGTTTAATTAAATCAGATATATACCGCCAAATAGTTCAAAAGTTAGTAGAATGTCAAATTATGAAAAATGATAAAAATTCCTCTCCATTAGTAAGACTCACTAAGCTAATCCATAGTGAGCGTGATGATATTCTTTTATTATTGTATTTAACATTAGGTTACGGCCTTCTCAGCATTGCAACGCCTGTTGCCGTCCAAGCGCTCGTCAACAATGTCACCATGGGTGGTGTCATCGAGCCACTCGTCGTCATTTCAATTATCTTGTTTGCATTATTGGTATTATCTGGCTTTTTATATGTATTAGAAGCTTATGTCGTTGAGTATATTCAACGCCGATTATTTGTTGAAACTGCTATGCAAGTAACCAATAAGGTCCAAGGTGCAATGATTAACATTTACGACAAAACAAACCCTGTTGAATTAGTAAATCGTTTTTTTGACATTGCCACGATACAAAAGTCAGCCGCCACACTATTAACTGTTGGTTTAATTGCGATTATTCAAGTCGTTATCGGTAGCATCATTTTAATTTTTTATAGTATTTACTTTGCCCTTGTCGTTGCACTAATCTTTCTATTCTTTTGGTTTACGCTCAGCGTATTAGGCAAAAATGCGACACAAACTGCGATTGAAGAGTCAAAAGCAAAATATGCCATGGCTGCATGGCTAGAAACGATAGCGGGTAACTTTTATCTATTCAAGTTCTACAACGGTTTATACCGTGCGACAGTATTCACCAACAAGCTAGCGGATAAGTACTTAAACAAGCGAGCTTCCCACTTCTCTTGTTTGCTTTGGCAAACCTTTGGCGCGGTCATGTTTTATGCCTTTATTGGCACCGCAATGCTGGTCATTGGTGGCATCTTAGTCGTTAATGGTCAAATGAACTTAGGTCAGTTTGTTGCATCTGAATTAATATTTTTTAGTGTGCTAGCTGCTCTTGTACGACTAGTCAGTAAGTTCGGCGACTATTACGATATTTTAGCGGCGATCGATAAACTTGGGGTTTTAGATGATTTGCCTCAAGAAGAAATCAAAGATAACCAAACATCGTTTGATGCATTGAGTACACTATCCGTAACCGCTTTAAACTTTGCCTACTCTCATCGTATACATCCAATTAAAGATATTAACTTCACCCTATCCAAAGGCAGCAGCCTTGCCATTATGGGGATCTCCGGCACTGGAAAGTCAACAATTATTGATTTAGTGACTGGCCTAAGAACCCCTGATAAAGGTCAAATCGAATATAACAATGTTGACTTACGTCAAATCAATCGCTTGGCATTGAGAAATTGTATTGGGATTGCTACTAAAGTAGAAATCTTTGAAGGCACTATTTTAGAGAATATACTACTCGACAACACAAACATATCTATGCATGAAATCAATGCAGTGTTAGGGGCGTTAGGATTAATCGATGATTTCTCTAAATTAGAACATGGTCTTAATACTCAGCTAACTAGTTTTGGTGCGCCGTTATCAACGACGCAATTACAACGGCTAATGGTAGTCAGGGCAATAGTCACAAAGCCAGATTTACTCATCATTGACGGCATCATTGATAATTTAAATCCACAACAAATTGAGATTGTGATTCATTATTTAATTGAACGAAAACAAGATTGGATGCTACTAATGACAACACGATCCGACCACATTGCTAAACAATTTGATCATCAATTGAAACTGGTGGACTTAATGGAACAGGCCAACAAATGAACGAAGCTAAGCGTATGGATCGACAAGCTTTAACAGTAGCGCAAACGCCAGCGTTCGTTCGCCGTTATGCCCAGTTTTTAGTGATTGTATTTTTTGTACTACCCATTTTTGCGATGTTTCTGCCATGGCGGCAAAATGTTATTGCTAGCGGTCAAGTCACCGCATTTTCCGCCTCTGAGCGCATCCAAAGTATTGATGCGCCTGTCAGTGGTGTGATTAGCAAATGGTATGTACAGGAAGGCTCAATGGTTAAAAAAGGAGATGTGTTGCTTGAAATTAGTGATATTGATCCACTTTTTATAGATCGATTAACGTCACAACGCAATAACCAACAAACCAAACTGGGTGCAAAAAATGATGAGTTAAAAGCCTATCAAATTCAACAAGAAAATTTGACTTCATCTAGAGATGCAAAAATAGCAGCTGCACAATTCAAATTAGATGTGGCTAAACAAACGATATTATCCTCGTTAGAATCCTATAGTGCAACGCAAGCTACTTTAGATACGGCTGAGTTTCAAGCCAATCGCCTACAACGCTTATTCACAGACGGCTTGGTTTCTAAACGCGATGTTGAAGTGGCTGAACGTGATTTTATTCTTGCTAAACGTAGCTTAAATAGTGCTCAAGCTAATCTTAACGCTGCAAAAGCAGTGGCAAAAACAGCTTCTGCTGAAATTTTACAAATAAAAGCTGAAACACAAGCCTCACTTGATTCTAGTAAAGCATTGATTAGTAAAATAAAAGGTGAGCTTGCGGATAGTGAAAATAGTTTAACTAGCTCTGAAATCAACCTCTCACGCCAAAACATGCAGAGGGTGGTTGCGCCTAGAGATGGTGTGATTCACCGACTGCCAATTAACTCACAATCACAGGTGATTTCTCAAGGTGAACAGATGCTCATCATTGTCCCTGATACTGTTTCACGCGCTGTAGAGTTATGGGTTGATGGGCGAGATGCACCACTACTGCTTAAGGATAGTGAAGCAAGATTGGAGTTTGAAGGATGGCCAGCGATTCAAGTGTCTGGATGGCCGCAAGCAAGTGTCGGTACATTTAGAGGTAAAGTTGCCTTTGTTGACCCTACTGATAATGGATCCGGAAGTTTTAGAGTGATGGTCATCCCAGCAACAGACAGTAGAGACTGGCCATCATCTAGACTCTTGCGACAAGGTGTGAGTGCTCGTGCTTGGATACTTTTACAAAAAGTCTCGATTGGTTATGAGTTGTGGCGCCAAGTCAATGGCTTTCCGGCTCGGTTACCGCAACAACCCCCAAGCAGCATGCAAAAATTTAAAGCTAGTCAATAATGCGCTCATCAAGAAAACAACTTAGTTTTCAGGTACTGTTGTGTCTATTCAGCATCGGAACAATGCCATCTATCGCAGATGAAACATTGGTGTTTGACAATCTTTTAAAACGAGATGAGTCATTGCAATTAGAGCAATACTCAGACAAGCCTGCTAAAACACTTAAGCAAGCTATTGATGAAAACAAAGCGCTCAAACATCAAGCTAACCCAACCTTGAATATTGATATTAAAAAGGCCTTACAACCTTATGACCACCCTGAAGATTCAAACCTTTTAGATTTAGAAAGCGGTGATAAAGCATATCAATTCACGCTGACTGATTTAAGAGTAAAGGCCTTAAAAAATAATTTAAATATTCAAGTTGTGAAAGTTAATCCTGATATTGCTTCGAGTGAGTTAAAAATAGAAGAAGCAAAATTTGATCAGATTTTTTATGTGTACGCTCAATACAGAGAAAGTGACCCACCAAAACTGTCTAGTGACTATGTTGGCTTTAAGTCCACAAATCCAACCTTAGATAAACAAACAGTAAAGCTGGATCAATTAGCGCAACAGAGTAAAGGCTTTGATGTAGAAACTGGCATTAAGGTGCCTTTACGAACGGGCGGCACGGTTACGCTAAGTACGCCGCTAATGAATAAAAAAACTTCTCGTCGCGGTGGTCAATTTGATAGCAAGCAGTATCAAAGTGCATTGCGATTTTCAATTAGTCAGCCACTGCTAAGAAATGCAGGTCGAGACGTTACTGAAGCCAGCATTCGTATTGCTGGTTATGAGCAACAAGCGGCTACCCTAAATACCCGTTTGCAAATTATTCGCATTATCGCGATGGTTGATAAAGCGTACTGGAAACTATACGAAAGATGGGGCCAATTAGATGTCAGAAGACAGCAGTATGAATATGCACAGCAAAATTTACAAATGGTTAAAATAAGAGTCGCCGAGGGCTTAACAGCACGTGTAGAAATTAGTCGTTCTGAGATAGGCGTTGCGGATCGATTAGAAGCTCTAATCGTTGCAGAAACCAGTTTAAAACTGGCTAATCGTCAATTGCAGTTCTTGATGAACGACATTGCAGATGTCACTTCTTTGGATGCTATTTATCTACCAAGCACACCACCTAATTTAGTAAAGTACGATATTAATCGACAAAAGCTATTAAAAGATGCACAAGAAGGCCGTATAGAATTATTAACGCAAGAATTGAAACTGGCTGCCGATCTTACTAAGATTGATTATTTAGAAAATCAAACTTTACCTTTATTCAGTATCGATTATCAATATGGCACTTTATCCAATACATTTAATAATTTAGGCGATAGCTATCAACATGTATTAGATGGTGACTTTAACGACTGGTCTGTTGGTTTTAAGTTTGAATTACCTATCAGCAATGAGGCGAACAAAGCAAAATTGGCACGTGCAGTACAACAACGAGGCCAACGACTCACCACAAAAACATTACAAACATTAACCGTTAAAAGAGAGATATATGATGCGGTAGATCAAGTAGAACAAAACTGGCAACGTATTTTAGCGGCAAGACAGCAGGTGTTAATTGCTGGCATTAATTACGAGGCGGAGTTAAAACAATTTAATGAGGGGCTTAGAACAATGACCGAGGTATTGGAAACACTGACCAGACTAGGTGAGGCGCAAATTAAAGAGATTAAAGCCATCGGAGATTACCAAGTTGCATTAGTGGATACCGCCTATGCGACAGGTACTTTACTCGGTTATAGTAAGCTAAATTTTATTGAGTAGTAATAATGTGGCATAAAAAAACGGTTTGTTATTCAAACTGTTTTTTTACATCTAACAACTCAGCCATTAGGCTGTACTTGACAAATATAACTAAATAACTACATATGTAGTTATGAATGTAGTTAACGATATTCCAGATAAGTAGAAAAATATTTCCGACCTGTTTGTCGCTATCGGCGGTGTGCAGCGCACACGTGTTTTGTTGAGCTTTGGTGAAAATTAGCGATTGAATACTTTACAATATCGTCGCTAGTTCTCAACTAAGCCGTTTCATAGTCACCCACTATTTAAAACTATTGCACCAATGTCATGCTTTACAAAGTGAAAAGTGGGTAAAGAAGTTTTTTTGGCCAACAAACCGTATATGACGCATACCGATTGAAAATGTATTAAGCTACATAAAAAATATAATTAAAAATAGTCAAAGAAGGTCGAATGGGAGAAGCCAATGCTTGCTAGTGTATTACGCTTCATATGCAAAATATTCTTCAGAGTCGAAGTGTATGGCTTAGAAAATGTACCAAAAGAAGATGGCCTATTAATCATCGCTAATCACGAGTTCTTCTTAGATGTCTTGCTAAAGAGTGAGCACTTACCCTTTTTGCAAGCTTTAAAAACAGTCAATCCACTCATGTTTGATTTTGCAGTGAAACGTTTAATATAATATAACGGTGTCAGCTTCAATCAGCATATTTTTGAAACAAGGCGTATTTTTGATCTTCCTACTCATTAAATTAAGGCCCCTTACATTAAAACCATTGGCGATCATTCATGAGTAATCAATTTCAATTATTAAAAGAACAGCGTTTTCGCCCACTATTTTTTACACAGTTTTTAGGTGCCTTTAACGATAACGTGTTTAAAACAGCACTCATCACTTTGGTTGCTTTCCGCACGAGCCAACTCACAAACATTGATGGCGTCACCATGGCAACCTTACTGCCTGGCTTATTTATCCTGCCATTCTTTCTATTCTCCGCCACGGCTGGGCAAATTGCTGATAAGTTTGAAAAATCGAAACTCATTCGTGTGATTAAAGCATTTGAGATCTTGATCATGCTGTTTGCCAGTGCTGGATTTTTACTGCATAACATTATCCTATTATCGACGGCTCTATTTATGATGGGTACGCACTCAACAATCTTTGGTCCAGTTAAATACTCCTACCTACCGCAGAACTTAAGTAAAGCAGAGTTAATTGGCGGTAACGGGATGTTAGAAATGGGTAGTTTTGTTGCCATACTACTAGGACAAATATTGGGCACCTGGCTGGCCATTCAAAACAGTAGCGCAATAATGATCAGCACCTCCGTCATTGCACTCGCTGTAATGGGTTACTGGACAAGCCATGGTGTGCCACACACCCCAGCTGGTGCGCCAGACTTAACAATCAATTGGAACCCAATCACCGAAACCTTGCGCAACCTTACCTTTATTTGGCAACACCAATCTTTATGGCTTGCTGTCATTGGTATTTCTTGGTTCTGGTTTGTTGGCGCCACCTTGCTGGCCCAGTTTCCCAACTTTGCTAAAACAACACTTTTTGGTGATGAAAGTGTCTTTATCTTATTGTTATCTATTTTTTCACTAGGCATCGGCATAGGTTCCTTGTTATGTGAAAAGCTTTCAAAGCATAAGGTGGATCTTGGTTTAGTGATGCTAGGTGGTATTGGTTTAACACTATTTTCAGCTGACTTATATGTGACCAGCAGTAGTATTCATGCCGCACTTTCTCCAGCTCTCGCGGTGAGAGGTTATACCGACTTTTACGGTAGCTTCTCTCACCTTCACTTATTAACTGATGTATTGCTCATTGGCCTTTTTGGTGGCTTTTATATCGTCCCTTTATATGCCTTCATCCAAAGCAATACCACTAAAAGCCACCAATCACGGGTTATTGCAGGTAACAACATCATGAACGCACTTTTCATGGTGATATCTACCGCTCTCTCTCTCTGGATATTTAGCTTAGGTTTTGATGTTCCTCAGCTCTTTTTAATCACTGCCATGCTCAACGTAATAGTCATGATGTACTTATGTGTTCGTCAGCCTGAATACTACAAAGCTTTTGTGAAATGGGTAAAAGGCTAATTTCTTGGCCTTGATTAGCAATACATCCTTAAGAAAAACAATGTAGAAAACAAACGAATAGCAAATAAGCTTTATAATCATGACTTACGCTTTCAACATGGCTAGCACCCAATTAAAACCCAGCCTTAATGAACAAACAACTCTATTCTACATCCGCTAAACAACTGGCAACCAACAGCCTAAAGTACATCTTAAGCGGTGGCTTACGTATTAAAAACGGGCACCTACCCACACAAAACCATACGCTATCTGAAGATTTTTTTGGAGTATGCGTTGCTTCTAATGAAAATATTGAAGTAGATCACTACATTATTAGGCAACTAGAAACACTTGGTATCAATAATGTCCGGATCGACTTTACTTACAATGATGTTGACAACTTCAATGCGCGCTTTTTACAAACGCTCATTACAAAAGGATTTAACGTCACTTTACATCTATTCCCGCCTGCGCATATAGCTGCACATATGGGCGGCACAGCTGAACAAGCTGATTGGCGCTCCTTTTTAGCAACAACACTCAACCGTTATGGTGCGGAAGTCGTACAAGTTGAAATTGGCAACACCATCAACCGTAAACGTTGGGCTGGTTATACCTTACACAGCTTCCTGATTGCATGGAGAATTGCGCATGAAGAAGTAAAGTCTCGTGGCATTAAGTTACTTGGTCCAAACATACAAGACTTTGAACCGATTTATAACATTGGCATTTTCAAGATATTAGCACCTGATGGTTTGTTGCCAGACACACAGACTGATAACCTTTTTGTTGAAAGAGTCAGTGAGCCAGAGCGCTTTGATTACAGAATACTCAAGTACAAATGGTCAACATTACTTAAATATAATCTTGTCAAAAAAGCGCGCATCTTACAAAAAATTGGACTAGATTTCGGTGTCAACCAAACCAGCTCTTCTACTGCATTTTGGGCCATCTACCGTATAGAGCGTATATTAGCCAATGGTAAACAGAAACAAGCGGATTACTTAACACGCTACTTCGCCTTATTAGCTGCGTCTGGCGCTTTACACCAAGCCAATTGGGGCGCTCTTATCTGCAACCGAGGAGGCCTTATTGACGACGGCCTAACAGATGCAGAATATCCCGCGCTAGAACGTGTCGCACACTATCAATCAGCTGATGGTGTACTACATGAATATCAGCGCTATCCAAGCTTTTATGCCATGCAATCTTTGCTCAACCACTTAAGCAACGCACAGTACATTAAGGCAGTTTTCAGTGCAGTGGGACTAGAAGTACATCACTTTAACAATCAGCAGTGGCAAATACATGTCGCCTGGACAATTAACGGAAAAGTCGCTTACCTTTCTGATATATACACAGAAAACACACTCAATAATGCCAAAATAACCAATCGTGATGGTGCCATGTTAGAGAAAAATACTGAGCTAGTGTGTGAAGCACCTATTTATATATGTTGGGATAAAGACTGGAACATCGAACTATTGCCAACACCTGCCCTAGCAAAAAACCTGGCGATTCATGCGCATGTTGAAAATGCAGAATATTTTAGATTTAATCAAAATGGTTGGTCAGGTCTGGTATTAGCCAAAGATGAAGCTGAGGCTAATCAACTAATGCTCACACTTAACCCTGAAACTTTGATAGCTCCACAAAAAGACGAATCATTGCGACACGCAAGAAATGTCATTTGGGCGATGCCAGATCCAAGAGATACAACAGCTCAGCTCACGATTAAACAGCCTGTCAAAATGTACCCGCACAAAGCCTTTTTAGATCGCTTCAAGCCGAGCAAAGCAAAACGTAGTTGGAATGGGGCGATGGAGCTACTACGACGCGGTGTAGGTACAGCACAACCAGTTGCTTACTTTGAAAAAATGGGCGACAGATCCTTAAAGCAAAACTTTTATATTTGTGAGCGTGTGGCAGCTGACTGTACGATTGGTGAACTATTTTCTGCTTTTACTCGAGGTCATTCAACTTATAAAGGGCTGACAGCTAAAGAGGTTTATCGACAGTTCGCACAGTTTTCTCACAATATGCATAAACGCGGCATTTACTTCAGAGACTACTCTGGCGGTAATATTTTGATCAATATTCACGCAAATAATGTGCTTGAATTTTCTTTGATTGATACGGCTCGCATTCACAATTTCAACCATGCCATCCCATTCAAGCTGAGAATCGCCGACTTAACCCGCGCTTGCCATAAATTACATGGCGAAGGACGCCAACGCTTTATGCAAATGTATTTAGCGCTAAGTGGACGACAATTTAACCTTCCCATTAAGCTTAGGTTTTGTCTATATGATGGGAAAGTAAAGCTAAAACGCACCATCGGCCGAAAAGGTATAAAGAAGTTGATTAAGCGTGTCAAAGGTATCCGTTAGGCTCAAGCAATAATCTAATGAAAATCATGAGTCTGTTTTAAGTAGATTGTCCACTGATTTTCTTTGAAGCCCCAGTAGACTGTTTAACACGTAACGCAATAGCTTACGAATTTAAACAAAAGGAGAATTACTATGTGGACAACACCAGCAGCTACTGAAATGCGTTTCGGTTTTGAAGTTACAATGTACGTAATGAACAAGTAATTTTTGTTCTTGTGTTATAAAAAAGGCGCTTAATGCGCCTTTTTTGTTTTTAGATTAGTGACAAAACTTTCGAATATCTTTACTTGCCGTTTTGATATCACTCGCATCG
The DNA here is from genome assembly GCA_028823485.1 of Methylophilaceae bacterium. Classification (GTDB taxonomy): domain Bacteria; phylum Pseudomonadota; class Gammaproteobacteria; order Burkholderiales; family Methylophilaceae. The sequence continues at coordinate 34,117 of JAPKBG010000004.1, read as the reverse complement.
AGTGGCGCACCATTTGAATGTTTTAGTGAGCCATTTAAAACATCTTTTGATAACGCACATCTCGAAACATCTGCTCCACCTTGTCTACCACCTGAAACAGATTCGGACCTTCTCGTCTCAGCCTGATTTGTTGATGCCTTTTGAAGTGTATTTGCTTTGTCCACTTCCTGCTCCCTTGCCTTCTCTCTTTCTTGAAACAACTCTTCTGCCGCTTTCAATGAAGTTGGTTGCGGGGGTAATTTCAATTTTATTACTTTACCTCTAGCTGGCTTTTCTCCGAGTAGTGCGCAGTCCCATTATCATCCACCCATTTACAAATCACAGCATGCCCAATCATTGGAGCAATCCACAAACTTAATACTGCACAGGTTATTTTGATTTTTTCACACTCATAAGCTATTGAGGTAGTTCAAACCCTTTCGGCAACAAAACCCAAACCGCACCTTGCTGCTTCATCGACCCAGCTCTTGCCCCAGCCCTGTCACCAGCTCCCCAAAAGAAATCTGCCCTTACACCACCATTAATAGCACCACCCGTATCTTGTGCCAACATTAAGCGCCTGAGCGGCTTAGTGCTATTGGGTTCTGTTGTTGATAAGAAAATAGGTGCGCCTAGTGGAATAAATTTTCGGTCAACTGCAACACTACGCTCTGCTTTAATCGGCACACCTAGCGCACCAATTGGGCCAGACAAGCCTGCGGGCAACTCTCTAAAAAAAACATAGCTAGGATTGCTGTTGAGTAATGCCTGTAGTTTATCTGAATTATTCCGAGCCCAATTTTTAATCCCATTCATCGATGCTTTATCCAAAGTAAGCTCGCCCTGCTCAACAAGCAAACGACCTATCGAACGATAAGGATGACCATTTTGATTAGCATAGCCAACTTGCACTTGCTCACCGTTTTCTAATTGCACCACGCCTGAGCCTTGTATCTGCAAAAAGAAGACATCAATATGGTCATCTATCCAAAAAATCTCGTTACCAGTTAGCGGTGATGGATTTGCATCAATCTCTGCGCGCGTACGATAAGGAATAAGCTTTTTACCAGACAGCCGTCCTCTTACCCGCTTATATTTCAGTTGCGGGTAAGCATCTGCTAACTGAACAGTAATGAGGTCATCAGGCACTCGATACAAAGGGTGTGAATACTGTCTTGATTGCTTTCGACTACCATTAAGTAAGGGCTGGTAATAACCAGTCACCATCCCCGTTGTCGTGCCATCTTCATTCTGAGCACGGAACACATCAAAATGGTTGGATAAATAATCAATAATCTGCGCATTATTGGGTTGCTTCATTGCACTGGCAGCATCACAAGCGGCTTTCCATGCATCCTTTTTACCTAATCGCGTACAGCTTTGCAGCCACGCAGGCCATGCCGCTACAACATCATCCTCTAATAAACCATCCAGATCTTGCCAGCTTGCAGGCTTTAATAATGAATAGGGTGAAATATCTGCTGTCGGCTTTTTAACAGGTGGCGTCTCTGTTGGTTGCTTAACGGCTGGAGGGCAATTACATGCGCCATTTTCTGGTTTGACAACGGACTTTGAGCATGCCGCTGTCATTAAAGTAATGCTGATCAGTAATATAATTTTTATCATGATTTAAGGGCATTCTTAATGAAGCACTCGTGGTGCGGCAAGGGTAAATGACGGGATTTCAGCTTCGAATACAGTGCCATCGATTGCAACAATATGATAACGCCCATGCATCTTGCCAACAGCAGTATTTAGCGCTGTGCCACTAGTATAGGTAAAGTGCTCATTAGGTTCTAGCAAAGGCTGTTCGCCAATGACGCCCAGCCCTTTCACCTCGTTCACTTGATTATCTGCATCGGTTATCAGCCAGTGCCGGCTAATCAACTGCGCCGCAACGCTACCGGCATTCGTAATAGTGACCGTGTAAGAAAATACATAACGCTCATCTTCTACGCTAGATTGGTCTGCTAAATATGCCGTTTCCACATGTATGGAAAACAAATACGTTTCAGTCATTCTATTATCTACCCATTTTTAATTTAAAATATTCTATTCTAAGTCATCAATCATTCATACGCTTTAACTATCATAACCGCATTCAGCCACACTTCTTTACAAACATTAAAGAAAGCAAGTAACCAATGATTGATGGTTTCTTGTACCTATTTCACAACAGATTTATATACAAAGCCATCAAATCTAACCACTTTACTGACTTACCTAAAGTTTTTGTTCACACCCATGAACTATCTTGTTAAATTTCACTCAAGTATGAAGGTACATCACTGAAACAAAATTTCAGCGCATTTAACTCCCAAAAGGAAAAGCCATGAAAAAAGCTGTTAATAAAGCAGAACCAGTCAAAACACCCTCAGATGAAGTAGCTGCTAAAACAAAAGTACAACAAACAAACAAAACAGAAACAAGTCGCTTACTAAAGCTGAAAGAGACCAATCTATTCAATCGGTTTTTAGAAGCAAACTGCGACTGCATTTAGCACTCAATAGTCAAAAAAAGAGGATGACAATCGTCACCCTCTCTACCTTCTTCACTTTCAAAAAGCCATTAATTAGTCAATAGCGATTTGAGGACGCCCTGGCTCTGGCCAGTCTAGGTGAAAGTACTCACCACGTGGTTTATCTTTACGTTCATAAGTATGTGCGCCAAAGTAATCACGTTGACCTTGTAGCAAGTTAGCTGGTAAGTCAGCACTTCTATAACCATCATAGTAAGCTAAGGCAGCAGCAAAACCTTGTACTGGCACGCCATTCGTCACAGCCAAAGCAATCACTTTACGCCAGCCTTCTTGCCCCTTACTGATTTCTTCAGTGAAGTATGGATCTAACATTAAGTTTTTCAAACGTGAGTTTAATTGGTATGCATCTGTAATCTTCTGTAAGAAGCGTGCGCGAATGATACAACCACCGCGCCAAATTTGAGAAATCTCACAAAAGTTCAATTTCCAGTTGTAAGCCACTTGTGCTTTATCAATCAGCTGGAAACCTTGTGCATAAGCACAGATTTTTGAGCAATAAAGCGCATTTTTAATCGCGTTAATCGCATCAACTCTTGCTTTAGGGTCCGTAATTGGCGTGATTGTTGGGCCTTTAAGAATTTTACTTGCTGCCACACGCTCCTCTTTAACACTAGAAAGTCCACGCGCATAAACCGCAGCAGCAATCGCATTCGCTGGCGCACCAAGCTCTAGCGCATTCGCTGCAGTCCATTGACCTGTTCCTTTTTGTTCTGCCGCATCTAGAATCATTTCGACTAAGAACTCTTTAGACATTGGATCTTTTTGTTGCAACATATCCGCTGTAATCTCGATTAAGAAGCTAGATAATTCGCCTTTGTTCCAATCTTCAAATATTTTACCAATCTCATCAGATTTCATACCGAGCAAGTGCTTCATTAACCAGTAAGCTTCACAAATCAATTGCATGTCGATATATTCAATACCGTTATGCACCATTTTTACATAGTGTCCAGAACCGTCAGGGCCGATATATTCAGCACATGAAAAACCGCCTTTGATAGGCTTGCCTGGCTCGCCGCCTTCTAATGGCTGACCTGTTTCAGGGTCAACTTTCGCTGCAATTGCTGTCCAAATTGGCTCAAGAGATGCCCAAGCTTGACGTGTGCCTGATGGCATGAGTGAAGGGCCAAAACGTGCACCTGTTTCGCCACCAGAAACACCAGAGCCGATAAACTCGATGTCTTTTGCTTTTAATTCTTTTTCGCGGCGAATGGTGTCTGTCCACAATGCATTGCCGCCATCAATGATGATATCGCCTTTTTCTAAGAAAGGAAGGATTGCATTAATGGTTAAATCTGTTGCGCTACCCGCTTTAACCAATAAAACGATTTTACGTGGGCGTTTAATGCTTAATACAAATGCAGCTAAGTCTTCATGACCAATCACACGCTCGTGTGAAGGCTCATTCTCTTTACACTCAGCTAAAAAGTCGCGTGTTTTTGAAGGGCTTCTGTTATAGACAGAAACGGTATAGCCGTGGTCAGCCATATTAAGGACAAGGTTTTGCCCCATCACTGCTAGTCCGATTAGACCAATATCAGAATTTTTTGCGTTCATTTTCTCAATACTCTTTCTTTAAATGGGTAATTTAAATGATTAATGCGCTATCGCTTTTGGCTCAAGCACTCGATTGTTACTACTTTTTCAGTTTTACTTCAAGGTGTTACTAAACATTTGTATGGCTAATTGGTAACCTGTCATTGCTGCTTGCGGATCATAACGATCACCTTCATCACGCATAAATGCATGTTGGGCATTAAATTCATGCCATGAGAACGTAATATCTGCATCCGTTAATTTCTGATACACCAGCATACGTCCAGCCGTATCGACATGGTTATCTTGTCTGCCCCATAGCATCATCAATTCGCCTTGAATATCAGCCAGCTTTTCCATGCTATGTTGCCCAGGTTGATTCGGAATCGTATTCGTATGCAAGTCAGTCGCATAAAAACAAGCGGTTGCTTGCACCTCTGGCTGTAACGCCGCACGGAAAGCCAAATGACCGCCGATGCAAAACCCCATTGCGCCTAAGTTGCCATCATACCAGTCTTGTGTTTTCACATAGTCAATCATCGCTCGGTTATCGGCATCGTAGCCTTGCACATCTTTAGCGGCTTTATCTGCATTGCCTTTGTCACGACCGGCATCGTCATAACCCAATACCGTGCCAACCGGATTTAATTCATGAAACACTTCAGACACCAACACTGCATAGCCTTGGCCTGCCATCAATTTTGCAGCGCGCTCAATAGGGCCTGTTTGATGAAAAATTTCTGAATAAAACAAAATCGCAGGTGCTTTTTTATCATGCGCTGGGCGGTGGATATAAGTGCGCATCACCCCAGTTGGGGTGTTTAAATCAACAACTTCTGATTTGATAATCATAAATTCACTATCTTTGCTGTTTGTTCAACTCTCTATTCTACAAGGCTTTAATGTCTGTTTCACCCCTATATGGTTAAAAAATAAAATTATTTTCATTAATTTGCAATATTTCTTTAACACAAGTCACTTTACAGTTCGAACCACTTGCTTTACCTTGAGGTCTATTGCATTACATTCTATTTAATACGAGATAATCACGATGCCCCTATTAACTGTTTTTTTAGTATTAACCTTCATGCACAGCAGTCTATTAGCTGAAACACGCGACGAACTCAGCTTTAGACTTAAAGCTTCCGTGGTCAAAGTGCATGTTGGCACTAAAAAAGGTGGTCATGGCGTCGGCACTGGCATCGCTATTAGCAAGGATTTAGTTGTCACCAACTGTCATGTATTAGCCAATAGCACAGGTGTCAGCATTACCAAATACGGAGATAATTACACCCCCATTGCTCTGAAGGCCGACTGGAAACATGACCTCTGTATTTTACGGTTTCAGTATGCGGGCTTAACACCTGTGGAGTTTGGTGACTATGAAAACTTACGCTACGAGCAAAACATTTTTTCAATTGGCTTCCCTGGCGGCCCGCCAAAACCACAGTACACAGAAGGTAAAATCAAAGCGCTGTACCCACATGATGACAGCTCCATTATTAGAACAAGTGCATCTTTTGTGATGGGTGCTAGCGGTAGCCCTGTCTTTGATGTTGATGGGAAATTGTTGGCTATTAGCACTTTTAAAAGCCCTGGCAAACAAGCTTATTATTACAACGTCCCAGCGAAGTGGATTAAAGCGTTATTAAAACAACCTGACATCACATCAATGGAAACTGATGTTTTACCATTTTGGGATGCCCCAGAAGAGAAGCGCCCTTTTTTCATGCGCGTCGTACAGCCATTTAAAAATGAACAATGGAGTGAGCTAAATCGTATTGCTCAGTTATGGATGCAAGCAGAACCGAAGTCTGCCGAAGCCTATTATTACGCTGGCATTGCTGAAGAAAAAAAAGGGAATTTTAACAAGGCCAAACAGTATTTTGAGCAAACTTTATCATTACACCCTGAACATCCTGCTGCTACAGCAGGGCTTGGATGCGCCGAAAAAAACACATTAGCCTGCAACGACAGTTTTCAGTAATCACTACTACGGCCTGTAGAGTACCCTTGTGGGACATCATTCTGCCATTCACCACATGCGCTGCAGAGGTGATCCTGCATTGTCGGGCTTAATGACAACTCATTACTGCCACAGGACTTGCATTCCGTGGGGTGTACCACAACATCCTCATGATTTTCATCATGCTTAACCTGTGCTACTTTGGCACTACCTAAACCATATTTATTATCCATAACGAACTCCAAATATCACTACCTAGTAGTGTCAAAATTACTCGCTTTTATCGTTGATGACAAGTAGTTTTTAGTTAAGTTTACGTGATGCGCGCGTTAATCGATCATGAATCGCCAACCACTCTGGCTGCCGGGGTGGCGCCTCAATCAGCAATATAGCCACTGCTAGCGCATCCATCTGGTGCAAAGTGTCATACAACTGTTCCGCAAAACTAACTGGCTCATTAGGCAAATTAAACGTCTTGCCGCTAGCGATCTTTCCTTCACCTAATAACAAAGCGGCACAATCTGCATTTTCTGCCGCCTGCAATAAGGCCGCTCTCGACGCAAACAGTTCCACAGGTGTTTTCGGTGAGTAATGCAGCAAGTGCTGGCCTGGTGCTTTAGGTAAAGGTTTATCGTCTTGTAAAGTTGGTAGTTTAGACTGAACGCCAACCACTGAAGCGACCTGCGCTTCAGAGATCATTCCCAAACGTAACAATTGCCATTGGTCCCCATCAATGGCAACAATAGTCGACTCTATGCCCACTTGGCACGCTCCGCCATCTAATACAGGCACTGAATTTCCTAGGCCATTAGCTACATGTTGCGCCGTTGTCGGGCTTAGTTGTGTGTATTTATTGGCAGATGGTGCAGCCAAGCCCAGGCCTGTTTGTTGCAATACTTGTTGTGCGATTTGGTGTGCCGGTACGCGTAAAGCAACCGTCGGCTCGCCTGCTCGCAGAATACTGGAAACCGACTCTTTTGCTGGCAATACGATGGTCAATGGCCCCGGCCAGAAAGCAGCGGCTAACTTTTGTGCCAATGGTGGAAAGACTTTCGCCCAATCCAACACCTGCTCACTACTCGCCAAATGGACAATTAATGGGTTATTCGTAGGCCGCTGTTTAATGGCAAAGATTTGCTTCAGCGCACCTTCATTACGTGCATCTGCAGCCAGCCCATAAACCGTCTCGGTCGGGATGGCCACTACTTCGCCACGCTTAATTAAAGCAATGGCCTGCGCTAAATCAACTTGCATGGGCGTAACAACTAAAAAATAAAATCACATTTTACCTGCTTTACAAAAAATTAAGTCGGCTGTCGTTGGACAACCCATACTAATCGAATATTTCCAGCCGCAGCAATGGCCTCCATTTCTGGAATGGCTTTTTCTAAATTGACTAAAAAATCTGCTGCGGTCTCTTGATGAAAACCGAGCACCATCACTTGTTTCTTTTCAGCAATCAAGCTTTTAAATAAGGTCACTATTTGCTTAGTACTAGTGTAATCTGCCAATGCTGCATTATTGGGGACTTCCATTAGCTTTTTCCCCAGCAAGTAAGGCTGGTCTAACGGTGTGCTGTTTGGGTGTAGCTGGCGCAGCATCGTCACCATACCACTGTCTTCATGCCATCGAGTTGTGAGCAAGTCAGCATCAATTCTAGAGCTGTCCCAAGTAAAATCATTCGCTTCCAATGCTGCAATCAATTTAGGGCCTAACTGCCAACCACCCGCACGAAAATGCACCGACTTGTTAAATCCGTTATCGATTAAAATTTGATTACTGCAGGCAATAAGTTTAGTTAATGCTTGTTCTGTATAAGCAAACTCCAAGCTGACGGTATAACCACAATCACCTTTTTGACAGTTTTCATCCATGTCAGCAAACGAATGACTGTATTGGTACGCCACACCGCAATATTCCGTTAGTGACTTCCATGCATGCACATGCAAACCTTGTGTATCTATAGGGAGAAAGGTCGACTGAACCGTCTGCGCTAACCGTGCTGGGTAAGCATGATTACGTACAAAATAAGCTGGATTGAGTAGCTGTAACATGGGAATGTATGGAAACTGCTGCCGAAAAGATTGCATAGCCTCAATGTCTTCATCATCTAAAGATCGACCTTCCCAGTCAACGGTCACATAAACCTCAATGGATTGAGGTTTTTCATCTTGCTTTAAACCAATGATGCCAATGAGTACCACTAATCCCAAAACAACACTGTAGTTAAAAAATCGCAATATCATCCAGTTTAATGGCCAAAAGGGTTAGCACGCCTAATCTATATCGGCAGAGTCACACTAGGTCAACGACGGCTCATCCATGTGTTCTCACACACTTACTACCTTATTCACTGTGCTAACGATGCCTATTGTACACAAACATAAATAGTGACAGTTTTAAGTGTTGTTTAAGTTTGTACCATTTAAACCTATAATGCGCGCATGCACCTATCCATTAACCAGCTATTTACTAGTCAACAATTTGCGTTCTCCAAGCTATTGGCCTTTCGTGTCCAAATGCTATTGGCCTACCAAATCATGGCGGTAGTGGCAGGTTGGCATATCTACGAATTAACGCATGACCCACTTGCACTGGGTTTAATCGGCTTGGCTGAAGTGATTCCCTATTTCTCTAGTGCATTATTTGCGGGCCACGCTGTCGATCACTATTGCTCAAGACGATTTTTTGCCATATTGTCTTCTAGTGTTTTATGCCTTGGTGCTTTGGCTCTCACCGCGATCGTCATGGGCATGGTCGTGGGTAATACAGTACTTTGGATTTATGCGGCTATCACACTGACTGGATTTGCACGCGCGTTTATTTCTCCCAGCTACAACACCTTATTCGCCATTATTGTGCCACGCGCGACATTTGCGCGTGGTGCCAGCATTGGTAACTCCTGCTTTCAAGTCGGCTCCGTTGTTGGCCCCGCGATTGGCGGTCTCTTAGTTGGCTTTTCGAGTAAAGCAGCCGCTTATGCTCTAGCTAGCCTCTTATGTGCAGGTGCTGCTTTCGCGATTTTACGGCTAACAATCAAAGAGCCGCCAGCAAAAGAAAGAGCGCCCGTATTTAAAAGCATTGCCGAAGGCTTGCGCTTTGTATGGAGCAACCAAATCGTCTTGAGTGCGCAGATGTTAGATATGTTTGCCGTGCTTTTTGGTGGTGCCATTGCCTTGCTCCCTGCTTTTGTACAAGACGTCTACCAAGTCGGGCCTGAAGGACTGGGCATACTGCGTGCAACGCCTGCACTAGGCGCGATTTTGACAGGCTTATGGATTACTAGACATCCGATTAATTTGCATGCTGGCCGATGGTTATTATCGTCAGTCGCTGGCTTTGGTGTTTGTATTATCGCGTTTGCGTTAAGTACTTCTTTCTGGCTTTCTGCCATTATTTTAATGGCCGCAGGTGCATTTGATGGCGTTTCCGTTATCCTTAGATCAACCATCATGCAACTGGCAACACCAGATGAAATGCGCGGCCGAGTCTCTGCTATCAACGGTATATTCATTGGCTCATCCAATGAAATTGGTGCATTTGAATCTGGCGTGATGGCTCGCTTAATGGGTTTGATTCCCTCAGTCGTATTTGGTGGGCTCATGACCTTAAGTGTAGTGGGCATTACTGCAAATAGAGCACCAAAGCTACGCGAACTTGAATTGGAGCAGCTGCATTAAATAAGCTAGAATCATTTTCTTTACATCAACGAAAATTTGACTAAAACAAGCCTCAATCTTTTAGGAGCCTCCAAATGGTTAACATCTATGACATCAGCATATCACCACTCATCCTAGCCTTAAACAACTGTTTACATATCATCAAAAAAGGTCGGCGCTTTACAGAGGCGCGCAACATCGAACAGTCCGTATTGTTAAATGCTCGATTGTCACCCGACATGTACCCACTCAGAAGACAAGTACAAATTGCAACGGATATGAGCAAAGGTGCTGGTGCACGTTTAGCTGGTTTAGAAGTACCTAAGTATGAAGACGATGAAACCACATTTGAAGCACTTGAAGAGCGCCTTTTAAAAACCGTCGCCTTTTTAAATAGCATCAAGCCTGTGCAATTAGAAGGTGCAGAAACACGCCATATTGAAATGATGGTGCATGATTCAAGAAGAGAATTTGTTGGACTAGACTATCTATTGCGCTGGGTACAACCAAACGTGTATTTTCACGTGACTACTACTTATAGTTTGTTACGTAACAATGGTGTAGAGCTGGGTAAACGTGATTTTTTAGGCCCTAGATAAAGGGCGCCAAAATAAACTCACACAGGGTGCTCTACACTAGCGAAAACGACCACCAGTGCTAAAAAACTCCTGCATTAAAAAGGATTCTAGTCCAGCTGTATCTTCCACTCTGGCAGAGAGCGTCAGCACGTTGCCAAGTCGACGTGACTCCCATTTGAAGTCGCCATCATAATCACGGCGAATAATGCGGATCATGCTTCGAACGATAGCCAGGTTAATATCTTCGCCATCATCGGCAAAAACATCAATAATTTCTAAACGTGCTGTATTAATATTACTCTTCCAGCCTTTGAAACTAAATTGCGCTTTGTTTGCAGTTTTTAGTCTAATCTCAAAAATGCCATTGGTGTCACCTAGATTCAGGTTGGATTTAATTTTCGCATCGCGCTTGTCACCCTCACTTTGTGGGTTACTGCTGGCAATCACTGCTTCCACATCTTGTTCAGAAAGCCCTTGCTTCGCCAGTTTAGCGCGCTGCTGCCTTCTTACATAAGCTTGCATATCCTCACCTGGCAAAGGCTCAGCAGACGTTCCTTTCGGCTTGGGTTGTGGCTGGGCTTTATTAAGCTCCTCCTTTTTTGGCACTGTTAATGTTGAGCTTTTTGCTACGGCTACAGGAGATTTTCTTTGTTTGGGTGGCCTCGCCTTGACTAGCTTACGCTTTGGCTTGTTTGGTGTTTTCTCAGCCACCTTGGTGCTTAGTAACTCTGCTTCACTTGGAGCAGTCTCTTCTTTTTGTGGTGGCCCCAGTGTGATTTCTAATGGCGGCGCATCTTCAACTGGTGCTCCCATAGAAAACAACTTAGGTGCAAAAATCCATATTAAAGACAAATGGAGCAGCACTGATACAAGTAAGGTAATGACAATGTTGCGATTAACACGCAACGTAAATACCCGGTCGGAACGCGCGGGCAATATCAAAACATCATTAGTAGGGTTAAGTAATAGTTGTTTCATGCTAATGGACAGTATTTTACTTCAGGCTTTACCATGCTTCTATTTAAGTTTAAATATAAGGTCAAAATACCCCTCTATTTACATAATTATTTATTAAAGTCAGGTGCAATACTGAATACACGTCATGTTTATTAAGGGGCCAATAATGATGGTTTATCGAGTGTTAGACGAGCAAAATAATCCGATTGCTGAACACAGCAAACCAACCGATGCGCAGCATAATACAGAGACAATGACATCCCAGCATGCTGATCACTACTACCATGCAGAGGAAGTCAGCATCAATCGCCATTGATGGCATCAACTTGATGCCATTTTAATCACTCCCATTATCTCTATAAACAATACGTGTGCCAATAGTGATTGGTGCATGCGCACTCAAATCGTGCAGGTAGCTTTCCGCACAGCAATCAACCCCACACTTAAAAATACTCAATATTTAATTAATATTCAAACAGTTACAAAATAATACCAACCATTGGCATAGTAATTGCTCAATATCTGTTTAATAGTAACTGAAGTGCACCTTATGTTAAAAGTGATGATTGTTGACAATAATTTGTCGTGTGTAAAAGTACTAAAGCAATCACTAATCAAAAATGGATTTGATGTGATTGCATATGTCGAATATGACGTGCACTTGCAAGCAAAATGTTGTGAGCTAGAGCCAGATGTGGTGATTATTGATACGGAGTCGGCTAGTCGCGACGTGCTTGATAACGTTTGTATGATTACTAAAAATAAAACAAGACCAGTTGTAATGTTTTCACAAGATAGCGAAAAAAGTCGTTAAAGCGGCCACTAGCGCGGGGGTGAGTGCTTATATAGCTGGAACAACACCGAGTGAAAGGTTAACCCCAGTGATAGAGGCAGCGATTGCAAAATTTGAAGAAACAAAACACTTACGCGAGGAGCTTCAGCAAGCGAACCTGAAGTTGGATGAACGTAAGGTCGTTGAACGTGCAAAAGGTATTTTAATGCGGCAGCGTGGCCTTGGTGAAGATGAGGCTTACAAAATGCTACGCACGATGGCCATGAAACGCAATATGAAATTAGCTGATTTATCCAACCAACTGACTAATGCAGCTAAGATGTTAACGATTTAGTTAATACATTGATTTAATTAATCCAGCTTTAAAGACTCCAATAGCGGGGTTGAAAGTGTTAAAAATTCATAAAAAGCTAGCGCGTGATAAAGCGCTATTTGATTATCCGACCACTGAAAGGATTTTCAACGAGCACCGCGAAGCCACACGTGGTCGTGATTTAGATATTACCGGATTAAGTTACAAGCTGCCCGAAAAAAAAGGCCCACAACAATGGCCATTTAGAGACGGTCATTTAGAAGGCCAAAAGCGCTTGTATACAGATGGGGAATTCCAAACAGGCAATGGCAAAGCCAAGTTTACCAATGCCACTTACCAACCAACAGCAGATGTGACTAACGTCAGGCAGCCGCTACACCTGTTAACTGGCCGCTTACGCAACCAATGGCACGGCATGAGCCGTACATACAGGCACCATCGCGCAGCTATATGACCATGTAGAAGAGCCACTGCTCTCCATGAACGAGGATGACATGCAACGCCGCCAACTCAAAGGTGGTGACATTGTTAAGCTCAGCAATAAGCGTGGAGAATTGAATATTCGTATTCAAAAATATGATGAAGTCAAAACTGCGCAAACATTCTTACCCATGCATTGGGGCCGTCAATTTATGAATGGTTTAGGTGCGAATGCACCAATGCCAGCAGATGTAGACAAAACCTCCAAGCAGCCAGAGCTCAAACATACTGCAGTTAGAGTAGAGAAACTCGACCTGCCGTGGCAAATGACGGTCATGAGCACATGCCATGACTTAAGCTTAATCAGTCAAATTCGCGCACTACTTAAGCACTTTGACTATACCATCTGCGGCTTATACGGCAGAGAGCAGAGCGTGGTTGTCCTGCGCGCATCACATATTGAACAGCCGAATACAGAAGTAATTGCACAATTGCACAATTGCACAATTGGATGACTTGCTTGACATGGTGGAAGGTGCGCCGATGCTGAGCTATGACGATGCTAAACGTAGTGTTAGCAAACGCATTCTAGTTGAAGATGGCCAAGTGACTGCTGTGCGGTTGATTGGTGAAACCTTGGCAGCAGATTAGCTTAAGCAAGTCATGCTAGAAGTTCATTTTAGTGACGATTTACATAAGTGGGCCCTTGCTCCGCTAGGCACACCACCGAATGGACAAAAATCAAGAGGCAAGATCATTTGCAACTGTTACGATGTTTCTGAAAATGAAATTATTGAAACGTGTGAAATAGGTGCTGACTTACAAACACTACAAGCGAAGCTTAAATGCGGCACTAAATATGGTACTTGTGTGCCGGAATTAAAACGCCTAGTCAAAACACACAGAACCAACTCGTAAAACACCAAACATTAGGTTTAATTAAGTGTCAGTTACCTTTGGGCCTGATCACTTTACAGAACACCCAACAAACTGAAGCGCGTACTGAAAGTTAACCGTGCTCTGCCGTGATTAAGCCTAGATAATAAATGGCTTGGCTATGTTGCGCATTGTGCGCGATGACTTTTCTCATGTGCTTTTCAGCATTCGTTGCATCGTGGGCTACGTACTCTGCTACTGCCAGATAAAACCATGCTTCCGCATTATTGGGCTCTTGTGCCGCCCATTGAGTCGCCACCGCCATTAATGATGTAAAATCATCCGTTAAATATGGCTGCACAACTTGCATAAAATACGGCCATTGATCTGCTGAAGTTGCCCAGAATGCAGGTTTAGCATGCGTTGTAATGGCTTGCTCAGGCTGGTCTAGTAGCGCTTGCACCCATTCAACTGGCATATTGTAATAGTAGGTTTGCTTACCCGGGCTTTTTAAGGTAATGATCCCGACCAAGTGCCCTGTATCATCAAACACGCCGCCGCCACTTTCACCTCGTTTAAACGTGCTACTGGAGCGAATAATCACACTATCATCCAATGGGAATAACCCTTTAACATGGCCAAACGTACGTACAGGTGTTGATGAGACATTAGGGTAACCAATCGCAAATACTGCTTGCTCATACTCTAGACTTTCACTTGCCCCGATTGTTGCAATTGGCGCATCCAAATCTTTAACTGTCACAAGACAAACGTCGTGATACCAATCTGGTGTAATCGCACTCCCGATGTAAGGCACACCCTCAACAGTCACATGAATACTTGAAGCATTCGCAACCACATGGCAGTTGGTCACAATGCGATTTTTTGCAACCACGACACCAGAACCCGTGCCGTTATTGCCATTTTTTAATGCCACATGCACTTTAACGACATGCTGGGCTGCTTGCACCAACAATGCATCAGTTGGTACCGCCCACGCTGAAGTTACAATGCTTAAATGCATCACAATTGAATACAAGAGTGTAAATAATAATCGAATCATACTAACAGCCAATCTATATAGGAAAGATATTGTCTTCACTGTAGATTAAGCAATCAGCATGCCAAGGCCGTTGGCTGATTATTATGCCGTCAATTAGCCGTGATAACGAATATCATCACTGGCTATATATCAATTAAAAACAATGGGTTGGGTATTTTTTCGCACTATAAAAAGTAGCTTGTAGCGCGGAATGATTTAAGATAAGCCAACGTTAAGTCGCACCAGCTTGGTGCAACTTAACGTTGTTAGGATGAAGATCACCCGTAAATTAATTTAATCTTTTGTGTTTTTAAGCGCTCTTCCAGCCAGGTGGTTAAGCGCTCTGCATCCTGAGCGGATAGCTTCTTTTTTGCATCGACTACTAGGAGTGTTGCTTTTTGATGGTAGACATCATAGCGAGACGTAGAGCTAATGCCATTAGCAATCACGATGCTATTGATTTCAGGGAACAAGACATGCAACTCCGGCGTCACGCTTTCCATCAGTTCCTCTGCCGTTTTATATGAATGCAACTGCTCATTTAATTTTGCAATTTGTTTGTCTCTCGAATCAACGGCAATCTTACTTTCCTTATACAGATCAGCCATGATGCTCATTTTTAAGGAGAGTGTATCAATCTTTCGCTCACCCGCCTGATGAACAACTAATGACGTCGCTTCCAAAGCGTTTTTGATTAACTTATTTTATATGGCTTCTAACGTGCTTTTTGAAATAGACTTACCAATTAACGACAACTCAATTTTTTTAGATTTAGGATCAATCTCTAAATTGGTATAGTACGTTTCATCAAATTTAAACTCTTTAATCACAAATGATTTAGCTTGTTGCGCAAAGACCTCTTCTTTTACTAAGTTGTAAGCCAAATATAAACTGGGAACGACGGTTACAAAGACCAGAAAAGACAAGTATTTTTTGACACGACTTTCTGTTTTTTGCATCCACATAATTGCGATGCGGCAACTTCATTGCAGAAATAATAATAAACGCTGCAAAAGCAATAAATACAGAGTTAATAATGTAAAGGTAAAAGGCCCCGAAAAAGAAATGCCACTGCCCATTCGCAAGGCCGTAACCAGCCGTACAAAGCGGCGGCATTAATGCTGTCGAAATCGCTACACCAGGAATCACATTGGTTTTAATTTTTCTGGTTGCCGCAATAATGCCTGCCAATCCGCCAAAAAAAGCGATCAATACATACCATATAGTTAGTGATGTCCTTGCCAGCAATTCAGAGTGCGCCTCTAATAATGGGCTAATCAAGAAATACAAAGTAGATGCTAAGAAAGCGATTACAGTCGCCAATAGCAAACTCATCACCGACTTACGTATTAATGGAAAATCATAAACACCAATGCTGTAACCGATGCCCATAATTGGACCCATCAATGGTGAAATCAACATTGCACCAATCACCACTGCAGTCGAGTTCACATTTAAACCGACCGAAGCAATCAAAATCGCAAATATCAACACCCATAAGTTAGTACCGCGCAAACTGACGTTGGAGCGAATTTCCGTATCAATCGCATCGGCTTTCGATTTATCATCTGAAAGACTGAATATATGACGGATTGTGTTAGCAACACTGGCGAATGTGAGTCGTTGCATATGGAGTGATTTGTGAATTAAATTTCGCTGATTTTATCACCTAATCTTTTAGCTAAATCACCTAAAAATTGCTAAATATTGTTAAGTTTAGATTTGTGTAATAATAGTGAAAATCTTTTTTAATAAGCGCATATGAACGAATTTTCATTCGCATCAATATCTGACCAAGTGCTCTACTTATCCATTGTTTTTATTTTGCTTGTCTTCCCTAGAGCATTACAAAAATATAACATACCTGCACCATTGACCTGCTTTGCTTTGGGCATGATTACGGTTTTTGGTATCGCAGACTATAGTCACGACACCACCTTAAGCTTTTTAGCCGCACTGGGTATCTCATCCTTATTTCTATTTGCAGGCTTAGAGGTTGATATACAAGAACTCAAAAAAGGTTTTTGGCCGCTATTAAATCATTTGCTTATTCGCTGCATAGCCATTGCTTGCTTCACATGGGCAGGCATGAGTTACTTTGATTTTTCTCTACAAATTTCTGGCTTAATCGCCTTAGCACTACTCACGCCATCAACAGGGTTTATTCTTGAATCGCTATCCGGAATTGACCTCGACAAGAACGAAGAGTTTTGGGTCAAAAGCAAGGCCATTGCAGGCGAGCTGTTAGCGCTATTACTACTCTTTATATTTTTAAAATCTAATTCTCCTAGTGATTTAGGCATTTCTTTAGCGGCACTGCTGGCTATTGCCTTTGGCTTACCATTATTATTTATATTTTTAGGTCGGATTGTCATTCCATTCGCACCAGGCTCTGAATTCTCACTACTCATCATGGTTGGGCTTATTGCTGCCTACCTCACCAAACAACTCGGTGTTTACTATCTTGTTGGCGCGTTCTTTACCGGCCTAGCCGCAAGACAATTACACAAAAGAATGCCGACACTAGCATCTGATGACAATCTACATGCCGTACAATTGTTTGCGTCCTTCTTTGTACCGTTCTACTTTTTTTATGGAGGAATGAAAGTACCTGAAGGTGCATTACAGTGGGAGTCTCTTTGGATAGGTCTTGCGATTACGGCTATTTTACTGCCATTTAGAATCGGCGCCGTTGCCGCACAGCGTATTTACGTCAATAAAGATACTAATCAAAGTAGTCTTGATATTGCCGTTGCCCTCGCGCCAACACTCATTTTCACACTGGTGATTGCCAGTATTTTGCACGAAAAATTTGGCATTAGTGACACCTTATTTGGCGGCTTACTCGTGTATGCCGCAATCACGACTATTTTGCCATCATTTGTGTTGAAAAAACCACTCAGTTTAGACGTGGACAACCCGCCTGTGCATTAAATCACCATAGAGTATTTTTACTGCCGTAACGGCTTCAACAAATCAGACAAGCCGTTATGGTCTATCTCTTGCATTAACTGTAACAATCGACCTAGCTCACTCTTAGGAAAGCCTTCCCGGGAAAACCAATTCAAATAATTACCTGGCAGGTCTGCCAGTACCCTGCCCTTATGTTTCCCATAAGGCATTTCCATTGTCACTAGCTTTTGTAAATCTTCTGGCTTCATATTCGCAACCTTTCATGCCCCGCATTGCCTGGCTCAAGGCTATTTTAAATAGCCATATCCCATCAAGTTTTCACTGTGGCGGCCGATGTAATACTAAAACAAAAATAGATTATATGAAAACAGATGTTTAATGGATATTTACGAATTACTTAAAGAAGAGAATCAGCGCTTTTGGTACTTTCTCGACTTAGATCAAATCAACGATCAAAGCAAACTCCGAGCTGATTTAAGTACACGAGCTCTGCGTTTAAAAAATGATGAGGTAAGTGACAACATCGCCGTAATAGAGGTGGTGTAGCCCGGCCATATTTCTCTAGTCCGTCATTAACTTATCACAAAATAAATGCATTGTATAAAGCACGGATGCCAACACTTTTGGAAAATGATTAAAGCTTTACTTCAAGTGTAAAGCCTAAAAAAGTAAGAACAATAGAAAAATTTTAAGGTCTTAATTTGATTAAACTTTTGGTGCAGCTCTTGCTCAATCATTATGTAATGACTGTATTAAACGACTTACCATTAAATGAGTACGACATGACAATTTATCAAGTATTAGATGAACAAAACGACCCAGTGTTTGAAGCGGAAAGTTTTGTATTAGCGCAGCAAGAAGCTGAGCTACTTAATCACTCTTTTGATGACCATTATTTCTTTGTCGAAACTGTGGCAGCTGAACAAGCGTACTAGCAGCTAATCGGAAAAGTGGCCGTCACCAATAGCGACTTTAATGCCTATCCATATCGAGATATGAAAAAGGGTTATAGCTTTTCAGCTACAACCCTTTTTTAATGCTGGCGGAGCGGACGGGACTCGAACCCGCGACCCCCGGCGTGACAGGCCGGTATTCTAACCAACTGAACTACCGCTCCTAAACATCATTGTTCGAAAACAATCATGATTTATCTCGTTATTGAAATGGTGGGTGCTAACGGGGTCGAACCGCTGACATTCGCCTTGTAAGGGCGACGCTCTACCAACTGAGCTAAGCACCCAAATCACTAACAAGCCGCGCATGATACCGTTTTTTAAAAAAAATTCCAAGTATTAAATCACCATTAAATGTGATTTATTGCATTCTGGGGCAAAACTACTCAATTCTCTTCCAAATTTGTGAGCGCCCAAGTAAAGAAAAACCAATATAACCCCGCACTTCTAATTCATACCCGGCGACATTTAGCGACATTTAGCATTTATAGATTTTACCATTCTCGGGGGCTAAAATTTTATCGCCATTATATTCATCTCCATCCTTTTCAAGGCCTTCAGCAATGGTCATCCCGACAATTTTATGTCCTTTTCTCTCATCTTTACACTGATCACAAACAGCATCTGACGTATCTGACTCAAGCAAGCCTTTTTCAATCACCGCACTTAACTTTCCATATTTCTGACTAATACGGATTAATGAGCGCGGTTTTCCTGACTTATCATCAATGGTTTGCCATAAGCCAACAGGGCTTTTAAAGGCCGCATGGCTCAACTGCGCCGTGAACAAAAAAATGGTAATAAGGGCTAACGATAAACCACGTAAAAAAATGACAATACTTGCATGCAAGAACTCCTCATTAGGATAATTTATGTTGGTCTTATAAGATGCAAGTTTTATACCACAGCACACGCCAACTAAATCCTTTGATAAATCATCAAGTTAATAATAACTCAAATACGCCCCTGCAAAAAATGAAGTGTTCTTACACTGCCTGCTTCATTTTTCGTACAATTTTTGCATATCTCACAATTTCGTCCAAAGTAAAGAATAAGACGTTAATTCACGTGCCTCATCTAAAGGTTGTTTTGTTCATGCCGAAGTAATACTTAACACAACAAAGTGAATTGGATGGTGTGTGATGGAAGTAGCAAACGAACTATTACTAGATGAATAAGATCAGCTTTATAGCGAATACATGAATATCTATGATCGTTTATTAGCAACACGAGATATTACAAGCTGGGATGATTCACTTTTTTACCAAGCTGAAGAGCTAGATTTACAACTTGATTTAGAGATGGGTTTAGAAAGCACCTGACAAAACGAGAAAACATAATGACGAACTTGCAGTCTTTAGATCTACAAACACCAGATGATGCAATCGGAACAGATGATGACCATTTCTCAGCGCACCAAGCAACATATGCAACGGCTTATATCGAACGGGAAGCGAATGAAGCTTACAATACAGAAGAGCTGCTATTAGAGGTTGTTTAACGTTCAAAAAGACTGGGTTAGTCCAGTTAACTAAAGCAGCGTATTAAAAAACTGTTGAGGGGTGCTTGTCTGATTTTATGACTAAGTTCGCTTGATATTTGTAAGCTCATGTTTCGATTCTACTATTTAGAATAGAAAATGGGGTGGCTGAGGGCTCGAACCCCCTACAACCGGAATCACAACCCTGCAGCTAAAACATTATAAAATCATGATTTATATGTAAAAATTAAAACTGGCTGTCTAATAAATTCGTTGAGCCTGCCCTACACACTCATTACCTAGGCTTGTTGTTATTTTTTTATTAGACAACAAACTGTGCAACACCATAACGGAACGGCCAATCAATATCGTGATTATTGATTGCTATTTTAGATAAAGAATCAACTATGTGGCTTATAAATTTCTCAGTAAATGTTTGTTTCAAGCCAGAAGGTAGTCACGTTGCGTATCTATTATGGGCCTAGTAATATCATTCTGAATATCATTTCTTGAAGTGTTTTTCTTTCTACTGTTGATGGTTTTATCTGAGCTAGACCATTACGCAGACCCAGGCCTTCTATAGCATCTAACAATAATTTGACTGTATCATCAATACTGATTTGATCTCTCATTACACCCTCCGATATACCCTTTTTGATGGTTGCAGTAACTGCATCACAAAGGTTTCGTCGATTTGATTCAAACTGTTCTGCAACAATGGGATTCCTTATTGACTCCGCAATAATATCGATTGTCAGAACAGCATTCTCAAATACAGATACATAATCAAGGTAGTTATCAATGAGTTTACTTATTGCAGTGGCAGGGTCTTCATTGCTATTAATCTCTTTGATGATACGTTCAAGGTCCCTTTTGTCAACAGCTGCAATTTCAGCAATAAGTTCATGTTTGCTGGAAAAATGATTGTACATATTTCCTAAGCTAACATTCGCCTCCTTTGCTATTTCACGTATACCTGTTTTATGAATACCATTCCTAATAAAGCATTCAATAGCCGTGTTTACTATTAGGTTACGCCGTTCCGCCTTACCCTTTTCTCGTTTATTCATAAGTGTTTCACTTTGTAACTTGTGTGATTATTAAGAAGCCTATATTATAATGAACAATCGTTCGCTCATCAATATTTATTTACAGGGTCTTTTATGGCAATGCAAGTACAAAAACGCTGGCATCTCAGCTTTCCTAGTTTAGTTGGAATGTACAAATTACCGACGTTGTGTCTGGCTTTTAATGAATCAGGGTTTCCTTATGCTAATTGAATACTTGGCATCCCTTTTCGAAACTCATCCAATTATGTTGGTAGTAGCGTCACTGTTTATCACCAATCTAAGCATCACTGGTTGTGAAATAATTCTTGATATACTTACGGAAAAAGAGCGTAGGTGGAAAGACACTGTAGCAAATTGTGTAATTTTCCTTACGCATCAAGTAGTAGAAAAAACTGCATTCGCATCTATCGCATTTGTTGCTTTATTGCCTTTTTTTATTATTACGCCCTTACATATTAAAATGACTGGGTGGACTTGGGTTTTGGCGATACTGGTAGCTGATTTTACATACTACTGGATGCATCGATTTGAGCATAAACACCGAGTTCTGTGGGCGAGCCATAATGTTCATCACAGTTCAGTAGATTACAACCTGACAGTCGGATTCCGACTAAGCTTAGTCGAAGGTTTCTTTGAGTGGATTTTTCTAGTCCCAATGATTTTGATAGGTTTTAATCCATTTCAGGCACTTGTGGCATTGGTACTCATTGCTCAGTATCAGCATTGGATTCATACTGAATACATAGGAAAGCTGGGATGGTTAGACGAGGTATTTAATACGCCATCTGTTCACAGGGTACATCACGGATCAAATAAACAATATCTGGATAAGAATTATGGAGGGGTTATGATGATTTGGGACAAGCTCTTTGGAACTTTTGAGCGTGAGAATAAAAAGGTTAGTTATGGATTAGTAAACGAAATTAACACCAACAATCCGATTAAAATTATATTTATTGAGTTTGGCTATTTATGGGGCGATTTCAAGAAATGTAGGAATAATCAAGACAGAATTAAAACCATCTTTGGAGGCTTGTCTTGGCGTCCAGATTACTTCCTTAATGAGAAAAGCTAATGGGATGGGTTAGCAAAAAAGGGGGAACGATGAGGTACTTACAATAAGCCCTACTAGCAATAGCAATAATCTTCTATTCATCCTTAACCGAGAAGGGATACCACTACGTTGAATTCTTACTTGCCATGCGTTAGAGCGCTTACGAATACTAGCCAGACACTTCTCCAAAAGGACAAGAGAACGACAAACAGCATTATTAGCGACTATAGATAGACTATGAGACTTGCTAAAGGGTTGAATCTTAAACGAAGATAATGGGGTGGCTGATGGGGCTCGAACCCACGACAACCGGAATCACAATCCGGGACTCTACCAACTGAGCTACAGCCACCATAAAACGATCAATCTGGCCTGCCCGATAGGAATCGAACCTATAACCCCCAGCTTAGAAGGCTGGTGCTCTATCCGGTTGAGCTACGGGCAGATTGTTAATTAAATGACGCAATGTCATTATCATCGGGTAAACCAAAGAAAATTTGGTCGGCGTGGAGAGATTCGAACTCCCGACATCCTGCTCCCAAAGCAGGCGCGCTACCAGGCTACGCTACACGCCGAAGAGGCAGAAATATACTCGAATATAATCGATTGGTCAAATCAAATATGATAAAATCCTCAATTATTTCTAAGATACTACTGAAACACATTCATGTCAGCGCAAATAATTGATGGCAAAGCCATCTCAGTAAAATTACTCGATAGTATTAAATCTCGCATTTCAGAACGCATTGCCGCAGGCAAGCGCGCACCTTGTCTCGCTGTTGTTTTAATTGGTGTAGACCCAGCCTCTGCCATCTATGTACGAAATAAGCGTTTAGCTTGCGAAAAAGTTGGGGTTACTTCTATCTCGCATGATTTGCCGGCTTCGACAACAGAAGCTGAATTATTGGTGCTGATTGATCAACTGAATGCAGATATAACTGTCGATGGTATTTTAGTCCAGTCTCCATTACCTACTCACATTGATGAAGATAGGTTAATTGAGCATATGGACGTTAATAAAGATGTTGATGGCTTCCACCCTTACAATATTGGTCGCCTAGCCATTCGACAGCCTGCGCTACGCTCTTGCACACCATTTGGTGTGATTAAGATGCTTGAGGCTAGCAACATTGATCCTATGGGCTTAGATGCCGTGATTGTGGGCGTTTCTAACCATGTTGGTAGGCCGATGGCATTGGAGCTGATGTTAGCTGGCGCAACGATTACTAGCTGTCATCGCCACACCAAAAATTTGGAAGAGAATGTCAAACACGCAGACTTAGTGGTTGCCGCTGCTGGTAAGGCAGGTTTAATCAAAGGCGAGTGGATTAAACCGGGTGCAATTGTTATCGATATTGGTATTAATCGCTTAGACGATGGCTCGCTGAGTGGGGATGTTGAATTTGCTACTGCAAAAGAACGGGCAGGCTTCATCACCCCCGTACCAGGCGGCGTTGGCCCAATGACAGTGGCAATATTAATGGAAAACACATTGTTAGCATTGGAGCTAAACGAAGCTAAAAATTAGCTTGGCAGTGCAAACCTCTTGCATCTGGCAAAGAATCATGTAGAATCACGCGGTAAAATTCTTACAAAATTTGTTTTATTAAGTAGTTTTTTGGGCATAAAAATGGGTAAAAAACCGAATATTAGTTTCATTCCTTATCAGGAAAAACCTGATGAAGTGTATATGAATAAAAAACAGCTAAAGCACTTTCGCGCGATTTTAGACAAGTGGAAAACTGAACTAAGTAATGATATTGACCGCACGGTACATCACATGCAGGATGATTCCGCTACGTTTGCTGACCCGAATGACCGTGCTAGCCAAGAATCGGATATGGCGCTTGAGTTACGTAACCGTGACCGCGAACGTAAATTAATTAAAAAAATTGATGGCACTTTGCGCAACATTGATGCTGCAGAATATGGCTACTGCGAAAGCTGTGGCATTGAAATTGGCCTGAAGCGTCTTGAAGCTCGCCCAACAGCAACCTTATGCATTGATTGCAAAACACTTGCTGAGTTAAGAGAAAGACAAGTTGCAAAATAAAGCGACTTAAACAACTTGGCGTTACACGCTTTATCTAAAAACAACGCCTACAAAAAAGCCCGCTAAGCGGGCTTTTTTATTACTTCAGACTAACTGATTACTAAGCGTCTTTAGCAGGCTCTTCGATCAAAGCTTTCATGCTTAAGCGCACTTTGCCTTTACCGTCGATCTCAACTACTTTCACTTTAACAGTGTCGCCTTCTTTAACGAAGTCGCTGACTGCATTCACACGTTGATGTGCGATTTGTGAAATATGAACCAAGCCATCTTTACCTGGGATCAATGAAACTACAGCACCGAAGTCTAATACTTTAACAACTGGGCCTTCGTAGATTTGACCTACTTCAACATCAGCAGTAATCTCTTCAATACGCCGTTTCGCTTCTTCACCTTCTTCAGCGCTCGTACATGCAATTTTCACAGTACCGTCTTCATCGATGTCGATATTAGTATTGGTTTCTTTAGTCAATGCTTGAATCACAGCACCGCCTTTACCAATCACGTCACGGATTTTATCAGGGTTTATTTTTACACTGATAATACGTGGTGCAAATTCAGACATCTCAGTGTCAGCAGCCTCTAGCGCTTCTTGCATGATGGCTAAGATATGCTGACGACCTTCTTTGGCTTGTGCTAAAGCAGCCTCCATAATTTGTGCTGTAATACCGGTGATTTTAATATCCATTTGCAAAGCAGTAATACCATTTAATGAACCAGCTACTTTAAAATCCATATCGCCTAAGTGATCTTCATCACCCAAAATATCAGTCAACACAGCAACGCGGTTACCATCTTTAATTAAGCCCATTGCAATACCTGCTACTGGTGCTTTCATTGGTACGCCAGCATCCATCAATGCTAAAGTACCACCACAAACAGAGGCCATAGAGCTAGAACCATTTGATTCAGTAATCTCTGAAACCACACGCATTGTGTAATCAAAGTCTTCTTTAGGAGGCAATGCAGCAATCAATGCACGTTTAGCTAAACGGCCATGACCAATTTCACGACGCTTAGGTGTGCCAACGCGACCGGTTTCACCAGTTGCGTATGGAGGGAAGTTGTAATGCAACATAAAGTTGTCAGTAAACTCACCTTGCAAGGCGTCAACTTTTTGCTCATCGCGGCCAGTACCTAATGTTGCTACAACCAATGCCTGCGTCTCACCACGCGTAAACAAGGCAGAACCATGGGTACGTGGCAATACACCCGTACGAATGCTAATAGGCCTCACTGTACGTGTATCACGGCCATCAATACGTGGATCACCATTCAAAATTTGGCTACGCACTGTCTGTGCTTCTAAGTTAAAGAACTCACCTTTAATTTTATTGGCTTCTTCTGTTGAAGTTTCTTCAGTAATGAGCGCATCTGTTAAACGTTTTTTGATTTCGCTTAACTTCGCTGAACGCTCGCCTTTTTCTTTAATTTTGAAAGCAGCATCAACATCTGCACCGATTAGGTTTTTTACTTTTTCGATTAACGCAGCATCTGGCTCAAGTGCTTTCCAATCCCATGCGTCCTTACCTGCTTCAGCAGCTAATTCATTAATCATTTTAATGACTGGTTGCATTGCTTCATGACCGAATGTTACTGCACCCAACATTACTGCTTCTGAAAGCTCTTTCGCCTCAGACTCAACCATCATGACAGCTGTTTCAGTTGCTGCAACAACCAAATCTAGGTCAGTTGTTTCCATTTGTGTTTTACTTGGGTTAAGGATGTACTCGCCATCAATATAACCAACACGCGCAGCACCTAACGGGCCAAAGAATGGAATGCCAGATAATGACATCGCAGCAGAAGCACCAATAATCGCAGGAATATCTGAATCAATTTCAGGATCTGACGATATCACTGTTGCCACCACTTGCACTTCATTGTAAAACGACTCTGGGAACAGTGGACGTAACGGACGATCGATTAAACGTGATGTCAGTGTTTCTTTTTCTGAAGGTCGGCCTTCACGCTTAAAGAAGCTACCAGGAATCTTACCTGCAGCGTATGTTTTTTCCATGTAATCAACAGTTAAAGGGAAGAAATCTTGACCCGCTTTAACTTCGCTACGGCTAGTAACCGCAACCATTACAACTGTATCACCATAGCTCACCATCACGGTCGCATCAGCTTGGCGAGCAATCTCACCAGTTTCTAGCGTTAGCGTGTGATCGCCATATTGAATACTTTTCGTTACTTTATTAAACATTTGTTTTCCTTTTCAATAGATTGCTATTCACTACCCAATAGCAATCAAACAATAAAAAAAGCCGACGCATCGTTAAATGCAATCGACTTTCTACACATCTATAAAGGCGAATAACGCATTTACAGAAATTATTTACGTAAGCCTAGTTTACTAATTAATGCTTGATAACGGCTTGCGTCTCTACCTTTAAGATAATCTAATAACTTACGTCGCTGGCTAACCATAGCCAACAAACCACGACGTGAGTGATTGTCTTTTTTGTTTGCTTTAAAATGCTCTGTTAAGTAAGTAATACGGTTTGTTAACAATGCCACTTGCACTTCTGGGCTAGCCGTATCATTTGGGGCACGTTGATATTCTTTAATAATTTTTGCTGAGTCTTGCGCTGTAACTGCCATCTTTATATCCTTAAGTTAGCGTCAATACAAACATAGCGAAGTAACCTATTTACCTAACCTGCGCTTGCATTCAATTTACATGCTTAATCACATGAGACGAGCATTATAGACATAAACTCACAAAACACCAAACTTTTCGGGCTTAAGCTTCTGTTTTTAAGTCAATTTATCGTTTTTTGTGATTCTTTTCACCTTTTACTTAGCAGTTCGCCAGTATTTCAATACAAAGCCTTTAAATGGCATTTCTAAGTAATCGGTATTTATTGGTTTTATTTGCTCACTTTGATAGCCGTGTTTTTCCATCTGCAAGCCTAGTTTATTTTTTCTGCCTCTTCCTGGGTCAACTAAGACCACCTCACAATTAGGCAGGCTATGTTGTTCAACAAAATTGGCTAATTGCTGAATATGTTCATCTTCATACAAAATATCACTACCAATAATCAGATCAAACCGACCTAAAGAATCAGTATCTTCTGACCAATCAGCACGTTCGTATTGAATATCCGCATCATGATTAAGCTCAGAGTTGCGTTTCAAGAAGTCGCCAACCTCTGGGTGATGATCGGTTGCTGTGATGTCAGCGTGTTGCTTGTTGAGCATTAAACTGGTTAATGCCATACCACAACCAATTTCTAGTATTCGCTTACCATCCGTTGCATAGTCATTCATATAATGTGCGAGCACTAAGCTAGAAGGCCATACCACACCAAATAGTGGCCACAAGGTATCATTGATACCGAGATTTTTTGCAATATCGTCTGGATCACTATATTGTTGCTTATCTCGTAATGTACACAAATGAATATCGATGCTACCGATTTCGATGGTTTGATACTTGACGCGGATTGGCGTTGTCATGGGTTACCCTCACTTATAGAAATAGGCAATGCCGACTACCCTTGTGTGTGGTAGATAAATGACAAAACACTAACTGTCAGGGTAGCGCGTTATCGTAAAAGCGCAAGAATTTTAAAGCTTTAAAAGGGCTGTGTGAGCGTTTTGTCGTACTGTTACAAATGGACTAATCGCTTTGCGGTGATTTTTCCGTCTTCCATTAATTTTCCTAAGCCAAGAAAAACACCATCTTCGGCATACACGCGCAACTCACCATCTGGAATACTGCCAGCTTCCCAAAAAGCCTGCCCTTGCTTAAAGTAAAAAGCCGCGTCAGCACTGATCGTAATTTTCGGTAATACACTAATCGCCGTGTCTACTGGCAGCAGTTGTGCATCGCGTAACTCCATTGCTAGCTCTTCAACGGCTTCGATTGTCATCGCATCAGCAATATCATAACCAGCCGTTTCAATTCGTCGCAAACCAATTAAATGTGCGTGATTATCCAGGGTATTGGCGATATCTTCTGCTAACGTGCGGATATAAGTACCTTTGCTGCAGCTAACAGTAATAATAGCTTCATCATTTATAAACGAATCTACCGCGATTTTTGTAATAGTGACTTGCCTTGCTGGACGTTCAATTTCAATGCCAGCTCTCGCATACTCATACAAAGGCTTGCCCTTATGTTTTAACGCAGAATACATCGGTGGCACTTGGCTAACTTCACCCAAGAATTTCTGACAAGCTTGCTCTAGCTCAGATTTGGTTATATTGACAGGCTTAGTTGAAACAACTTCACCTTCAGCATCGCCAGTCCTGGTTTGAACACCAAACTTGATGTTAGCAATATAGGTTTTGCCGGCATCGGTCACATGTTGCGCAAACTTAGTTGCTTCACCCAAGCAAATCGGAAGCAAACCTGTCGCAAGTGGATCTAAGGTGCCAGTATGGCCAGCTTTGGTGGCTTGGAATAGCCATTTTATTTTTTGTAATGCTTGGTTGGAAGAATAGCCGAGTGGCTTATCTAGCAATAAAATACCATCAATTTTTCTTTTCGTGCGTCGGAACTGCAAAAGCTTAGTCTTCTGAACTATCTTTACGGTCGTTGTCGTCTTTTGGACTATTTGCTAATGCTTCATCAATCAATTTGGTCATTTTCATACTATAGTCTGAAGAAGCATCATATTGAAAGTGCAGCTGAGGCACCTTGCGTAACAACATCCGCTTAGCCACTTGTGAGCGTAAAAAGCCAGACGACTTTTCTAAGCCAGCTTGCAACTCTGGCGTACCTGCTGCTGCACTATAAAAGACCTTAGCATGCTCCATGTCTCCAGTGACCTCCACCTCAGTTACTGTCACCATGCCAACACGCGGGTCTTTCACTTCGAACTGCAACAAATCCGCTAATTCACGGCGCATTTGTTCAGCTACTCGGCTAGACCTTGAAAAGGCTTTTGCCATTATAGTGAGCGAGCAATCTCTAATACTTCATAGACTTCTAATAAATCGCCCACATCAAGGTCGTTATAACCTTTCAATGAAAGACCACATTCAAAGTTGTTTTTTACTTCTTTTACGTCATCTTTAAAGCGTTTCAATGAATCTAATTCACCTGTGTGAATAATTAGATTGTCACGTAATACGCGGATTTTTGATTCACTTGTAATACGGCCATCTCGCACATAACAACCAGCGACTGCACCGATTTTAGAAATACGGAATACTTCACGAATTTCAACACTACCGATAATACTTTCACGTTTCTCTGGTGCCAACATTCCACTCAGTGCCGCTTTAATTTCATCAACCGCTTCATAAATAATATTGTAGTAGCGTACATCGACGCCGTTCGCTTCAACCAACTTACGCGCGCCAGTATCGGCACGTACATTAAAGCCAATCAATACCGCATTTGAAGCCATGGCCAAGTTAACGTCAGACTCACTAATAGCACCAACGCCAGTGTGAATAATATTCACACGGACTTCTTCAGTCGCTAGCTTGAGTAGGCTTGTTTCTAACGCCTCATTTGAACCTTGTACGTCAGATTTAATAATCAAGCCTAGCGTTTGCACTTCGCCATCCGCCATTTTTCCCATCATATTTTCAAGTTTCGCTGCCTGCTGTTTCGCAAACTTCACATCACGGAACCTACCTTGACGGAAAATCGCGATTTCACGCGCTTTACGCTCATCATTCAAGACAATCACTTCTTCACCAGAAGCTGGGACATCAGACAAACCTAAAACCTCAACAGGAATCGATGGTCCTGCTTCTTTAATTTCCGTACCTGTTTCATCTAACATGGCTCGAACACGGCCATAAGTGCTACCAGCAAGTAACATATCGCCACGCTTCAATGTGCCTGATTGTACGAGTATCGTAGAAACTGGGCCTCGACCCTTATCTAAGCGACCTTCAATAACCAAACCTTTAGCAGGTACGTTTTTCGCCGCTTGCAATTCAAGCACTTCAGCTTGCAGTAATAGGGCTTCAAGCAACTCATCAATGCCTTGACCAGTTTTCGCAGATACCTCACGGAACATGACTTCGCCACCAAACTCTTCTGGCACTACTTCTTCTGCCACCAATTCCATTTTTACACGCTCTGGATCAGAGTCTGGCTTATCAATTTTATTAATTGCAACAACTAATGGCACATTACCTGCCTTAGCATGGTGAATCGCTTCTCTTGTTTGCGGCATCACACCGTCATCAGCAGAGACCACCAAAATAACAACGTCAGTCGCTTTTGCACCACGTGCCCGCATCGCCGTAAAGGCTTCGTGACCTGGTGTATCTAGGAACGTCACCATACCATTTGGCGTTTCTACATGGTAAGCACCAATATGCTGCGTAATTCCGCCGGCTTCTCCGCCAGCAATCTTACTGGTCCGAATGTAATCGAGTAACGATGTTTTACCATGGTCAACATGACCCATCACTGTCACCACTGGTGGTCGTTTCTCTAAGACCGCATCCTCATGCTCAACTTCTTCCAAGAATGTTTCAGGGTCATTATCTGCAGCTGCAATGGCAGTATGGCCCATTTCTTCAACGATAATAATCGCCGTTTCTTGATCAAGCACTTGGTTGATGGTTACCATCATACCCATACCCATCAGGGTTTTAATGACCTCATTGGCTTTTACAAACATTTTCTTCGCCAAATCTGAAACAGACAAGGTTTCTGGCACCAAGACCTCATGCACCACTGCCTCAGTAGGTGCAACAAATGCGTTTTCTTCATCCTCTTGTTTTTGCGATGACTTATTCTTGCCTTTTTTAGAGCGCCAACCATTAGCTGTTGGTGCACCGCGTGTTTTAAAGCCACGCTTACGGTTTTCTTTATCGTTCCAATCTTTATTGCTGCTTTTGTCTTTTTTAGCGTCTTTGCTAGCGCCTGGCTTTGCAGCTGTAGCGCCTGCTTTTGCAGCTGGCTTATGCAATGTTCCTTCACTTAGTTTTTTTGATTTTTCTTTTGCAGCAGCTTCTTCAGCCTCTTTACGTTTTTGCTCTTCATCGATTCGACGCTGTTTTAACGCTTCTTTTTTACGTAAATCATCTTGCTGAAAAGCAACCAGCTTGGCATGACGCTCTGCTTCTTTTTCACGAATCGCAATCTGCTCTGGTGTCAGCACTTGTTTTCTACGCTTAACAACCAGCTCTGGTGCAACCTCAACAGGCTTTGGCTTTACTTCTTTAGCTGACTCAACCTCAACTGGCATCGTTACTTCTTCTGCGACAGGCTCTGGTGCAGCCTCTGCTACAGGCGCTTCAACCACAGCTTCAACAACAAGATCTGGGGTTGCTTCACCAACGGTCACCTCAGCTTCTTCCACCTTAACTGGTGCAGACTCTTCTTTTGCTTCTTCCCGCATCAACACGCGTTTTTTACGCACTTCAACCTGAATCGTACGGGCTCTACCGTCACTATCAGTTTTTTTAATCTCAGTACTTTGCTTACGTGTCAGCGTGATTTTATTTTTTGGCGCTTGCGCGGCACCATGCTCTTTACGTAAGTAGTCGAGCAAGGCTGTTTTATCAGCTTCACCTAATTGATCGTCGACAGCAGATTTATCTACGCCCGCGCTTTTCAATTGCTCTAATAGCAAAGTGATGGGTAACCCCAGCTCTGTGGCGAATTGTTTAACGGTTGATTGTGCCATTTACTGCTCCAGTTTCTCTACTTTTTACTGCTTTAAATTATCGTTTTAAGTCATGATATATTCAAATTCATGACTTACTCAAACCACTGCTTTATTCAAACCACTGCCTTATTCAAACCAAGGTGCGCGCGCTGTCATAATGAGTGTTTTTGCTCGCTCTTCATCCATCCCGCTTAACTCTACTAACTCATCAACGGCCAGTTCTGCCAAGTCATTCATTGTTACCACTTTTTTCGAAGCTAATAACGTAGCAGTTTCATCGTCCATGCCTTCCATTTTGATCAAACCTTCAGCTGAATCGTCGACTTTTTCTTCTTTAGCAATCGCTTCCGTTAATAAGGCCGCACGTGCACGTGAACGTAATTCATTAATCGTATCTTCATCAAATGCTTCAATTTCAACCATTTCAGCCATTGGTACATAAGCAATTTCTTCTAAAGTGCTAAAGCCTTCTTGCGCCAAGATCTCTGCAACTTCTTCATCAACGTCCAGTTTCTCCATGAATATTTGACTCACGTTGGCATACTCATCTTGCGTTTTCTTCTCAGCCTCTTCTACTGTCAGAATGTTAAGTGTCCAACCAGTTAACTCTGAAGCGAGGCGCACATTTTGGCCACTACGACCAATAGCTAGTGCTAACTGATCTTCATCAACCACCACATCCATACTATGCGTATCTTCATTCACAACAATACTAGCCACTTCAGCTGGCGCCATGGCATTTATCACAAACTGTGCTGGCTCCATGCTCCACAACACGATGTCAACACGCTCTCCAGCAAGCTCACCAGTCACTGCTTGTACGCGTGAACCACGCATACCCACACAAGTGCCAACAGGGTCTAAACGCTGATCATTCGTTTTAACTGCAATTTTTGAACGCAAGCCAGGGTCACGGGCTGCTGAACGAATCTCTAATAAGCCTTCTTCGATTTCTGGCACTTCTAATTCAAACAACCGTGTTAAAAAATCTGGCGCGATACGCGACAAAATCAACTGAGGCCCACGCGCACCACGTTCAATACGTGATAAATTAGCACGAATACGATCACCAACGCGTAGATTCTCTTTTGGAATCATTGACTCACGCGGGATAACACACTCAAGACGACCCACTTCAATCAGCGCGTTACCTTTTTCCATGCGTTTAATCACGCCAGTTACCATGGTTTCGTCACGAGCTAAGAAATCTTCTAAGATTTGCTCACGTTCAGCCTCACGCACCTTTTGCAAAATAACTTGCTTCGCTGCTTGTGCACCAATACGTCCGAACTCAATTGACGCTAATGGCTCTTCATAGTGGTCGCCAATTTGACGACCCATTGCACGCTCATCTTCTTCGTCAAATTGAAAATCTGAACTTTCTAATAAATCATACTCAACATACTGCCATCTTCTAAATGTTTCGTACTCACCTGTTTCACGATCAATTGAAACACGAATATCAGTATTATCTTCATGATTTTTCTTAGTCGCTGAAGCTAAAGCCAATTCCAAGGCAGTAAACACAATCTCTTCACTCACATTTTTCTCGTGTGCTAAAGCATCTACTAATAATAAAATGTCACGACTCATCGCTTCTCTCCGAACTGAAAATAATTACTTAATGATCCAAATGCTAACCATTAAAACTTAAATAAATTAAAACTGTGGGCTTAAACGTGCTTTGTCAATACTCTTTAGCGGCAATGATTCGACCACACCATCGCACTCAAGCAGAATTACCCCATCTTCAAATCCACGCAGAATGCCAACAAAATTCTTTCTTGGCTCTTTGCCTTCAACAATCACTGGCGCTCGCAATTTAACCTGCGCGCGCTCTCCTAAAAACCTAATAAAATCCTGTTCTTTCTTAATAACACGATCCATACCCGCCGAGGATACCTCTAACCTGTCATAGTCAATCTCGTGCTCAACAGTTAATACGTTACCTAGCTGATTGCTGACCAACACACAATCTTCAATAACAACACTGTCTTTAATATCTTTTGGATTAAGCTTATCAATAAACACACGTAACAATTTTCCTCGATTAGACATCTCGAGGTCTACCAACTCAAATCCAAGCTGCATTACTGTTTTATCAATCAAACCTGCTAAATCTTGCACAAACAATCCTTTAAGTTCACCTACACGAATGCCGCGGAAATAAAAAAAGGGCATACAGCCCCTAATCATCAAGTAATTATATCAATAAATTCAGTGAATTGGAATGCACCCACCTCATTTATAGCGCCAGAACACACTAACAGCACTCAGAAATACAACAGCAAAAACTAAAAAAGCTCCTAACGGAGCTTTAATAGATAAATAAATAGCTTGGCAG
>JAPKBG010000022.1 GCA_028823485.1 Methylophilaceae bacterium | reverse complement strand
GCGTAATCTAGTGTATTCGATGCACTTCCAGATGCAGGTGAGTCATTTTTTTCCCTAGTAAATGTAATTCTCCCTGAGTTCTTTGTTCACCGTCACTGCTGAATTCAAAAGTAAATTGTCGTAAAAATGAGATGTGTCCGCGACGATCACGCTTAAGACGAGTTTTTTTAAGTGCTACGGTGTCATCAAGTAATTGTAGGTCTTGTAGCTCGCACTGTTGCTTTGCAGCCAATCGCGCTCGATCCTTGGCCGCACTGGTATCCCACCAGTAAATCATCCCCAGTAACAAAACTACTAAAAGCCATTCTAAACTCATTTATCAGCTGCCTGTTTTGATGGAAGGCTAAACACTTTTAGTCCTTCATAACTAAAGTATATCGGGTTGTTTACTAGTTAGTTCAAGACCCCTGACCAGGACTATGCCCAACCATACTCATGTTTTGGGTAGGTTATTTAAGTTACTGTAACGCCCAACGACAGTCCAGCGCCTTCACATCTTTACCCATGAGTCGAGATTGGCATCATGAGCGTGCCTTTTCAATTTCCAGTTAATCTCCAATTAATTTTACTAGGCCCTAAAAACGTAGCTTTTTAACTTAGTTTATTAATTGTTACTGGACTGAGTGATATCCTGAACCGGGTTCTCTGTAGCCGCTTTAGGGCGTTCAAAATTCACCAGTTTACTGCAAGGGTGTTGATTACTATTACCCCACCAACTTTGTTGCCAAGCCTCTAGTTTATTGACACGAATCATTGATCTAATTTCATCAATATAGTCTTCGCCGCGAGTAGAGTACCCTATTAATCCTGCTGATAAAGCACGAGCTGTCACTGTCTCATTCTCACTAGCTATGCATGTTCGAATATCCCTCAAGTTTGCATACCGGTAATGACGGTTTAAGTTACGCATATAGGCATCTACAGATGCCTGTGGGTCTTTAAACCTGAGTACTTCGTATGTCGCTCCATCAGGCCGACCGCTTGGAACTAGGCCACAGCCTAGACTGAAACACCACTGGCCAAAAAGATTGTTGCCTTGAATCGCAAAACGAGAAGTCCCCCAAGCACTTTCATTAGCAGCTTGGGCCAGCACCATGGCCTCTGGAATGATTCCCACCTTATGCAACAGTAAATCGATTTGCTCAACAGGATTTGTAGCTTTTATTTTGTAGGTTTGGGATAAGCGATTCAGTAATTGGACCTGACGGTGTGTTAGGCGCTGGGGATTCATGCCTTTAATTTCAGCACGAAGTTGAAGAATTTTGTAATTTGCTACTTCCGTTAGTTTCTTTAAATAATTAAAAAAAGTTGTCTTTTTTAATTTTACATCAGTTATAGCTAAAAAATCAGGTATGGGCTCTACCTTGGTGTAAAAGGTGGATTCAATCACCTGACTAATACGCGCTGCCATATTCGCACTAGAAAGCACCCGAGTGTTACCGCCTGAGTCTAGTTCAGATGGTTGGTCGGTTTTTTCTGCATTCTTAAGCAGAAAAGCGCCCACAAGCAATAAAACTAACCCAGTTAGCGCTCCATGCTGGCGCAAGAATGTGCCAATATTTGTCAGCAGAAAGTATCTCCTAGGGATGATTTATTCTCTCAGTGGGGCCTTCCTGTTCCCTCAGTTGGGTCGTTAAATGGTCATTTTGCTGCTTTAACTGGGCAATTTCTAGGCTCATAACTAAGTTTTGGCTGATAAGTAGTTTTATCTTTTCTTCAAGCACTTGCATCAGTGGGTGTGTGTTTTGAGGGCTAGATGAAGTAGTCATGGAACTAACTATTCACTGTTACTTTGGCTTTCTCCATGGCTGAAAAAGCTTTCCTTTGCTCTTCAGTTGCAGATAACTGATGATTTTCTTTCCATTCACCGTAAGGCATGCGATAGACATGCTCTCTAGCTTCATCATAGTTCATCGCTACACCTTTTTCATCAGCCGCAGCTAACAGCCATTTGCTCATACAGTTGCGACAAAACCCAGCCAATATCATTAGGTCAATGTTCTGCACATCTTTGCGGCCATCTAGATGTTTAACTAGGCTACGAAAAGCTGCAGCTTCAAGTTCTGTTTGTGCTTGTGGGTTCATATAAGTCTCGGTAACGCCAGTATATTCAGTAATAATATCGCTTTAATTGCGCAAGCGCTAGACAGGTCTATAGTAAGACTTGATGTATTCTATATTATATGTAAAATACTGGTTATATGTACAGTAATAAAGTTAAGTAGGGTGTCGATGAGTCGAAAGATAATTCATTGTGATTGTGACTGCTTTTATGCCGCTGTAGAGATGCGCGAAGTGCCGAGTTATCGTCATCGACCGATTGCTATTGGTGGCGCTGCAAATAGTCGAGGAGTTATCGCTACCTGCAATTACCCTGCTCGAAAATTTGGCGTACACTCGGCCATGGCATCGGCATCAGCCATCCGTGCTTGCCCAGAGTTGTTGATTTTGCCAGGCCGAATGGCTTTGTATAAGGCCGTATCACAACAAATAATGACTATTTTTAAGCGTTACTCCACGACCATAGAACCTTTATCCTTAGATGAGGCGTTTATTGATGTAACAGACTCTCCCCTGTTTGGTGGCAGCGCCACCCTGATTGCGAAAGATATAAGGTCTGCCGTTGAGGCGGAGGTTGGCATTACTATTTCTGCTGGGGTGGCTCCCAATAAGTTTATTGCCAAAGTGGCCAGTGATTGGCGCAAACCTAATGGCTTATTTGTCGTCAAACCCAGTGAGCTCGATGGATTTAGTGCTCGCCTTTGCGTCACAAAAATACCCGGTATTGGCCCAGTAAGTGCTGCTAAATTAGCAGCGCATGGTATTCAAAACTGCGCTGATCTTCGCTCTTTTAGTGAGTTAGAGTTAGAGCAAAAATTTGGCCGCATGGGACAAGCCTTAGCGACTAGAAGATATGGTGAAGACCATCGGCCCGTGCAGACCCGTCGAGTGCGTAAGTCTGTGTCTGTCGAAAACACCTACACACAAGACTTAACAAATATCCAAGCCTGCAGTGAAGCCTTATTTCCTTTGTATAATGAGCTACTGGAACGATGGTATAAGCTTTCTCAAGATTATGAAGTTGCAGGTGTCGTAGTGAAGTTAAAGTTTGC
>JAPKBG010000003.1 GCA_028823485.1 Methylophilaceae bacterium | reverse complement strand
CCAATCCCATAAAGCCGGTGGAATAAAGCGCATTAATCTAGCTACCCAGCCCATTTGCCAAGGAATAATAATAAAACGGCGTTTATGGTCAATTGCTTTAATGCATTTTCGTGCAAATACATCAGCATCCATTAGAAATGGCATCTTGTAATCGTTAATATCAGTCATTGGTGTACGAATATAGCCTGGTGCAATAGTCATTACATTAATGCCATCAGTTTGTAGCTCTACGCGCAAACTTTCAAGGTAAGCAATAGCGGCTGCTTTGCTAGCGCTATAAGCACCAGCACCCGGTAATCCACGAATGCCGGCAACACTGGCAATGCCGACTAATTGCGTTTGTTCGGACTTTCCTTCGCGCATAGTCGCAATAAATGGACTAAAAGTATGTACCATACCCATGAAATTAATATCCATAATGGCTTGAAATGCAGCAATATCTTCTTGATTCTCGGTCAGTGTGCCGCGACCTACTCCTGCACTAGCAATGATGATATTAGGTGTACCGAAACGGGTTACAAAATCTGAGGCTGCCTTATTAAGTGTTGCATGATCTCTAACATCTAGAGAGTAAGCTATGCAGCTTACTTGATACTTGGACTTAAGCTCAGCCGTGATTTGTTGTAAAGCATCTGCTTTACGGCCGACTAACCCAAGCACTAAATTTTGCTGATTATACTGGGCTGCGTATTCCCGAGCTAAAGCTAAGCCAATTCCACTTGAAGCACCTGTAATGAATATCTTTTTCATATGGTTTGATTATCGCGTGTAGTAAAAAACCCGCCAAGTAATTACTTGGCGGGTTAAGTGTAAAGTTATTTCCGTCTAGACGGCAACTTAATTTTATCAGCTGCCTTGCTTACTTTTTTGAAGATGTTTTTTTAGTTGACACCTTCTTTTTTGATGCACGTATATTCTTGATAATATAGTCAGCAACTTGTAATGCTTGTGGATTGCCACCAGCCATAGTGCCAGAAGTGATATATTTTCCATCAATCACCAAGCTAGGCACACCAGTAGCACCAGATGATCGGAACACTTGTTCAGCACGCTTCACCTTAGCGTTAACAGCAAAAGAGTTAAAAGTACCTTCTATTTTTTTACGATCTAAACCACTATTGTTAACGATCCAATTAATTGTCGATTTTTGTTTCGTTGGGTCTAGTGTTCTTTGCTTATGAATTGCATCAAATAATTTTGTGTGCAATTTCTCTTGAATGCCCAGTGCATCCATCGTGTAAAAAGCTTGTGCCATTGGCGCCCAGCTAGGGTTAGGCAAACCAGGCATACGTATAAAGTTAACATCTGCAGGTTTGTTTTTTAGCCAAGTATGCAGTGGTTCTTCCATGTGGTAGCAATGTGAACAGCCGTACCAAAATATTTCCATCACTTCAATTTTACTTTTGTCTGTTGTTGGGAGGGTTTGCGCAACAGCATCAAACTCTTGCCCTAATTGTGGTGCTGCCAATACAGTGCTACTTAAGCCAATAGTGCTGAACATGACAATAAACGAGAGTAATAATTTATTCATTATTTATCCTAAATTTCTAATTAACGAGATTTTTATATTGAGTAACGGTTAGAAAGACAATAAAGCTGACGTGGAATTCAAATTTACTTCACTTATTTTGTTTCAGTTTGCACTTTAATCAAATCAGCACTAAAGCTATTGTCTAATAAATCAGCACGGACTTTATTAATAGAATCAATGTTTTTTAATGGCCCAACGCGTACGCGATGCCAAGTTCCTTGATCAGGAATGGTGGCTGTTTGCACAATTGATTCAAAACCTTGTAGGGCTAGTTTAGCTTTTAGGTTATCAGCATCGGCCTCTGTTTTAAATGAGCCCATCTGCAAAAAATAACTTTCTTTACTGGTTTGACTATCGGCTTTTGTGTTTGTTTGTACTATTTCTTTTTCTGTCACAGCACTTTCAGTCTTAGGCAAGATGGTGTAAAAATCAAGCTTATCTTCTGGGGTTTGGTCTTTAGGACTAGAACCTGATCCTTCACTCCTGGCTGCTTCAATTTTGGATGGTTTTTTTTGCGTGTCTCGGAATGGGCTAGTATCACCTTTGATATACATGGTCAGCCCAGCGGTGACCACAACGCCGAATAAGAACCCAATCATCAGGCCAGATAAAAATGGGTGACCGCTATTTGTTTTTTTCGACCTAGGTTTGTAATCTCTACTCATAGTATTTATCCATTTATTACTATATTTGCTTGGTATTTACATATTATTTGGCGCGCTAACACCAAGTAAATGTAAGCCATTTTTTAAAATATGTCGTGTAGCAGTGATTA
Source organism: Methylophilaceae bacterium (assembly GCA_028823485.1). Taxonomy (GTDB): domain Bacteria; phylum Pseudomonadota; class Gammaproteobacteria; order Burkholderiales; family Methylophilaceae. The sequence goes on along the minus strand of JAPKBG010000003.1, from coordinate 136,735 downwards.
ACGCCATGCGGGCTAATTTAGTTGACGTATCATCCACTAAAAATTTTGTGTCATTGTAATAGCTATGTAACTCGCTAGCACACTCTTTTAAATAGTTAGCAATCATATGTGGTGCTAAATCAGAAGCTGCCTGTTGCACTACATCAGGAAATTCGCTTAGCTTTTGCATGAGTATCGCTTCACGCGATGAGGCTAATGCGCTTAAATCAGCTGCAGCTAGGCTTGATGGTTCCCCTTCCCACTGCGTTAATACACTACAAATTCGCGCATGGGCATACTGAATGTAATACACAGGATTATCATTGGTTTGTGCGCGGGCTAGGTCAATATCAAAAATCAATTGTGAGTCTGACTTACGCGCAGCTAAGAAATAACGCGTGGCATCACAACCCACCTCTTCAATTAAGTCGCGTAGTGTGACATAACTACCAGCACGTTTAGAAAGCTTGACTTCTTCACCACCGCGCATCACCGTTACCATTTGGTGCAACACATAATCAGGCCAAGCTTTTGGAATGCCAATGTCTAGTGCTTGCAAGCCAGCTCTCACCCTTGTAATCGTACTATGGTGGTCAGCGCCCTGCTCATTAATGACTTTGATAAAACCACGATTCCACTTTTCTAAATGGTAAGTTACATCAGGAATAAAATAAGTATAGCCGCCCTCATTTTTACGCATCACGCGGTCTTTGTCATCACCGAAATCAGTGGTGCGCAACCAAAGCGCACCCTCTTCTTCGTAAGTATGCCCGCTCTTAATTAAGGATTGTACGGTGTCTTCTACCTTGCCAGATGCATAGAGTGCGCTTTCTAATGAAAAAACATCAAACTGGATTTGGAAGGCACGCAAATCTAAATCTTGTTCATGGCGCAAATAAGCGACGCTAAAATGGCGAACAGACTCCGTATCGTTTAAGTCGCCGCTGGCCGTGACTTCAGTGTCATCAGCAACAATTGTTTCTTTGGCTAAAAAGGCTTTGGCAATATCGGCAATATATTCACCGCGATAACCATTTTCAGGAAAGCTAATATCATTGGTTGAAACACCTTTTGCACGTGCTAACACTGATATCGTTAGATTATCAATTTGCGCACCTGCATCGTTGTAATAAAATTCGCGCGTGACATCCCAGCCATTGGCCGCTAATAAGCGCGATAAACAATCCCCTACTGCAGCGCCGCGGCCATGACCGACATGCAGCGGCCCTGTCGGGTTGGCTGAGACAAACTCAACTTGTACCTTTTCACCTTTACCTGTTTGATTCTGGCCGTATTGATCACCAGCTTCCAAAATGGCTTTAACCACCGCGTGCTTGGCATCAGCTGCTAAGTAGAAGTTAATAAAACCAGCACCAGCGACTTCTATTTTTGCTATTTGGTTGTTTTGCGGTATTGCATTAATAAGCTGCTCAGCAATCACACGTGGGTTTTGACGCAAAGGCTTTGCTAGCATCATGGCAAGGTTGCATGAAAAGTCGCCATGCGCAGCTGATTTAGGCCGCTCTAAAATAATGTTTATACTAGACGTGTCTTCAACTAGAGTGTTGGCTGCTTGCACGAGTAGGTTTGAGATGAATTCTTTCAATGGCCGCTTCTTTATTATCAATTAGCCAAAGCTAAATGAGAAAGTTGTATTGCATTAAATGCACGAAACCAGTATTTTAACCTATTAAGGCATGACAATTATGACATGACACCAAAACTATCTACTGCTTGACTGACGCACACCACTACCCATGAAAAAACAAATACTCAGAGTTGGACTTGATGTACCACTAACCCGCTTATTTGATTATGCAAATAACGGCTTTAAGGCGCAGGTTGGTGAGCGCGTGGTTGTATCGTTTGCGGGGCGAAACTTGGTTGGCGTGATTGTGGAAATCACGGACACGACGGATGTCCCTGAGAATAAGCTAAAAGTGGTACAACATGTGTTTGACGGTGTGGTGTTTGATGCCAATATGTTCAAGTTACTCAACTTTTGTGCAAGCTATTACCATTACCCACTAGGGCAAGCCACGATTGCGGCGCTACCATTGCGCTTACGGCAAATCAAGCCTGCCAAAACGCGCAAAAGCTATGCTTATGCGTTAAGCCGCCCTATTGATATTGAATCACTTCCGAAGCGGCAAGCTGTATTGCAACGCATTGTCCTTGCTTTGCAAGATGGCGCTAGTGTCAAACCTAGCTTAAGTGAAGCACAATTGGCAGAAATATCATCTGGCTGGCGTAAAGCCATCGCCACATTAAAAGAAATGGATTGTTTGCAGCAAACAGAAGTCGTCGCTATGAAAGCTGGTTTGCAAACCGAGAATGTAGAGCCCACATTAAACGCTGAGCAGCAGCAGGTCATTCAGTCGGTGTTAAGCGAGGCGAACCTCTTTAAACCGTGGCTGCTATACGGAATTACTGGCAGTGGTAAAACCGAAGTTTATATTCAGTTATTAAAAGTGGTATTAGCTGAAAGGGATGCGCAGGCGTTAATTTTAGTCCCAGAGATTAATTTAACGCCACAATTAGAATCGCGCTTTAGAAGCCGCTTAAGCGAATACCCGTTAGCTACCCTGCATAGCAGTTTAAGTGAAAGTGAGCGCTTACAGTCTTGGCAATTGGCTAGTACGGGTGAGGCAAAAATTGTCATTGGCACACGCTTGAGTGTGTTCTCTGCCATGCCTAAGTTGAAAATGATCCTCATAGATGAAGAGCATGATAGCTCTTATAAGCAACAAGATGGTATGCGCTATCATGCACGCGATATTGCCATCATGCGGGCAAAGCAATTGGATATTCCGATCGTCATGGGCAGTGCAACACCATCATTGGAAACTTGGCATTTAGCCAAGAAGCAACAATATGGTTTGTTGCGATTAAAAGAGCGTGCAGTAGAAAGTGCGCAGTTACCTAAAATTAACTGTATTGATATCGGGAAATCACCAACAGAAAAAGGCTTATCCCCTATTTTGATTCACGAGATGCGAGAGCGAATAAAGCGTGGCGAACAAAGTTTACTGTTTCTCAATCGGCGTGGTTATGCACCCGTATTGCATTGCAGTGCTTGCCAATGGGTTGCGCCTTGTGTGCGTTGTTCCGCGCGACTGGTTGTACATCTTGGGCAAAAGCAGCTGAAATGCCACCACTGTGGACATGAGCAACGCATCCCAGTGCAATGCCCTGATTGCGGCAATCCAGATTTAAGCCCTGTTGGACAAGCGACGCAGCGACTTGAGCAAACACTAGTCGATTTATTTCCAACGGCGAATATTGCTAGAGTCGACCGCGACAGTATTCGCAACAAAGACGCGCTGACTGGTTTGTTGAAAAAAGTACATGATAGGGATGTTGATATATTGGTCGGTACGCAAATGTTGGCAAAAGGCCATGATTTTCCGCACCTGACCTTGGTCGGTGTTATTGATACCGACACGGCCTTATTCAGCCCAGACTTCCGCGCCAGTGAGCGGCTTTTTTCTCAGTTAATGCAAGTTTCTGGTCGGGCTGGCCGTGCAGAAAAGCCTGGCGAAGTGCTGATACAAACCACCTTCCCGCAGCATGCTTTATTTGATGCCTTACGTGCGCAAGATTATGAAGTTTATGCTGATGCGCTGTTGGATGAACGTAACGCTATGCAATTCCCGCCGACTAGCTACTTTGCTTTATTAAAAGCTGAAGCGAGTACTTACAATCAAGTGCTGGCATTTTTAAATGAATCTGTTGCTTTAGCGCAACAGATTTCAAGTGATGTAATGGTCTATGACCCGCTCAGGCCGCAGATGGAACGATTAAATAATATGGAAAGAGGTCAATTGCTGCTGCAAGCTAGTAGCCGCGCGGTATTCCATCAGTTTTTAAGGCAATGGATGCCGCAATTGCGGGCTCAAAAATTAGCCAATAAAATTCGTTGGGTGTTGGATATAGACCCAATCGAGTTCTAATCGGGCAACATTACGTTTACTGCAGATTCAGATGATGGAGACATTACCATCGGGACAAAAGCAACGGGTAATACAACAGCTAATACCGCTTTTACCCAAGCCCGCTGGTTGGTTTATTCAGGTGACCCGAGAAACGATACGATTGGTGCTTTCAAGCCAACAGAGGACTTTAAACAATACAATACAAGACTAACTGCGGCGATTGATGGTGATGTCGTGACACTCTCAGGCTTTACAAGCACAACGTATGACAATAAAAATGCGGCTACTGGCAAAACATATAACCTATATAAGATAACCATCATAAATATTTTGCTTTCTTATCGGCCCGCCAAGTAAAATGAAGTAACTATTTACTGCGGCCGTCTGTTTGGACAATCTAAAAAATCGGAATGGATGTGATTTTTCCATTTCGACTTCCGTCAGCCGCTCAAAGAGAGAGCATATGACTAAAACACCGCCATGCGTAATGACATTTGCCGCGACTGACCCCAGTAGTGGGGCAGGCTTGCAAGCAGACATTTTAACGTTAGCCAGTATCGGCTGCCATCCACTATCCGTTGCAACTGGCATTACCGTGCAAGATACAGTGGGTGTTGAAAGTGTCATGGCGTTAGACGCTGAGTGGATTAATGATCAGGCACGCACAATGCTGGAAGATGTGAAAATATCCGCATTCAAGCTAGGCTTATTGGGAAGCGTGGAAAATGTGATGGTGATTGCTGAAATTATGGCTGATTACCCTGATGTGCCTTTGCTGATTGACCCTATCTTAACCTCAGGCCGCGGCGATGATTTGAGTAATGAGGAAATGCAAGCCGCAATGTGTGAATTGCTATTCCCACAAGCGACTATTATTACACCTAATAGTATAGAGGCGCGCCGATTGGCTTTTTATGATGAAGGTGAAGAGGTGAAGTACACCACTTTAGAGGTGGCATCGCAGCGCTTGTTGGGCTTGGGTTCAGAGTATGTGTTGATTACCGGGACGCATGAGCGCACGACGGATGTGGTGAATGGACTTTATGGAGTGGAAGGCTTGATAAAAGAATATCATTGGGGGCGTTTGTTGGGCAGCTACCATGGTTCTGGTTGTACATTAACGAGTGCCATTGCGGCGTGTCTGGCACATGGTTTAACTATAGAAGAAGCGCTGCAAGAAGCGCAAGAATATACCTGGCAAACCCTAAAAAATGCTTTCAGACCAGGCATGGGACAGTTTATTCCTGACCGTTTCTTTTGGGCGCGAGAAGAAAATGAAGCATTGGCGGCCGATTTCGAAAAGCCATCCTCCATTCAGCATTAGTCGGTTTATACGCAGACATGTCAAAAGCAGGTACAATTATCGGCGACAAAGGCTTGGCATTTCCTGAGCAAGCAATTTAATTCAATTTTAAGTAAGAGCGATACAATTAAATGACTTCAAAAAATCAAATATTATTCGAAAAATCTCAGCAGCTGATTCCGGGTGGCGTTAATTCACCAGTTCGTGCTTTTCGCAGTGTCGGCGGTACACCTATTTTTTTTAAAAAAGGCCTAGGCTCTAAGCTGTGGGATGTGGACGGAAAAGAGTATATCGACTACATCAATTCATGGGGGCCTATGATTGTTGGGCATGCACACCCAGAAGTGATTGAGGCTGTGCAAGCCGTTGCGGCGAATAGTTTGTCGTTTGGCGCACCAACAGGCTTAGAGTTGGAGATGGCTGAGACGATTAATAAACTCGTGCCGAGCATGGAACAAATACGCTTGGTGAGCTCTGGTACGGAAGCAACGATGAGTGCGATTCGCGTTGCGCGTGGCTTTACTGGGCGTAGCAAGTTAGTGAAGTTTGAGGGTTGCTATCATGGGCATGCAGACTCACTATTGGTTAAAGCAGGTTCTGGTTTGTTGACGTTTGGTGAGCCAGATTCGGCGGGTGTGCCTGCTGAAGTGGCGGCGAATACGCTAACGTTACCTTATAACGATGTTGAACAGCTAGAGGCTTTGTTTAAACAGTCTGGCGAAGAGCTTGCCTGTGTGATTGTTGAGCCTGTTGTTGGCAACATGAATTTAGTCAAACCGAAGGAAGCTTTTCTAAAAGCCTTGCGTGAGCTGTGTACTCAGTATGGCGTAGTGTTGATTTTTGATGAAGTGATGACTGGTTTCCGTGTGCACTTGGGTGGTGCACAAGCGCTTTACGGCATCAAGCCAGATATGACTACGCTGGGTAAAGTGATTGGTGGCGGTTTGCCAGTGGGTGCTTTTGGTGGGCGTAAAGACATTATGTCTGGTTTGGCGCCATTAGGAAAAGTGTATCAGGCGGGTACGTTATCAGGCAACCCTGTGGCAGTGACAGCTGGGCTTAAAACTTTGGAATTAATTCAGGCGCCAGATTTCCATAAAAACTTAGCGGCACAGACGAAAAAGTTAGTTGATGGTTTAGTTGGCGCCGCTCAAAAAGCGGGCGTTACTTTTAGCGGTCAAAGCGTAGGTGGTATGTTTGGGCTGTACTTTAGCGAGGCATGCCCAACCTCTTTTGATGAGGTAATGGCATCAGATAAAACCGTTTTTAACACCTTTTTCCACAGCATGTTAGAGAGTGGTATTTACCTCGGCCCATCAGCTTTTGAGGCTGGATTTGTTTCTGCAGCCCATACAAAAGAGGATATTGTAGCAACGATTGCCGCAGCCGAAAAAGCTTTCCAGAAAATTTTATCTGATAAATAGCCGTAAATAGTAGGCTATGTGATTGATAGTACGCGTATTTAACGGTATTATTAAGGGTTCTGCTAAACGCACAGTAATGCTTGAGAATATAGTATATGAATATGAACAACCCAATTAATCTGCAGGATTCAAAATTGACTAGACGGACAAAGATCAAATCGGCAAATGCAACGCCAAAAAAACAAGGTTTATATAGCCCTAGCAATGAACATGATGCATGCGGCGTTGGTTTTGTAGCGCACATTAAAGGTAAAAAAAGCCATAAAATTGTTCAGCAGGGTCTAGAGCTGCTAACTAATTTAACGCACCGTGGCGCGACTGGTCATGACCCTAAGCTTGGCGATGGCGCTGGTTTGCTGATGCAAATTCCAGATGTATTTATGCGGGAAGAAGCAGTTAAGCTTGATATTGAGCTGCCAGCAGCTGGAAAGTACGCGGTTGGTAACTTATTTTTACCACAGGGTTCTAGTAATCGAGCGAAGTGTGAAGATGTCATTGAAAACATCATTCAAGAAGAAGGCCAAACACTATTAGGCTGGCGTGATGTGCCAGTTGATAACGGCAATATTGCGGAAGCAGCGCGCGACGTAGAGCCAATGATGCGTCAGGTGATTATTGGCAGCACGTTTGATGATCAAGATGCTTTTGAGCGTAAGTGTTTTGTGATGCGTAAGCGTATTGAACATACGGTACGTCATTTGGATATTCAAGATAATGCTTACTTCTATGTGCCCTCACTATCGTCTCGTACGATTGTTTATAAAGGCATGTTGCTAGCCAATGAAGTGGGTGTGTATTACAAAGATTTAGTTGATGAACGCGTGGTCTCAGCACTCGCTTTAGTGCATCAGCGGTTCTCTACAAACACTTTCCCATCATGGCATTTGGCACATCCATTCCGAATGATTGCGCACAATGGTGAAATCAATACGGTACAAGGTAATGTGAACTGGGTGACAGCGCGTCATGCAGCGATGAGTTCAGAGTTGCTAGGTGAGGACTTAGAGAAAGTATGGCCGCTAATTGTCGCCGGCCGTTCAGACTCTGCCTGTTTTGACAACTGTTTAGAGCTGTTAGTTGCCGGTGGTTATAGTGTGCCGCATGCAATGATGATGATGATTCCAGAAGCGTGGAATGAAAAAGCCATTATGGATGATGATAGACGTGCGTTCTATGAGTATCATGCAGCAATCATGGAGCCTTGGGATGGTCCGGCAGCAGTTGCCTTTACAGATGGCAAAACCATTGGTGCAACGCTTGACCGTAACGGTTTACGTCCAGCACGTTACTTAGTCACTGATGATGATATCGTTATGATGGCTTCTGAAATGGGTGTGTTGACATTCCCAGAAGAAAAAATCGTGAAAAAATGGCGCCTACAGCCAGGAAAAATGTTGATGATCGACATGGAGCAAGGCCGCATTATTGACGATGAGGAAGTGAAAAGCACATTAACTACTGCTAAGCCTTATCGCCAGTGGATTGATGAAACGCGCTATCAAATTGATAGCTTGCCAACAGTTGAAGCCAGTTACGAATTAAAAGAGAGCTTGTTAGATACACAGCAAGCATTTGGTATGACGCAAGAAGACATTAAGTTCTTGTTAGAGCCAATGTTTATGAAGGGTGCTGAAGCGTCAGGCTCTATGGGTAACGATGCTGCACTACCAGTATTATCGAACAAGCCTAAGGTCCTATATAACTATTTTAAGCAGCTGTTCGCGCAAGTGACTAACCCACCAATTGATCCAATTCGCGAAGAAATGGTCATGTCGTTAGTGACTTTTGTTGGGCCTAAGCCTAACTTGCTTGAAATTCATGAAACGACGCCAGGAGCACGTTTGGAAGGCAGTCAGCCTGTCCTAAGCGAAGAGGACTTTGCCAAAATCATGAATATCAAGTCAATCACCAAGGGTGATTACAACTCGGTTTCATTGGATATGTGTTACCCCGCCGCAGATGGCATTGGCGGTATGTCAGGTGCTTTAGCCGCCTTATGTGCAAAAGCTGAGCAATCCGTTGCTGATGGTTTTAATATTATTGTGTTAAACGACATGAATATGGATAGCAGCATGATTGCGATTCCTGCTTTGCTAGCCACTTCAGCGGTGCATATGCATTTGGTTGAAGCTGGCTTACGTACGCAAACGGGCTTGGTTGTTTCAACTGGCTCAGCGCGTGAAGTGCATCACTTTGCCTTGTTGGCAGGTTACGGTGCAGAAGCAGTGTTCCCATGGTTAACGTACAAAACCATCGCGGATATTGCTGAAAACTCAAAAGAAGCAAGTGAGAAATTCATTAAGGCCGCTGGTAAAGGCTTGTATAAGGTGATGTCTAAAATGGGCATTTCTACTTATCAGTCATACTGTGGTGCCCATATTTTCGAAGCCATTGGCTTGAGCTCACATTTTATTGATACTTATTTTAAAGGCACAACGACACAAATTGAAGGCATTGGCCTGGTTCAAGTGGCTGAAGAAGCGCTTCGTTTACATCAGGCTGCTTTTAGTAATGATCCTGTGTTGAGTAATGCATTAGATGCTGGTGGTGAGTATGCTTACCGTGTGCGTGGTGAAGAGCATATGTGGACGCCAGATTCAATTGCTAAGCTGCAAAATGCAACTCGTACTAATAAGTACGAAACTTATAAAGAGTATGCAAAATTAATCAATGACCAAGCACGCCGTCATATGACATTGCGTGGATTGTTTGAGATTAAACCTGCAGGCACAGCGATTCCATTGGAGCAAGTAGAGTCAGTTAAAGAGATTGTGAAACGCTTTGCAACAGGTGCGATGTCAATGGGCTCCATCTCGACAGAAGCGCATGCGACATTAGCCGTTGCCATGAACCGTATTGGTGGTAAATCCAATACTGGTGAAGGCGGCGAAGATAAGAAACGCTTTATTCCGATTACAACAGACACCACGATGTCCGAAGTATTCGGCAAAGAATCCATCGAAGCTGATGTTAAATTAAAAGCAGGCGATTCAATGCGTTCTAGTATTAAACAGGTAGCCAGTGGTCGCTTTGGCGTGACGGCTGAATACTTGGCGAATGCGGATCAAATTCAAATTAAAATAGCGCAAGGTGCTAAGCCGGGCGAAGGTGGTCAATTACCAGGGCATAAAGTCAGTCAGTACATTGCGACCTTGCGTTTCAGTGTGCCTGGTGTTGGTTTGATTTCCCCACCGCCACATCATGATATTTATTCAATTGAGGATTTAGCACAGCTGATTCATGATTTGAAAAATGCGAATCCTAAAGCTTCTATTTCAACTAAGTTAGTTTCTGAAACTGGTGTTGGTACAGTGGCAGCTGGTGTTGCAAAAGCAAAATCAGATCACATCGTAGTCGCTGGTCATGATGGCGGTACAGGAGCATCACCACTAACTTCAGTGAAGCATGCCGGTACGCCCTGGGAGCTTGGCTTAGCTGAAACACAGCAGACATTGGTATTAAACCAATTACGTGGCCGTGTGATTGTGCAAGCTGATGGCCAAATGAAAACAGGCCGTGACGTTGTGATTGGCGCCTTGTTAGGTGCTGATGAGTTCGGCTTTGCAACGGCACCACTCGTGGTTGAAGGTTGTATCATGATGCGTAAGTGTCATTTGAATACTTGCCCAGTGGGTGTTGCAACGCAAGACCCAGAACTGCGTAAGAAATTTACTGGTAAGCCAGAGCATGTTGTAAATTATTTCTTCTTTGTAGCTGAAGAGATTCGTGAGTTAATGGCAAGCATCGGTATTGCTAAGTTTAATGACTTAATTGGCCGTGCAGATTTGCTTGACATGCAAGCAGGTATCGACCACTGGAAAATTAACGGTTTAGACTTCAGTAAAATATTCCACTTGCCTGATATGCCAGCTAGTGTGGCACGTTATAACGTAGAAGGTCAAGATCATGGCTTAGTGAATGCATTAGATAATGCTTTAATTGAAAAGGCAAAACCAGCAATTGAGATGGGTGAGAAAGTTATTATTGACACACCAATTTCAAATATCAACCGTACCGTTGGTACCATGCTGTCAAATCAAATTGCGAGCAAATATGGCAATGCTGGACTGCCAGATGACACGGTTCAAATTAATTTTACGGGTACATCAGGCCAAAGTTTTGCCGCATTCTTAGCCAAAGGCATTACGTTCAACTTAACAGGTGAAGGTAATGACTATGTGGGTAAGGGCTTAAGCGGTGGCCGCATTATTATTAAAACACCTGCAGTATTCAGGGGCATTTCACATGAAAACATTATTGTGGGTAACACCGTAATGTACGGCGCAACCGGAGGTGAAACTTATTTTGGCGGTGTTGCGGGTGAACGTTTCTGTGTACGTAACTCAGGCGCATCAACGGTGGTTGAAGGTGTTGGCAACCATGGTTGTGAATACATGACTGGAGGTACTGTGGTTGTGTTGGGTATTACGGGACAAAACTTCGCAGCGGGTATGAGTGGTGGTGTGGCTTACATCTACGATTTAGATGGTGAGTTTGCTAAACGTTGCAATATGAGTATGGTGACATTGGAAACAGTTGAGCCAGCGGATGCAGACGTAGGCAAGGTGCAGCATTTAGGTCAGCCAGATGAGGTGCTCTTAAAAGTCTTAATCCAAAATCAGGCAGATTTAACAGGCAGTGCGCGCGCTGAAGCGATTCTAGCTGATTGGGATAATGAAAGAGCCAAGTTTGTGAAAGTGATGCCAATTGAATATAAACGTGCACTAACAGAGTTAGCTGCCGCAGCAAGTAAGGAAGCCGCATAATGGGTAAAGTGACAGGGTTTAAAGAGTTCGAACGACTATCAGAAGGTTACCTTCCAGTTAAAGAGCGGGTTCAAAATTACAAAGAGTTTGTTTTACATCTGAGTGATGATGATGCAAAAGAACAGGGTGCGCGTTGTATGGATTGTGGTATCCCATTTTGTACCTCTGGTTGCCCAGTGAACAACATCATTCCTGACTTCAATGACTTGGTGTACAACCAAGACTGGAAGCAAGCGATTGATGTGCTGCACTCCACCAATAACTTCCCAGAGTTTACAGGCCGTATTTGCCCTGCTCCTTGTGAGGCAGCTTGCACGCTGAATATTAATGATGATGCTGTTGGGATTAAATCTATTGAGCATGCCATTATTGACAAGGCTTGGGAAAATGATTGGGTGACACCTCTAATCAACCTCAACAAAACAGGAAAAACAATCGCAATTGTTGGTTCTGGCCCGGCGGGTTTAGCCGCTGCGCAACAGTTGGCACGTGCTGGACATGCGGTGACTGTGTTAGAAAAAAATGACCGCATTGGTGGTTTGTTACGTTATGGCATCCCAGATTTTAAAATGGAGAAGTCACACATTGACCGTCGTATGATACAGATGGAAGCAGAAGGCGTCATTTTCAAGACGAATCAATATGTGGGCGATAATGTGAGCGCAGATGATGTATTGAAAGATTTCGATGCTGTTGTGTTAGCTGGTGGTGCAGAACATCCACGTGATTTACCTGTTACTGGTCGTGAGTTAGATGGCGTACATTTTGCGATGGACTTTTTAGCGCCAAACAATAAAGCGGTTGCAGGAGATGTGGTTGCTGATCAAATTAAAGCAACAGGCAAACATGTAATAGTCATTGGTGGTGGTGATACAGGTTCTGACTGTGTTGGCACATCTAACCGACATGGTGCTGCTAGCATCACACAGTTTGAATTGATGCCACAACCTGCAGTGGAAGAAAATCGTGCTTTAACATGGCCAAACTGGCCACTCAAAATGCGCACGTCAAGTTCGCATGAAGAAGGCGCTGAGCGTGATTGGTCGGTGGGAACAAAAGCATTAATTGGTGAAGATGGTAAAGTCGTAGCCTTGCAAGGCATTAGGCTAGAATGGAAAGGTCGGGAAATGGCTGAGGTCCCAGGTTCTGAATTCACCATTAAAGCGGATTTGGTTTTATTAGCAATGGGCTTTGTATCACCAATCCAAAACGTACTGGATGCATTTGGTGTAGAAAAGGATGGCCGTGGTAATGTAAAAGCAACAACAGATAGCGAAGGCTGCTATTTTACCAGTAAAGATAAAGTGTTCGCTGCGGGTGATATGCGTCGCGGACAATCATTGGTTGTTTGGGCGATTCGTGAAGGCCGCCAATGTGCGAAAGCTGTGGATGAGTACTTGATGGGTTCGTCAGTGTTGCCACGTTAAGCAACTAGAATCAAAGTAAAATAATGGGGGTACACGTGTACCCCCAATTCTTTGGAAAAGAGCAATGAGCATGCAAACACTTCAGAATGATACTTTTTTAAAAGCATTGATGCGTGAGCCTACTGATTACACGCCGGTATGGATGATGCGACAAGCAGGACGTTATTTACCTGAGTATAAAGAAACGCGTAAATATGCAGGTAGCTTCATGGACTTGTGTCGCAATGCGCAGTTTGCAACAGATGTGGCGCTACAGCCGTTAGACCGCTATCCATTATTGGATGCCGCGATCCTCTTTTCTGATATTTTAACCATCCCTGATGCCATGGGGTTAGGTTTGAGCTTTGAGGCAGGTGAAGGTCCACGATTTGCGCGTACTTTGCAGCAAGAGATTGATATTAAAAGGTTGACTGTGCCTGATATGGGTGACTTACAGTATGTATTTAACGCTGTATCCAGCATCCGTAAGGCATTAAATGGCCGAGTGCCTTTGATTGGCTTTTCTGGCAGTCCATGGACGCTGGCGACTTATATGGTGGAAGGTAAAGGCGGTACTGATTTTTTAACGATTAAAAAAATGGCGTACAAACGTCCAGACTTGCTACACCATATTTTAGAAACAACTGCGCAAACCGTGATTCAGTATTTGAATGCCCAAATTGAAGCGGGTGCACAAGCAGTCATGATCTTTGATTCATGGGGTGGTGCGCTTTCACATAATGCTTATATTGAGTTCTCGCTCAACTATATGAAAAAGATCATTGCTGGTTTAACTAAAACAGCCGATGGACGAAAAGTGCCATGTGTAATGTTTACTAAAGGTGGCGGCCTATGGCTTGAAGCACAATCTGAGTCTGGCGCTGATGCTTTAGGTTTAGATTGGACAATTGATATTGGCCAAGCACGTGCACGTGTGGGCGATACCATGGCATTACAGGGTAATATGGACCCTGCCGTACTGTTATCAACGCCAGTGGCGATTGATAAAGAGGTGGCCAGTATTCTAGCGAGCTACGGACAAGGTAATGGCCATGTGTTTAATTTAGGCCATGGTATTACGCAGTGGACGGATCCTGAAAATGCCGCTGCTTTCCTTGAGGCTGTTCGTAAACACAGTGTTCAGTATCACCAGCAATAACTAACATTCAATAAATAGCAGACAAAAAAATGGCTCTTTATTAAGAAAGAGCCATTTCAGTTGAGGATGTTACTCCTCAGGTTTTATGTAACTTAAGCTTTTTGAATATTAGAAGCTTGTTTACCTTTAGGTCCGTCAGTCACGTCAAACGTTACTTTTTCGTTTTCTTTCAAACTTTTGTAACCGCTATCAACGATTGCTGAGAAGTGAGCGAATAGATCGTCACCACCTTCGTCTGGAGTAATGAACCCAAAACCTTTTGAGTCGTTAAACCATTTTACTGTACCTGTAGCCATGTTTTATATCTTTCATACTTTAAGTAGGGAGGCACCCTGAAAACTTGGGTTTTAAAATCATATGCCTAACTGACTTAAAATTGAAAAAACCAACGCCTTAGTACGCTTTTTACACGCTCTTGAACATAATAACAAGGGCTAAAGCCACTTTTTTGTAATAAAAGCACAAAAAAAACGCATTTATGGGTGTTTTTGTTGCTAAACAAGACATCACAGCCTATACTTCGGACCTTATTGCTTATATGCAATTTATAAGATTTTGGAGTAATAGTTGGCTAAAGAAGAATTAATTGAAATGAATGGTGTAGTAACCGAAGTGTTACCAGATTCACGTTATCGTGTGACATTAGAAAATGATCACAAATTAATCGCCTATGCGGGTGGTAAAATGAAAAAGAACCACATTCGTATTTTGGCAGGCGACAATGTCACTTTAGAATTATCCCCATACGATATTAATAATGGACGTATTACGTTTAGACATATCGAGCCGGGTAGTAATAACTTTACACCGCGTAAAAGGCGTTACTAGGCAAAAGCAGCTACCCTATGTAATTGTCGTTCGTTAGATAATAAAAAAGCTCCTTTCGGAGCTTTTTAGTTGATGTCTTTAATATAAGACAGTCACTTATGGCAACATGCGTTTCATGATGTCATTTTTATCGATAATCTTATGTTTTAGTGCACCTGCAATATGTAAGACAATAATCAAGATTAAGGTAATGCCTACAATTTCATGCACTTCATGAAATACATCACGCAATGTTTCACTATTAATACCAGGGATTAATTTCGTCCCAAACCATTTCACACCATATTTACTTGATACTGCCATTACTAAGCCGCTTAACGGCATGGCAAACATTAATAAATATAGAAAATGATGCGTAGCCTTAGATAGCTTACTTTCCCATGCTTTAATCCCAGCGGGCAGCTCAGGGGGTTTGTGACCAATACGCCATAGCACACGAAGAAGAATAAATACGAGCACAGTTACACCGATTGATTTGTGCAAATTAAAATAGAAGGCTCTAGGAGAAGCTTCTTTTGCTAAATCCCAAGTGTAAATGCCCATATTAAATAAATCGTAAGACATTTGTGCTAGTGCTTCTTTTGGTAGCTCACTCATGAACCAGCCAAGGCCAAACATGGTAAAAATCCCTAAGGCAATAAGCCAGTGCAATAAGATTGCGGTTTTAGTATAGCGATCGTTCATTCACCTCTCCTCAAATATAGTGCTACTTAAACTAATATTTTGTGTGACAATTGTCACTACTTTTTTGTTAAATAAGAATTAACATTTTAACCGTTAAAAACGGAAAGAGATGACTTATGCGAATTTTAATACAAAGCATGATGCTATTAGTGATGACTGGTTGTGCAGAAAGCGGCCCAACAAGTGCAGCTTCAGGCTTCTTAGCAGATATTGGTGGTGGGATTTATGTGCATCATGGAGAACACTTAGATATTGATACTGGTTATCAAGGCGATATTTGTAATGTCAGTATTGTCGTCGGGAGCAAAGGTGTTGCTGTTATTGATACCACAGGCAGCTTAAAAGTTGGCAAGCAGTTACGAGCAGCGATTGCAGAGATTACACAATTACCTATTTTATATGTAGTGAATACGCATGTGCATCCTGATCATATTTTTGGCAATGCGGCTTTTGTTGCGGATAAACCAACTTTTGTTGGGCATGAGAAATTGGCAGAAGCGATGCAATTACGTGAAGAAGGTTATGCCAAACTCAATGAAAAATTTCTAGGTGAGGATGCTAAAGGCAGTGATATTGTTATTCCTACTTTAGCGGTAAAAGACACTTTAGCGCTAGATTTGGGCGATAGGACATTAATATTAACCGCTCATCCTGTTGCGCATACTAATACTGATGTCACCGTGATTGATAGTCAAACACAAACCTTATTTACAGGCGACTTACTATTTATCGATCGTACACCCGTGCTTGAAGGTGATATTAAAGGCTTAATTTCTACGTTAGAAACACTCAAGGCGGTTGATGGTGTGAAGCAAGTCGTACCAGGCCATGGCCCACAAACCACTGAGTGGAAACAAGCGATTGATAATGAATTACGTTACTTAACGTTATTACTAAAAGATATTCGTGCAGGTATCGAAAGCGATACTGGCTTAGAGGCAACAATGGACACCGCTGCAGCAAGTGAAAAAGATAAGTGGGTATTGTTTAATGTCGCTAATCGACGAAATGTGAATATTCTGTATCCCGCTTTGGAATGGGAATAAAAAAAGCGGCTAAGGCCGCTTTTTTATTAGTTCTACTGACAGAGCGATAACACTATAACTTGCGGTTATCTACACTACAAGCCGTTTGTGGATAGCTACTTAGTAATAACATACCACCAGCAATACCGATGTATAAGAAGAATACTTCAGGAATTTTAGTGCCTAGTACCAGCGCTAAAAAGAATGCTAAACCTGCTAATAAACTTGCAAATAGCTTTGTTTTAAAGCCGATGAGTAGACTGAAGCCTGCAATCAATTGAACCAAGATTAAGATTGGTGCAAAAATCGTTGGTAAACCAAATTGACCCAATGTCACTTGATATTGCACATAACCATCAGGGGTATTCATAATCGCACCTAAGCGTAAGAGCACCAAGCCTAAAAAAACCAATGCGAGTAAAGTTCGCGCTATTGCTGTTTGATACTTTTGCATCATTTCTTCCTTAAATTCACAGTTTAAAATTATGTATGCATAATGCCTAAAAGCACAATGAACTGCAAGTTTTACAAATGAGGTTGTCAAAATCGATGCAAGAATTTTATATTAAACAAGTCACTTGGGCTACACATGAAGCACAGTTAAGGCTGATTCGAGAACAAGTCTTTATTTTTGAGCAGCAAGTGCCAGTCGCTTTAGAGTGGGATACGCATGATAGGGATGCATGGCATTTGTTGGCTTTCAATCAACTAGGCGCGGCCGTAGGTTGTGCCCGTATTTTGAGCAATGGCAGCATAGGCCGCATGGCGGTTCTGCAAGAAAAGCGTGGGACTGGTATCGGTAAGGCATTATTAAATACCGCTATGAAGCTATCTAAACAACAACAGCTAAAAGAAGCGACCCTTTCGGCGCAAACACATGCCACATCATTTTACGAGGAAGCAGGTTTTGTTATTGTGAGTGATGTTTACTTAGATGCCAATATCCCCCATGTAGATATGCTGCTAAAGTTTTAAATCATCGCATTAAAATTGTATAATCATCCATAGATTTTAAGTCGATTTCAAGTTCAATTATTAAGGGTATGTATGTCAAAAATTATTTTAAAAGCAGGCGAAGCAACGCTATATACAGAAGGTAAAGATACCTCAGCAGCGATGCCAGAAATTCTCATCGGCGCAGTCGATGGTCCAGTCGGCCAAGCGTTCGCCAATTTAATGCAACAAACAAAAGGCCACACAGCGATGTTTGCTGTACGTGACTTAAACCAAATGGTGCGTCCAGTATGCATGACAGTGCCAAAAGTGACTTTAAAAGATTCAGCTAATATTGATTTGTTCGGTGGCTTGGTTCAAGCAGCAACAGCAGATGCGATTTTAGATTGTGTGATTGAAGGCATTATCCCTAAAGATCAAGTGAATGACCTTTGCATTATCAGCTTGGTATGGATTGATCCAGGGGCAGCTACAGACCCTAATTTAGACAAAAAAGACATGTACAAGAATAACTACGAGGCGACTAAGCTGGCGATTAAACGCGCTTTGAATGACGAGCCTAGCATTGACGAGTTAATTGCTAACCGTCAAAAAGTGAAACACTGTATGTGGGAAGACAGCTGGGATCAAGACTAAGTATTAAGACTACCTAACTCAAATTAGTGGTGGCTGATACAAGCGAGCAAGATAAAGTCTTTGTATCAGCTCGCTTTCAAATGACAGCAGAACGGATTTTGCAGTCGCACGGAGCGGAATAAAAGGCGGCCTAGGCTGCCTTTTTTCATTAACTAGTTAGAAAAAATTAAATACGAAACAATCTATTCAAGTGCATCAAAGCCTTAGCATTGCTGTGCATCACGCTAGTATTAGTTGCTTGTAGTAGCGCTCTCAAGCTAGCGGCTATCCCAGCGTAACTGCCCTCATGCTAGGCGGTAGTTTAAGCTATGGCACAGGGGCCACTGAAGGGCAAGACCACCCCTCATTACTAGCACAGTACTCAGGGTGGGACATTGTCAACGCAGGCATGCCTGATAACATTAGTGCGCAAGGCTTGGCGGGCTTGCCAGACTTATTGGATGAACATCAGCCTGCTTTACTCATGATTAAGCTAGGCGACAATGATTTTCTACGCAAAATAGCCCTTAGCGAAAAGGAAGCCAACCTGCGCGCCATTATTCAAGCGGTAAAATTAAAGCGTATTCCAACGGTACTTATCGCTATTCCCGACTATCAACCAGCTAAAGCTGCATTCGGTGACCTAGATGACCATCCGCTTCATGCAAGGCTGGCAGAAGAAATGCAAACTACATTAGTTGCCAATATGTTTAGTACTGTACTTTCAACCGGTGTGTTAAAAGCAGGCTATGTACATCCGAATACAGCGGACTATCAAGTGGTAGCAGACAATCTGCGAGAATCGTTGGAGGGACTGGGATTGTTAGCGGAGTAACCGCTAGTTAGTCATGAGTGTGGTGTCACATACGGCGCAATACCTTGTTAGTTGCTGCGCCCTACGCGAGTTGTACTTAACCTTTACCTAGGTAAGGAATCGTACCAGCAATATCCGTATCATCAATTAATTGAAAGCGACTATTTGAGCCATCTTGTCTGGCCTTTCCAAATGGCGCATATTCAGGATCGTTTGCAAACGCCTTCGCCGATGCAGCATCTGGGAATGCTAATAAGGCGATTAATGTATTCGGGTATGGCTCACCTTCTAGTACTTCAATATTGCCACTACGTGATAAATATTTCCCGCCGTGCTTATGCACAATATCATGCACTTTTTCGGCATACTCAGGGACCCAAGCATCATCAGTCACTTCAACATCAGCAACAATATATACAGTCATACACATACTCCTTAAGGCTTAAAGTTTAAAAAGAGGGCCAAAGGCTGATAGTTGAATAACAGTCTTTAATACTCTAGAAAATTAATTTTACATTGATTCCAAACAGTCTAGGGCCACAGCAAGCAAAGTATACTGTGTTCTTGCCCATTGCTGGTTTGGTTTAGTTAAGCCAGCCCTTTGTTTTGCAATATTGGGCATACCAAATCAGGAAAAGTGCAACGATTGAAGGGATCATAATAATCCCAATGACTTCACCCATCTCGAACTGACCACCTAAGGTCAGGGCATGCAGGGTTGTAATGACAACACCGATGAGTGAAGCAACAAATAGATAAAAAGCTGTGGATTTTTTGAGTAGTAAAAGCACACAACCCAACGTGCCACCAAATACTGTGATGACAAAACCGATTGTTGGCCATAGTGGACGGCTTAGAATCATGGCTATTTCTTGTTGTTTAAATACTTTGGCCACAAACTTTTGTGCTTCTTTTACACTTTAGCTAACTAAAACTTCCCTTTTGATTAAACCACGCTCTAATGCATCAGTAATTTCTTGAGGGTCAATTTTGATGCCACCTTTTAGCTTCATATGCTCTCTTCTTATGGCGGATATAACTGGGCCAGATAGTAAAAGGCACAGATTGTATAACGACTCACACTTTGCTTGTATTCAAAAAAATCGTTAATCACATCCTTTTGTATGCCCCTTTTACAGAGTAAAAATAACTGCTCTTGATCGACATATTTTTGGATTTATACTTTCGAAGTCAAGTGTACAAATGTTTTCGTTCTCAACTTTTCGATTTAGTGTGACACGGTGAATTTCCCAAACTAACCCATTAGTGAGTACTCCCATTTGACACCTTCTCTTGAAGCATAATTGACGGCTTGTTTCAGAGGGTTGTTTTTTAGGTTGAGGCCAATCAATTTACTTCAATTAAGTACTCAACACCCTTTCCACACTTGACTGCTAAGCCGCAATAGGTGCCTTGGATTGCATATTACCTTGTGATGTCTGAGTATTTTTCAAAGCCAAATATGTCCTTAAGCATGTCAATAATAATCGTGACTGTACCAGATTCGTTGACACCTTACTCTTCGCCTTAAGGGGCATGTTTTTAAGTTTGGGAACGGTTGAAATTAAACGTTTAGATACTATTGCAGGTACATTCGCCATGATGTTTTCCTTATTAGTTCTTTTTGTTTACTACTACAACAATATAAATGTATTTTTTCGGATAGTTTAGTTGTTGGCGGTTATGAATTGGGGTTACTAATACTTAGTAAAATGTTCCGCACAGGCGTAGGTAGTGCTGCATCAATTGCATCTACTACTACCATCCAAATATACCCAGCCCTTTCTTTCTGCCTCGGTGTGCTGGTAACTTTTAACGGTTGCGGAGTAATGTCGAGTTTATAGTGAGTAAACACATGATTAACAACAGCTAATGGCTCATCTGGCTCGACCGTTAAACCAAGCCGTTCATAAGCAACTTCACTGGCAATCTCAGCCATGCTAATTTCAGGCAAGCTCCACAGTCCTGCCCAGATGCCTTTTTGAGGACGTTTTTCTAGTAGCACTTCATTGCCCATGCGAATGACTAGCATGATGGTTTCTTTATGCGGGATGGTTTTTTTCGGCTTGGGTGTGGGTAAGTTTTTTGTTTGGTCGTTAGCGAGTGCTTTGCAGCTTTTATTCACTGGGCAGAGTTCGCACTTTGGTTTGCTGTGGGTGCAAACCGATGAGCCTAAATCCATTAAACCTTGTGTGTAGGCAATGGCGTCTTGAGGTGGGTTTTCTTGTTCGGCAATTGTCCATAGCTGTTGTTGAACGGCAGGCTTACTTGTCCAGCCTTCAACTAAAAAGTGTCTTGCAAATACACGTTTCACATTGCCATCTAAAATCGGTTGTGGGCGGTCTAAAGCAAAGGTTGAGATGGCGGCGGCAGTTGAGCGACCGATACCCGGTAAGCTGATAATGTCGTCAAAGTCTGTCGGAAACACACCATTGAAATCATCAACGATGGTTTGTGCAGCATTGTGCAAATTACGCGCGCGTGAATAGTAGCCTAGGCCACTCCATGATTGCAGCACTTCTTCTTGTGTTGCATTGGCAAGATCAGCAATGGATTGAAAGCGTGCCAGGAAGTTGGCGTAGTAAACAATAACAGCGGTGACTTGGGTTTGTTGCAACATGATTTCAGAAACCCAAATCGCGTAAGGATTTGTGGTGTTTTGCCATGGCAAGTCATGTCTGCCATGGTCTTTTTGCCATGCAATGATGACGGTTGAAAAAGCACGCATATGTAGTTAAAACTTAAGCAAGTCTTTTAACTTCTCTTTTGCTTTATCTTCTACGCTTTCTGGTTTTTCAGCTGGAGCGCCTGCTGATGCTGCGACAGGCTCTTTTTTATTTTTACCTAATAAGCCTTTGAGGGCATCAAATTTATTGCCACCACTAATAAGCTCTTGTAAAGCATCACCTTTGGAACCACCAACTTTTTCTAATAGTTTGACTTTAGCAATACCTGTGGCAATACCCGAAAAATCTAAGCTGAACTTAGGGTTATCAAATGAGCCGGCAATTTTGACTGGAATGCCAACGCCGCTCAACTGATTCAAATCATCACCACCCTGGCCTTTTAGCGACTTAACAATTGTTGGCTTGGCGACGTATTTAATTTTTTCGTTTGCAATATCAACCGTACCTTTACTGTCACCTTTGGCTAAACGCAAAATAGGTGCTTTCATGGCTAGATCATTGTTTTCTGCGATGCCATCATTAATGGTAAAGCTGGCAGTGAGCTCACTAAAGTCAGTCTTTTTTGCGCTATCTGACGCCGCTTCTTTTGACTTTGCAAAGTTCACTTTGTTTTTAATTTCACGAATGCTGCCAGCAATGTCTACACCCTTAAGTGCACCGTTAGCGAGTGCGAGTGATGAGGTGCCAGCTAAGTTTTTTTTAAAACTATTTACCGTATTGCCTTGGGTGGTGATATCCACTTTAACGGTACCGTTGCCAGACAGCATGTCATTGTTAATGGTGTCTTCTAATAAAGGGCCAACGGAGACGTTGCTTATGGTTTGTTTAAAGATGATATTGGGCGTTGCGCGCGCATCAACATCCAATGAACCCTTCATGCTGCCACCGTATAGGCTAGCTGAGAATGGGGCTAATTTTGCAACACCACCATCGGCTTTTAAATTAATTCGAATATCAGCCAGTTTGGTTTTGCCATAACTCAGTTTACCAATACGTAATGAACCATTGGCATTTAAGGCTTTTAACGCGCTTAAGTCGAGGATTTCATCACCCGTGGTTTTTGCATCGGCAGGCGCTTCACTGATATAATCATTCAAGTTCACTTGGTCGATATCTAGGTTGAAGTTGTATAACGGCTTAGCAAATTGTCTAACACTTAATGCCCCTTTAATTTGGCTGCCATTGACCTTCACGTTTAAACTACTAACAGCGATTTTTTTACCATCGGCTTTGATGCTAAGGTTTAAGCCCGATACGTTGTAGGTGTCATACACGACGCTGTTGATTTTCACTTTACCATCGAGGAGTAAAGCGTTTAGTGCAGACATGTCGGCAGGTTTTCTTGAGTCTGCAGTAGATGCGGTTGGCACACCTAATAGTTTATTCAGGTCTAGCTTGTCAGCAGTTAAGTTGAATTTAATATTTGGTTTTTTAAAGCTAGTGACGGTAACATCACCTTTGAGTTTGGTGTCTTCTAATACAATATCGAACGTGCTGTTAGCTAACTCTTTTTTAATATCGGTATGTGTATTTAAGTTAAAGGACCCTTTCGCTGCACCATTGGGCAAGCTCGGGTCTTTAATATTTAGTTTTCCTACCAGTTTTGGTATGTCAAAGATGAGCGCTTCCATATTGCCTTTGAACGGTGATGAAAAGGTCCCTGTTACAACGCGCTTGCCTTGTGTCATCGATAAGTCACCAGTGATGCCCGTGCTTTGAATAGCTTTTGGTGAGCCGTGCATATTCGCCAACACCATATTGACGGCTAAATCATTTCCTTTACCTTTTTGCGCCAGTTTCACAGTGACTTTGTCACTTTTCACGTTATCTTGCTCAATGTTAATTGATGGAGCATTCAAGTTGATGCTTTTTGCAACACCGTTAAAGTTGCCAGAAACAAGGAGTTGTAAGTTGTCGATTAAAAATGCGCTATTTTCTGTTTGTACATCAACATCACCAGTTGCTTTGATATCAACATCTGACCCATCCAGTAGTGCGCCTTGGATGGAACTGTCTAGTCCTTTTACGCTAAAGCGCTTGCTGCCAGGGTCATACAAGAAAGTGCCTTTGATTGCCGATGTTGCATCAACGGCAGGTTGGTTGGTTTTAATGGTGAAGTTGGTGTCTAAATCAATAGGCTCACCTAAAGCAATATGGCTAGACTTTAAGTTGAAGTTGCTTACGTTGTATTGTGTGCCTTGTGTTTTATCGGCATAACTCACTTCCGAGTTCGTGATGTTAATACCTTGTACATTAAATTGAATGTCTTCTGATTTTGATTCATCGGTACTCAACAAGTCGTCGTAGTTGGTCGTGCCGTCTTTATATTTAACGATATTGGCTTTTGCGCCATCAATATAAATGGTATCAACGACGAGTGAGTTTTTGAGTAGTGGCAGCACAGCGAGCGCGACTTTGGCGCTAGTGATAGAGGCAAACTCTTTGTCAGACTTATATTCAGAGAGAGAAACCTTACCTAAATCTGCACCTAGTTTTGGCCAGAAAGAGAGGCCAATGTCACCATCAATGGTTAAGTCTCGATTGTTATCTTCTTTAACAAGATCAATGATTTCCTGTTTATGGTCATTCGGGTTAAAAGTTGCGGCAAAATAAGCGATAAAAGTAAGCGTTAAAATAACAATTGCAACAAAACCCAAAGCAGTATGTTTCAATATTTTTTTCATTGGTGTTCCTTAAATGAACTTAAGCTGTTAATCAATTTATTTTCGAGGATGAATAATATTTACCAGTAATAAAAAAGCACTAGCGCGCCAAATGCAATGCGATACCAAGCGAATATGGCGAAATTGTGATTAGCAATATAGCGAATCAATACTTTAATGACAACGAGTGCAGCAATGAATGCGGTG
The DNA here is from genome assembly GCA_028823485.1 of Methylophilaceae bacterium. Classification (GTDB taxonomy): domain Bacteria; phylum Pseudomonadota; class Gammaproteobacteria; order Burkholderiales; family Methylophilaceae. The sequence goes on along the minus strand of JAPKBG010000003.1, from coordinate 112,286 downwards.
ATAAAGCCAATTAGAAATACCCAAACATCATCACTAGCCAGTAAACCTTTGCTTTTGTATAAATCATAAGCGGTTGCGGCAAACATGACAGGAATCGCTAAAAAGAATGAAAACTCAGTTGCTACTGTGCGAGATAAACCAAACACCATGCCGCCGATAATGGTTGAGGCTGCTCTAGATGCACCAGGTATTAAGGCAATGGCTTGTGCAAAGCCTATCTTCACCGCATGCTTCCAGTCCATATCATCCACAGAAGTGACGGAGACTTTCGGCAATTTTTTTTCTATCCATAAAATAATAAAACCACCGATAATGAGTGCAATGGCGACTGATTTTGGGTTGAACAATAAGGCTTTAATTTGATGGTGAAAGGCTAGCCCAATAATGGCTAATGGTAGAAAGGCAATAAATAAATTAAGGATTAATTGCTGCGATTTTGGTTCGCTTAAATTAGTCGTAACATGTAAAACCTTGGTACGGTACTGCCACACCACAGCTAGAATTGCACCCAGCTGAATAATGATTTCAAATACATCACGTTTATCTTTGGTCAAAAATCCCAGCACATCACCTGCAATAATGAGATGCCCAGTACTGCTGATAGGCAAAAATTCAGTTGCACCTTCTACGATGCCCATGATGATGGTTTTGAGAATTAACAATAAATCCATGAGTGGCTTTGTTTAAATAGTTGTTGAGGAATCGTCTATTTTATCAGCTAGTAGCTGATGAGATGATTGTCTAAAAACAAATGGCGCCTAATACTGCTATTGGCGTCATTGTTCATTGATTCGCTTTATTTCAGCATACCCAGTACAGCAGATAGTAATTCGTCTGACTTGTTATCCACTTGACCATTAGGAGTCACATTGTTAACAATCTCAGGTAAGTATTTTGCAATTTGACCAGTCAGCAAGCTAGAGTCAATACCAAATTTAGAAGCTAGCTCTGCAATCGTATCGTTACCCAATAAGCTGCCAATTTGATCTGGAGAAACTGATTGATTTGCCTCTTGGCCAACCCAAGAGGCAGCAATATCACCTAAGCCACCTTGGTTGAATTTTTCTAAAAGACCGCCGATGCCACCATTTTTGTTCAGTACTTCCATTGCAACTTGGCCGAGGATGCTTGTATCAGCCCCGCCACTTTTGCCACCTAACATATTACCTAATACTACTCCTGCAACGCTATTAAATAGCCCCATTTTTTTGGTCCCTTGTGTAAAGTTCAGAACGGTAGGCATAACTTAAAATGATTCGTTACCACGTAGGTAACGCCACATTCCTACTGGTAATTTACCTAAATTTACACTTCCGATGCGGACACGCTTCAAACCGACCACATGTAGGCCGACCATTTCACACATACGTCGAATTTGGCGTTTTTTACCCTCACGTAAAACGAAGCGTAATTGGTCTTCATTCTGCCAGCTTACTTTGGCTGGTTTGAGTTCTTCGCCATCTAAATGTAAACCGTGGTTTAAGCGTTCAAGGTCTTTATCGCTAAGCTCGCCTTCAACACGTACTAAGTACTCTTTTTCTACGCTGGTGTCTTGCCCGATTAAGCGGCGTGCAACACGGCCGTCTTGAGTAAGTACTAACAAACCTGTTGAGTCAATATCTAAGCGACCTGCTGGTGCAAGTCCGTGTAAGAATCCTCGTTGAAACTCTTTTTCATTGACTTCGTTTAGGTCGGGGTCTTCTATCCATTCATTATCAGGGTGCACTAATACAATGGCAGGTTGGTAACCATCTTCCGCTTGGCCACTGACATGACCAACTGGTTTATGTAGCAAGATTGTCACGTTCTCGGCTTGATGCTCCATGGCATAAGCACTGACAACGATTTCTGCATCTGGGTTCACACGTGAACCTAATACATCAATAATCTCACCATCGACTTTTACCCAACCATTAACAATCCAATCATCTGCTTCACGACGGGAGCAAAGCCCAATATCCGCCATTAATTTAGACAGTCTTGGTTGAGGGTTGCCTTGCGTGTTTGGTAATTTCTCTGCAGCTTTTTGATGAGCTGCCGTTTTACCTGCGCGGGATTTATCAAACTCACTCGCGACAAAGCCATCGCGTGCTTTACCACCACGTCGTGGCGGATTACGGTAATTACCTTCGCGGTCTGCATAATTTCGAGTGGTATCCGCCTGGATTTTTCCGCCGTCATCTTGGCGGTTGTCAGGCGCTCTATTGTTGTCTCTTAGTCTATTGTCTTGTTGCGGAGGACGTTGTTCGCGATCACTGTTGTGGCCATCGTTGTCAACAAAAGCACGGTCTTTAAACTCGCTTCTTAAAACCGGCTGCTCATCTGCTGGCGCTCGTTCTGCTTTTGGTGCATTACGCAAGCTGCCATCATGTCGATGATTGCGTTGACGGGCGCTTTTATTGTGAGTGTCTTCATTCTCAGCATTTTCAGGTTTGAATTTCGGGGGCGGCGCTTTAGAGCGGTCGCGCTTACTAGGATCAGCACGACGTACCGGCCCCCTAGATTTACTGGTGGTTTCTGAAGATTTTTTGTTGAGTTTAATTGTGGTCAAAATGGGTTCCTAATTTGAAGTGCATTTTAACAGAGTAAACCTTACTACATATTAAGTTTACATTTTGATTACAAACAAAAAAGCCTCAGCATAGCCACGGTTTTTTACGATTCGATCAATATCGCTTGATCAAGGTGACTTATTTATTCCCGTTACGCATTTTCTGGAACCAGTACTCTAGTTGTTTGCCAGCTGCTTCTCGTCCGCCAAGACCAAAGGCTAGGACAAATGCGATAGCAACCCCACCCAGAGTTAAGTCAAGTGCTATGTTGACGATATCGTCAGCGAGACCCAGTTGAAATTAGAAAGTTATGGTTTGCCAGGTAATGTACGTGAGTTAGAGAATGTATTAGAGCGGGCTAGCATTTTATTATCTGATGGCACGATAGCGCTAGAAAACCTACCTGTCGATATTGCTGGCGTTGTCAGCACGCCAGTGAAAATGGCTGAGGGTGAAGTGCAAAATAGCTTCTCTATTTCTGCAGTCACAGCGCAATTAGAGAAGAAGTTGATTGTTGAGGCTATTGCGCACTGCAATGGCCATAAGGCAAAAGCAGCTAAGCTTCTAGAAATTAGTGAGTGCTCACTCTGGTACAAGCCACACCAATACAAGCTTAAATAAATCTGATTTAAACAATGAGGTAGACAATAAATGTTTGACAGAGTTAATTAACACCGTTAACTTAACGATGTTAATTCATGAGTATATATAGAAGATTTGTATAAGTTGTATCAATAAATGCCGCCAAAAGTAAAAACTGAACAAGAAAAACAACAGTTGAAAACGCTGATTATTGACGCTGCGCGTGACTTGTTCATCAGGAAAGGTGTTGAGGCGGTGAGTATGCGCCAAATTGCAAAACAAATTGGCTACTCTGCTACCAGTATTTATCTGCACTTTAGTGATAAGGATGACTTGTTGCGCGTGATATGTGAAACGGATTGCATCGCGTTAGCCAGTACTTTTGAGGGTGTGATGAAAATCACTGACCCAGTAGAGCGTATGGTTGCATTGGGTCAAGCATATGCTGATTTTGCGCTTAGCCACCCTAATCATTATCGATTAATGTTTATGACGCCACGCCCTGCAGTGGCTATTGAAAGTGATGATGCAAGGGAACATAGCGCTGAGCAAAATGCATATTTGTTATTGAAAACCGTCGTTACCGCTGTGTATGATGCCAAGTGTTTTAGAGGTGACTTAACTGATGTGGATTTAATTGCTCAGACGATATGGGCGGGCATGCATGGCGTGTGTGCATTACACATTACGATGGAAAAGGATGACTGGGTGCAATGGAGCGGACTGCGTGAAAGAGTGTATTTGATGCAAAAAGTAATGATGCGTGGATTAATGAGAGGGTAAATAATGAAATTAAAAAACATACTCAGTGGCTTGACAGTCATATTATTATTACAAGCCTGTGATAAACCACCAGAAAAGGCGGTACCGCCGCGGCCTGCACTAGTGATGGTCGTTGGAGAAGCCAGTACTGAAGCTAGTGAAAAAATGACATTGGTCGGTGAGGTGAAGTCACGTTATGAGTCCAACCAAAGTTTTAGAATTGCAGGCAAGATTATTCAGCGGAAAGCAGAAGTGGGCGATGTTGTTAAAAAAGGCCAAGTACTTGTAAAAATTGATGCTACTGATAGTCGTTTAACTGCTCAGGCAGCGAACGCGGACATTCTGGCTGCTAAGGCAAACTATGCATTAGCAAAAGCAGACGTCGAACGTCAGCGACAATTGCTAACGAAGAAATTCATTTCACAGTCAGCATTAGATAGTCAAGAAGCACAATTAAAAATAGTTGCAGCAAGATTAAAGCAGGCCAAAGCGCAAGCAGCCGTTGCTAATAACCAATCACACTACACAAAGCTGACTGCCGATCGCGATGGCATCATCACATCCATTAATGCAGAGCCTGGGCAAGTCGTTCAGGTGGGCGAAATGATTGTGCAAATTGTGGATACGCAACAAATTGAAGTGCAAGCAGCCATACCAGAGTCGCGAATGAATGAAGTGAAAGTGAATGACCTAGTGGCTATTAGATTGTGGGCAAATCAAACGAAAGCGTATAAAGGGAAGGTGCGTGAAATTGCACCAGCTGCAAGTGAAGCAACTCGGGCTTTTGATATGCGAGTAGCCTTTATGGATGTAGACGAACAAGTGGGACTAGGCATGACGGCCGGGGTTGTTTTTGGCATGGAATCAGCGCAAAAAATAACCGTACCAAGTAGTGCTGTTACACAAGTTAAAGGACGTAGTATTGTTTGGGTGATTGACGATAAAGGCATCGCTAAACAGCGCGAAGTTGATATAGGATCATTTGCCGAAAAAGGGATTGCGGTTAACAAAGGTTTGGTTGTTGGTGAAATGGTTGCCATTGCCGGTGTGCATACTTTAGTGCAAGGTCAACAAGTGAAGCCTACTATACAAAAAGTGAGTGATCGTCGTGGCCAATGAATCACTAGAAGAGGCTATTGTTACGCAACAGTTTAATCTGTCAGATTGGGCATTAAAGCACCAAACAGTCGTCTTATATTTGATGCTCATGTTAGTGGTGTCTGGCATGTTTGCTTATACCAAATTAGGGCAATCTGAAGACCCTCCATTTACGTTTAAAGTGATGCTGATTCGTACTGCTTGGCCAGGTGCAAGTGCCGTTGAGGTTGAGCAACAAGTCACCGATAAGATTGAAAAAAAGCTGCAAGAAGTGCCGCATCTTGGTTATACCAGTAGTTTTTCAAGGCCAGGTGAATCGGTTATTTTTATTGTCATTAAAGATGATACTTTCTCTGAAGAAATTCCAGAAATTTGGTATCAAGTTCGCAAAAAAGTCGGCGACATTCGACACACCCTACCCAGCTATATTCAAAGTTTAACCTTCAATGATGAGTTTAGTGATGTGTATGGGACCATGTATGCATTAACGGGTGATGGCTTCGATAACTTTGCCTTAAAACAGCAAGCTGAATTGATTAGAAATGCGTTGCTTAAAACGCCAGATGTTGCAAAAGTTAATTTCTTTGGCGAACAAAAGCAGCGGATCTATATTGAGTTCTCAAATGCGAAATTAGCAACACTGGGATTAAGCGCGGTAGAGCTGATTAATACCCTGCAGTTACAAAATGCTATCGTCGCGAGTGGTGTTTACGACTCGCCAAAAGAGCGGATTAGGGTCGAAGTTTCTGGGCGATATGAAACACTAGCGGATTTACGTCAAACAAGTTTACGCGTAGGTCAGCAAGATTTTAAGTTAGGCGATGTTGCTAAAGTCTATCGCGGCTACGAAGATCCACCACATGATACAGCGCGGTATAACGGAAAAGAAACACTGTTAATGGGCGTAAGCATGACGGAAGGCGGCGATGTCATTGCCCTAGGTAAAGCGCTTGAGATAAAAATGCTGCGCATCAAAAACCATCTACCCGTTGGTGTGAGCGTACACACGGTGACATCACAGTCAGAAATCGTCGCAGATAGTGTGAATGATTTTGTTGGCTCTTTGGTCGAGGCGCTAGTGATTGTGCTTGGTGTGAGCCTATTATCATTAGGCTTAAGAACGGGTATCGTTGTTGCTATCTCTATTCCTGTGGTGCTGTCCGCTACCTTTTTGTTAATGTATTTATTTGATATTGGATTACACAAAATATCATTGGGCGCGTTAATTTTAGCGCTTGGTTTGCTAGTTGATGATGCCATTATTGCGGTTGAAATGATGTCATCCAAAATGGAACAAGGTTGGGATAGAGTGAAAGCCGCTTCGTTTGCTTTTAACTCAACTGCAGTGCCAATGCTGACGGGCACCATGGTGACGGTCGCTGGGTTTTTACCTATTGCCACGGCCGCCTCTTCTACTGGTGAATACACGCGTTCTATCTTTCAAGTATCTGCGATTTCACTCTCACTATCATGGATAGCTGCGGTTATTTTTGTACCGTATTTGGGCTATCACTTACTACCTGACTACAGTAAAGCGCCACAGCAGTCACGCTTGATGGCTTGGATAAGGCGAACCTTCAAAATCGCTGACGCAGCAGAATCGGAACATCATCACGATATTTATAATACCAAGTTTTATGCAATTTTCCGCCGACTGGTGATCCGTTGTGTACGTTATCGTAAGACCGTAATTGTGGCTACCTTACTCACTTTTGTCTTAGCGGTGATTGGTTTTAGCAAAGTACAGCAGCAGTTTTTTCCAGATTCAACACGGTTAGAAATGGTGGTTGATTTACGGTTAACCGAAGGCGCTTCTTATGAAGCAACGGATGCTGAAGTCAAAAAGTTAGAACAATGGCTAGATCAGTGGAACAAAGAGCATCAAGGCCTAGAAAACTATCTGGCCTATATTGGTACAGGCGCGCCGCGATATTACTTACCACTCGATGTGCAAATGCCACATAGAGGGTTTGCGCAACTGGTGATTTTGTCAAAAGACCTAGCGACACGTGAAGTCTTACGCAGTGACTTATTAGACTTGTTTGAGCATGCCTTCCCCAGTTTGCGCGCCTCTGTTATGCGTTTAGAAAATGGGCCGCCTGTCGGCTTTCCTGTGCAATTTAGAGTCGATGGCGCTGACTTAGATAAAACAAGAGCAATCGCTCGTCAAGTTGCTGAGATTATGCGCGATAACCCGAACTTGATTAACGTGCAACTAGGCTGGGAAGAGCCAAGTAAGCTGGTGAAAGTCGATATTGACCAAGCCAAAGCCCGTTTGCTAAATGTCAGTTCTGTCGATATTGCGAACATGATTAATGGCGCGATGCATGAACTTTACTTGACCGAATTCCGCGAAGGTAATGAGCGCATTGATTTGGTCGCGCGTGGCCCGGCGGTGGAGCGGACAAAACTATCGCGTTTGCAGAATTTGATGATTACATCATCGTCAGGTGACAATGTACCGTTATCGCAATTAGCCACCATCAGTTACACATTTGAGGAAGGTGTGATTTGGCGGCGCAATCGCGTGCCTTCTATTACGGTGCGGGCTAACTTAAAAGGAGGGATACAAGCACCAGTTGCCTCGAACCAAGTAGAAGCAAAGTTAACGGAGATAAAAGCCAATTTACCACTCGGCATTACCATAGAAACAGGCGGCGCTATTGAGGAGTCCAGCAAAGGTGGCGCCTCTGTTGCAAAAGGCGTACCATTGTTTTTAGTTGTCGTGTTGACATTGCTCATCATACAGCTGCAAAGTTTCTCACGTGTATTTTTGGTATTACTAACAGCGCCATTAGGGTTAATTGGAGTCACAATCGCCCTCTTATTGTTTAATCAGCCCTTCGGCTTTGTTGCTATGCTGGGCACAATTGCGTTATCAGGCATGATCATGCGTAATTCCGTAATTTTGATTGATCAAATTGAACAAGATAAAAGCGCGGGTGTCGAAACATGGCAGGCGATTGTAGAGTCCACAGTCCGACGGTTTAGGCCGATAGTATTGACCGCAGGTACAGCGATTTTGGCGATGATTCCGCTGACCAGAAGTGTGTTTTTTGGACCAATGGCTGTTGCCATAATGGGCGGCTTAGCAGTAGCAACCTTGTTAACAGTACTTTTTTTGCCAGCCTTATATGCGGCGTGGTTTAAAGTAAGTATGCCAAAAGAGGCTGGCAGTAATGAGCCACCATTATTGGCAGAAGAAATGACGGAATAATCACGTTAATAAGCACCACAGTAAGCAATACTGTTTTACACTATTATATATACGTAATATTTAGGTTTAATGATGATAATAGCAACGATAAATGATGGTAACGCGCAAGCCCGTTTTAACATGATAGAACAGCAAATTCGCACTTGGGATGTATTAGATCCTAAGGTGTTGCAATTGTTGCACGATGTGCCACGTGAACACTTTGTACCAGCAGCCTATCAAGGCCTCGCTTTTGCTGACATTGAAATACCATTGATTGATGAACAGTTTATGCTGTCACCAAAACTTGAGGCGCGCATTTTACAATCGCTTAACCTCAAAAATACAGATAGAGTCCTCCATGTTGGTACAGGTAGCGGCTACTTCACTGCATTATTAGCCAAGCTGGCTGAACATGTTTACTCACTAGAGGTAGACCCAGAGTTGAGTGCAAAGGCGGCTTATCAATTGGCTCAGCATGATATTCATAATGTCACGATTGAATTAGTCAATGGCGTTAGAGGGTTTGCAGAGCAGCAGCCTTATGATGTGATTGTGCTGACTGGTTCGTCACCAGTGGAGCCACCTAATTTACGTGAGCAATTAAAAATTGGGGGCAGCCTATTTGTTGTACTAGGGTCAGCGCCGGTGATGGAGGCAACGTTAATCCAGAGAGTTTCTGAGATTGGCTTTAGCAAACAAGTGATTTTTGAAACCTGTATTCCTGAATTAGCGAGTGCACCGCAACAAGATAATTTTGAGTTCTAACTTAATCGCATGAAAATAATAATAGTCTTTCTGTTGTTAATGACGACAAACATCGCGTTTGCTTCGTTTGATTTAATGTTGATTACCGTCTTAAGCGATATCGATCCCATCGTGCTGGAAGATGAGCCACGACCCTTAAAACAACAAACGTTATATGAAGTTTATCATCAAACCGGTGTGCGTGATAATGCTGAATTAGGATTGGTGAGGGCAACAACATTGTCCGAAAGTTTAGGTAAAGCAGATTCGGTGTTTGTTAACCAGTATGCTGGGCCGGTGCAGACACAGGCGAAGCCTCAGCAACAAACGTTGATTGATATTTATCAGCAAGCATTGACCAACGACCCTGCCTTGGCATCTGCGCTTAGCAGCAACCAATCTGCACAAGAGTTGATCGAGCAAAGTAAAGCGCTATACCGTCCAAACATTAATTTTAGTGCTGGTGCTAGTGCATCGGAAACGGATATTGAATATATTGGCGTTAATATCTTTCGTAATGAGGGGCGCAATTCATTCGAAAGTCGCCGGTACAGCTTAGAGGCGAGACAGGCGATTTTCCGCAAAGATAGCTGGGAGAAAATCAATCAAGCGAAAACGCAAGTCAGTCTAGCCGATAAACAATATCACCTAAGTCAGCAAAATTTGATTCTTCGGGTAACAGAAGCCTATTTTGATGTCCTGATTGCACAAGATAAAATTGATCTAATCAAGTCGCAAAAAACAGCCATTCTTGAGCAGTTACAGCAAGCGCAGGCCAATTTTGAAGTCGGGACTTCTACGATTACGGATGTGAATGAAGCGCAAGCCCGTTTTGATTTGGTGGTGTCACAAGCGATAGCGGCAGAGAATGAGTTTTTAATTGCGCAGCGGAGTATACAAGCTATTACCAATCAGCTTCCTGCCACATTAGCGACAGTGAAATCTGACATCAAGGTAGCGCAACTTAGGCAGACCATTGAGGATTGGCAACAAGTCGCCTTGCTCAACAACCTAAACGTACAAATGCAGCAAGATAATGTAGCGATTGCAGAGCGAGAAATCGTAGTCGCAAAAGCTGGACACTTGCCAACCTTAGACGCGGTTGCTAGTTATTCGAATAGTTATGCGAATAGCAGTGCCAATGGGTTTGGCAGCGACCTCAATAATGGCACCATTGGGATAGAGTTAAATATTCCAATTTATCAAGGTGGTGCAATCAGTTCTGTGGCCAGACAAGCTGGCTTTGAAAAGCAGAAAGCGCAACATGAGCTAGACCTTACCATGCGAGAAACGAACTTAGAAACACAGCGCCATTACTTTAATTTGGACAGTACCATTGCCCAAGTTCGCGCTTTAGAGCAAGCGTTGTCCAGTACGCAAAGCCAACTGGAATCAACGACACTCGGTTATGAGGTCGGTGTGAGAACCAGTATTGATGTGCTGGATGCACAACAACAACTATACTCATCTAAGCGGGATTTGCTGCAGGCAAGATATAATTACTTGGTGAATATTATTCGATTGAAATTTTCCGCAGGCTTACTTTCTCCTATGGATTTAGAAGAAATTAATAATCAATTATTGGTTGATAGCTAATCATGTCTAACGATCACAAAGCGACAACGCAGTTCACCCACGCTTCATCAAGCCAGCTCGTTATTATCGATGTGCAAGCTAAGTTGTGTGGTGAGATGCAGACGATCGAGATGCAAGCTGTGATTCAGAACTGCAGTCGTTTGGTGCAAGCGGCCAATTTGTTGCAAGTACCTGTCATCGCTACCGAGCAATATCCGCAGGCCTTAGGTGAGACTTCACCAGAGATTGCAGAATATTTGCTAGCGAACAAACCAATCGCAAAAACGGCATTTTCAGCCTATGCAGAACCGAAAGTCAAAGCTAAGTTACAACGTGATAAATCACACATTGTATTAGTCGGCTTAGAAGCGCACATTTGTGTCTTGCAAACAGCACTCGCTTTAATCGCACAAGGCAAACAAGTCTTCGTCGTCGCTGATGCTGTTATTTCCCGTCAGCCTGTAAACAAGGCCAACGCATTGGCACGTTTAGCCAGCGCAGGTTGTATCGTCACTAATACGGAATCTGTTGTATTCGAATGGCTAGGCAATGCCAATCACGAAGCGTTTAAAGCCATCTCAAAACTAATTAAGTAGTTGTTGTTGCGCTGCCACCCAGCTGAGTAATCAGTGTCATCGTTCTGGCGGTTGCACCTGTCGCCGATTGGCTAAATTGAAGCGCCGCTTTGTGCATGCTGCTACGTTGAGCAGGATTTTGTAATAAGCTTAAAATTTGATGACGCAGATCAGCGGCGTCGCTCACTTGAATCGCCGCGCCAATCGCAATTGCACTGGCGCTCGCCTCTGCAAAATTAAACGTATGTTGTCCGATTAAAATGGGTTTGCCCATGATGGCAGGCTCAATGATATTTTGCCCACCAAAGTTGAGCAAGCCACCGCCGACAAAGGTAAAGTCACACGCTGCATAATAACTAAACATTTCCCCCATGCTATCGCCCAGTACGACTTGCACATTTCTTTCTACCTGCGTGGCAATGGACGATCGGCGAACAAAAGAGAAGCCTTCTTCTGCTAACAATGCCGCGACGGCATTAAAACGCTGCGGATGGCGCGGCACAATCACCGTTAATACCTTTAAGCCACGCACGGCTTCTAATATCAGCGCCTCTTCGCCCTCTCGCGTACTTGCAGCTAAAAACACTAGCCGCCTCTTGCCGAACAGTGTGCGTAATGCTAAGCCATCTTCGCGACTCTCATCTGGCGGCGTGACATCGAATTTCAAGTTACCAGTGACGCTGACATTGTGTGCACCTAATTCAACCAAACGCCTTGCATCCGCTTGGCTTTGTGCCGTAACAGCGGTTAAAGCGACCAACCCCTTGGTCGTTAAGCTGCCAAGCTTGGCATAGCCCTTTGCCGACTTTTCAGATAGCCTCGCGTTGAGTAATAGCAATGGCACTTTGTTTTGTTTACAGCTGGCAATTAAATTAAACCAAATCTCTGTTTCCATCAGCAGACCAAGCGCTGGCGTAAAATGCTTTAAAAAGCGTCGCACGGCAAACGGTACATCGTAGGGTAAATACACACGCTGCACCGTATCGCCAAACAGCTTCTCACTCGCAGCACGGCCGGTGGGGGTGGTATGCGTGAGCAATATCTGATGTTTCGGATATTGCTGCTGTAGCGCTTTAATCAATGGCGCTGCCGCATGTGTTTCACCAACAGAAACGCAATGCAACCAAATCACTGGCTCTAAAGGCTTCATTTGACCATAGCTGCCAAAACGCTCACCCCAGTGTTTGAGGTATTCACGTTGCTTCATTCCGCGCCACAAGAGTTTAAGTGGCAAAAATGGCAAAGCCACATAAAGTAAGAGCGTATATAAGAGTCTTGGCATACCGCATTTTCTCATAGAATTTTCTCAGCCAATAGCCATTTGAAACAGCTAGTTCAAAAGTTGTTACACAGATATCACACTTTTGTCTATTTAATTATTTTCTGTGCTGTTTGTTTAGGTTGGTAATCACTCACATTAGCTGTATCCCACTAATAGCGCAACCTAGTCTTTTGATGCCAAAAAATGGTGCAGATTTGAATAAAACTAAGAGGTAAAAAAGTGTTGCAAAACACATCATAAAGGCCTAAATTATCACTTCTGGCACAACATCTTGTGTTGAGAGGTGAGATTTTGATTGATGTAAATAGTGAATATTTATATAAATCAAAACCTTAGGGAGAGTACCGTACAAGCTACGGTATATACACAATAAAAACGGGAGTAATAATGCTAAAAGCAGTAGAGTCAGCCAAGAAGTCAGCGTCAGCATCAGACGTACAAGAAATTCCAATGCAGGATGTTTCACTCGATATTTGGGATAAAAAGTATTGTCTTAAAACTAAAAATGGTGAGCATGTTGATCAAAATATAGATGACTCTTATGCCCGTGTTGCAAAAGCACTCGCAGATGTAGAAGAGACAGATGAAAAACGCGCAGAGTGGAATGAAAAGTTCCTATGGGCATTACGCCACGGTGCGATTCCGGCTGGCCGTATTACTTCTAATGCAGGCGCGCTAGAGCACAAGCCAGCGACTTCTACCATTAACTGTACCGTATCAGGTGTGGTTGAAGACAGCATGGACGACGTGTTGAATAAAGTACACGAGGCGGGCTTAACGCTTAAAGCAGGTTGCGGTATTGGTTACGAGTTCTCTACATTACGTCCAAAAGGCGCATTCGTTGCAGGTGCTGGTGCAGTGACTTCTGGCCCACTCTCCTTCATGGATATCTACGACAAAATGTGTTTCACTGTGTCATCAGCTGGTGGCCGTCGTGGCGCGCAAATGGCGACATTCGATATTAGCCATCCTGATGTTGGTGACTTCATCAAAGCGAAACGTGAAGATGGTCGTCTACGTCAATTTAATCTTTCATGCCTCATCACTAAAGAGTTCATGGAAGCGGTTAAAGCCGACGCTGATTGGAAACTTGCTTTCCCAGTGACAGAAAAAGAAGCGATTGTTGATGGCCTTGATACTAACAATCAAGATCAAGTTGTTTGGCGAGAATGGCCAATTAAAGATAAATATCTCACTAAAGAAAAAGGCATAGACGCTGGTAAAGTGGCTTGCCGCATTTACAAAACGATTAAAGCGCAGCGCTTGTGGGATGTGATTATGTCCAGCACCTACGACTTTGCAGAGCCAGGCTTTATCCTGATTGATCGTGTCAATGAAATGAACAACAACTGGTTCTGCGAAAACATCCGCGCAACTAACCCATGTGGTGAGCAACCATTACCACCATACGGTGCTTGCTTACTTGGCTCAGTTAATTTAACCAAGTTTGTGAAGAACCCATTCACGCCAGAAGCCACATTCGACTGGGCTTCATATCGAAAAGTAGTGACTATCTTCACTAGAATGTTAGATAACGTCGTCGAAATTAACGGTTTACCATTAGAAAAGCAACGTCAAGAAATAGCGCGTAAACGCCGTCATGGCATGGGTTATTTAGGTCTTGGTTCAACCATGACTATGTTGCAGCAAAAATACGGTGATGATGATTCAATTAAATTCACAGAAGAAGTGACACGCATTATGGCTGAAATCGGCTGGGAAACAGGCGTGCAACTGGCTGATGAAAAAGGCCCAGCGCCAATCATGAATGAGAAATTCACAGTGACAGCAGACATGCTAGCGAAACGCCCAGAGATGGCAGCGGATGGTATTAAAGTCGGCAACAAGATTGCTGGTAAAGTCTTAATCGGTAAATACAGCCGCTACATGCAGCAGTTCCCAGTCGGCCTGCGTGATCAAATCGCAGACAAAGGTGTACGCTTTACGCATCACAGCTCAATCGCACCAACAGGTACGATTTCACTTTCATTGGCGAATAATGCAAGTAACGGTATTGAGCCTAGCTTTGCTCATCACTACGCACGTAACGTTATTCGTGAAGGTAAAAAATCGAAAGAGAAAGTCGACGTTTTCTCATTCGAGCTATTGGCTTACCGTGAGTTGATTAATTCACGTGCGATGCCTTTCGGTGAATCAGAAGAAGAGAAACTACCAGAGTATTTTATGGACTCTTCAAGCATTAAAGCCAAAGCGCATGTGGATATTCAAGCTGCTGCACAAAAGTGGATTGACAGCTCAATTTCAAAAACCATTAACGTGCCTACAGAGTATGACTTTGAAGAATTCAAAAACATCTATCTATATGCATACGATAAAGGCTTGAAAGGTTGTACGACTTTCCGTTTCAACCCAGAAGCCTTCCAAGGCGTATTGGTGACAGAGAAAGATTTAGAAAGCACCACGTATAAATTTACTTTGGAAGACGGCACAGAAGTGGAAGCCAAGGGTAATGAAGAGATTGAGTATGATGGGGAGATTCACACAGCAGCCAATCTCTACGATGCCTTAAAAGAAGGCTACTACGGAAAGTTCTAGTTTTAAGCTGCTGCGCTTAGGATTGCGGTGTTAAAAAATCGTTTTAAATCCTCATGTACTTAAATGTACATTCCGGGTCAAAATAATTTTTTGCCTTGCACTCCGTCCGCTCGCGATGCTTAAACGCTAGAATTTTAAGAATGGTTAAAGTAGCAATATTAATTGAATAGTAAAAACTGAATTAAATAAAACCCAAAAGGGTCGTGAGATAGCTCACTAGGAGAAAAGAAAATGGCAATTAAAATTGAAAAGAAAATCACCGCATACAACTTAGTCACACCAGAGACTGAGGAAGAAAAAGCCAAAGCAGTAGCGGCGAAAAGCAATGTGGTGCAAATGGGTGAGCCGTTAAGCCGTCCAGAAGAGTTAGTAGGTAATACCTACAAAATTAAAACGCCTGTTACAGAGCATGCGCTTTATATTACGATTAACGATATCGTGATGAACGCAGGCACAGAGCAAGAGCATCGCCGTCCGTTTGAAGTATTTATTAACTCTAAAAACATGGAGCACTTCCAGTGGATCGTTGCACTAACGCGAGTCATGTCAGCTGTGTTCCGTAAAGGTGGTGATGTCACTTTCTTGGTAGAAGAGCTAAAAAGCGTATTCGAACCAAGTGGCGGTTACTTTAAAAAAGGCGGTAAGTTCGTCCCTAGTCTAGTAGCAGAAATCGGTGAAGTGGTAGAGAAGCATCTACAAAACATCGGTATGCTAGAAAAACCAGGCCTAGACGAACATCAACAAAAACTCGTTGATGAGAAAAAAGCAGAATACCTAGAAAATCATGCCGAAGCAGGCGAAGAAATGAATGCCGAAGGCTTCCCAAAAGGCGCACAGCTTTGTCATAAATGTAATACCAAAGCCAGTATCGTCATGGATGGGTGTTTGACTTGCTTGAACTGTGGTGAAAGTAAGTGTGGTTAGTTAAAAATAAAGCCAGTGTTAAGCTGGCTTTTTACTTGGTTCTACTCATAGCAACCGTTACGTTCACATCACCCGGTTTAGAAGTGAAGTTTAATTTTACGTTTGCCCTATTGATTGATTTATTAGATGGTGCGACTAATGGAAAATAACGAAGAAGCAATTATAGAATTACAAACGAAGCTGGCATTTCAAGAAGACTTATTGGAAAACCTTAACCAAGTCATTACTGATCAACAAGGCCAAATTGCAAAACTAGAGCGCACGGTTGAGTCGATTATCGTGCAAATGCATAGCATGCAAAGCTCAGGGCAGGATAATGGACAGCAGCAAGAGATACCGCCGCATTATTAAAGTTTTCCTTAACACCCCCAACCTCGCTAGGCGGTAAACCGCCAAGTCGATTGAGAAAGTCAGCTGTGAAATAACTCTTCCACATGCTTCTTAATATTGGCAGCCATTTTTTTGGTTGGTAAGTCATTTTTATCATCTCCAAAAGGGTCTTCTATTTCCTCGGCAATCAACTCTAAACTAGCTAATACATAGAAAATAAACACAACCACTGGAATGACGTAATAACCCAAACTAAACACATAGCCAAACGGCAGCGTCATAATGTAGAAGAAAATGAATTTTTTAATAAAAGCACTGTAAGAATAGGGAATGGGCGTATTTTTTATGCGTTCGCAAGCGCCACAAATATCGGTAAATGATTGTAGTTCTGCATTGATGATATAAAACTGGTCGCCCGTTATTTTGCCTGAGGTATAGAGATCATTGGCTCTTTTGAATAAGAGTTTTGCTACTTGGTTGGGGCTGTGCTTTTGGTGGTCGATATTTAAATCTAAGTCGTCAAACAACATCTTGCTGACTTCTTCATTGGCTAAATGTTCAGCTAGAACCGCAGCATAAGTCGGAATCGCATTTTTAAAGAAATTGCGGTCGCTTTCATCTGACAAATAAGCAGAAAGTTTAAGTGCCAGATTACGGCTGTTGTTGACCAAAGCGCCCCATAGTTTTCTGCCTTCCCACCAACGCTCATAGGCGGTGTTGGTTCGGTAAGCCAATAATAATGACAATACAAAACCGACAGTGGTGTGCAGTAAAGGAATGTTCTTCACATGGCTATTTTCAGATAACTGCCAATACTCAATCTCCAAATAAGCAATGGCGCCTGAGTACAAACCAATGAGTATCATCATTGGAATCAGTTGCCGAAAAGTAGCCGATTCGTGAAATCGGAAGATAAAAGTCAGCCAGTCTTTGGGGTTATATTGAACCATGTTGTGATGTTGTATTTCTATATTGGTTGAGGCGTTGAAGCCAGTTTTTAGGGAACAATCTTACCAAATAATCGGCTTAGTAGGGTGGGCAGATTCTGCCCACGAATTGGTGACTTTTTAATGATTGCTACGCGGGGGTAAGCAAGTTGCCCACCCTGCTACGCTAGCACGTGCAGTTAGCAATGAAGAGTTAGCCGATGAAGTAGCACAAGCGATTAAAAAGCAGTCAACGAACAATAGAATTATAAGAAAGTAGTCATTTAGTTAGGAGGCGTATTTCTCGCTTCTAGCATACGTAGTTGCCGCGCTTCCTCTTGTTCGCGTATTGCATCAATCTCATTAACAACACTTTTTAAATCTACAGCCTTGTGATTTTCTTTCACGCGGCCTGTTAATTCCACTTCTAGGGATAGCGCGCCTTTTGCATAAAGCGCCCAAATCTCTTTGCCGTATTGGGTATTGAGTAGCTCTGGAGCGAATTGGCCGAAGAAGGCGGCTAGGTTGTTGACGTCGCGATAGAGCATGTCCTTGGCGTGATTGTTACCTGAGGCATCGACAGCTTGTGGCAGGTCAATAATGACAGGGCCACTTTCACCCAGCAGTATGTTGAACTCTGATAAGTCGCCATGCACAATGCCAGCGCAGAGCATGCGGACGACTTCTTTGATGAGAGACTGATGATGTAGGCGTGCTACTTCTGCGGTAAAGCTTAAGTCATTGAGCCTAGGCGCTGCGTTACCAGTCTCATCAGTGACCAGCTCCATCAGCAACACACCTTCGTAAAAGTTATACGGCTTTGGTACGGTCACACCAGCATCGGCCAGCCGATATAAGGCATCGACCTCTGCACTTTGCCATGCTTCTTCTTGCGCTTGTTTACCGTATTTTGAACCTTTATCCATCGCCCGTGATTTGCGACTATTTTTAACTTTACGCCCTTCGGTGTAATCAACACTTTGCCGAAAGCTGCGTTTATTCGCTTCTTTATACACCTTAGCGCAAAGGACATTGTCGCCACTTTGTACGACATATACTGTTGCTTCTTTGCCACTCATCAGCTGTCGAGAGACATTATCAATTAAGCCATCTTCTAGCAGTGGTAGTAATCTTGGTGGTGTTTTCATATGGTTTGATAATACGTGGTTAATTACACTTAGTCTGCATTAATTAGTTAACCTTATTTCCACCATCAGCCTATGATGGGCTAATCTTACACAACAGGAGTATCATCATGGGTAAAAGTCAGAAAAGTAATAAGGAAACGAAGAAACCTAAGAAGGCAAAGTTACCAGTTCCAGCGAAGTAATGAAGGGTAGGTGTGTAATTCCCTCATTATTAACTGCAGCTTAAAGTAGAAACTAAGCGGCCAAAGCTAACTTTTTTTTGGGATCATGCCACCCAATGCCATGTTGGGGGTTCGTGATTGTATGTCCATAGCCAATCTGTGGCAAATTGCTGTACTTTTAAGCACGAATAACCAGCTTCAGCTGGTATATTCTACTGGGAAGACCTTTACGGCCTCATCAACGCTTTCAAACAAGTGATGCGCTAGCCATTCATATCACACCGTTCTGTTATACCTTTGCACATAAGCATACTGTTGTGGATTGCCTAGCTGAATAAAATCAATGCGGATGCCGCGCTTCTTAGCCCACTCCACTGTCGTTGCACTGATGTACTCACAGCCGTTGTCACAGCAAATAGCCGTTGGTGCGCCGCGCCATTTAATGATTTAATCCAAAGACCGGATCATACGCTCAGACGGCAACGAGAAATCCTCATCAATACATAAACCCTCACGGTTAAAATCATCAATCACATTAAACAACCTAACCGAACGACCATCTGATAACTGGTCATGCATAAAGTCCATTGACCACACTTCATTCATTTGTTTTGGCATCGCCAGCTTCTGCTTGCTTTAAAATCTGCATAATCTGATTGTTAGTAAATCTTAATATCTTCATGTAAAACCTCCTTAAAACATAATGGGAAAATAACGCAGGCGATTAAAAAACAGTTAATGAGTGGCCCAATCTCACAGCTGCTTAGCGGTATTTAAGTTATGATTCAATCATGACCAACTCATTACATCCGCAACATAACAATCCATTACATGGCATTACACTCAAGACCATCGTGACTGAGCTAGTAGCCCATTATGGGTGGGTGGGTTTAGAAAAAGCGGTTCCCATCAATTGCTTTAGCCATGATCCGAGCATTAAATCCAGCTTAACCTTTTTACGTAAAACCCCTTGGGCACGTGAGCGGGTTGAGGGGCTTTATCTGAAAATGTTGAGAGACGATTAACTGTTCTGCGCTATGGCTTTTTAAACTTAAGCGTCATCCGATCGCTTTCACCAATAGCGGTATACTTTTCTAGATCAGTATAACCTAAGCGTAATCTTGGCGGCAATGTCCAAACGCCTTTTTCGTAGTCTTTTGTATCTTTTGGGTTGGCATTGATTTCCGATGCACTATCAAATACAAAGCCTGCTTGTTGCGCTAATGCAATGACGTATTGCTCTGTCATATAGCCTGTTTTTTTCATGGTCTCAATGTCGGTATTGGGCTTTGCTCTGTGATCAATCACACCAAGTATGCCACCTGATTTCAGGACGGAAAACATGGCTTGGAATATCTTTTCCTGATAGCCACCTTTTACCCAGTTGTGCACATTTCTGAAAGTTAATACTGTGTCGACACTATTGTCTTCACCGAGTGACCAGAAAGACGGTGGGCCAAATTCAACAAAGCGAACGGCATCATAATATTCAGGCTTGCTGGCAAGATAGTCGTGGTATTCCTGCCGTCTATTTTGACGCCACTTTGGCCCTGTATGTAATGGCACACCAGCTGAGATATATTGCCCGCCGCCCTGCTTGATGGTAGGTGCAAGTATTTCGGTATACCAACCTTTGGCTGGCCATATTTCTAATACGGTGGCATTAGGCTTCACCTCAAAAAAGGCAAGTGTTTGTAATGGATGCCGTGCGGAATCCCGTACACGATTTTGCTCACTACGCTGTTCGCCTTTAATGTTGTTTGCTAGCAGGCTGTTTTGACTAACGCATGCTGAGAGCATTGTGATAAACAACAACAATAAAAAAGTATGGATTGCTCGTTTGTGGTTCGGCATGTTTTTCCTAATATGAGTCGATACATCGTTAAGTTGAGAGCCAAACTGAATCAAGCGGTTCTTAACCTTTGTTGCATTTTGATTATAATGAAGTAACAGTAAAACTGGTGGAGTTGATATGTTTTTTAGAGCGAAAAAATAGTTATGGACTAAGTTCACTGAGGGGCGAGGTCCAGATAAGGCTTATGCTAAATATTTGGCGAACTATAATCGTATGCAAGCGAATACTGCTGATGGTGCGTTGCAAAAAGAGCTGAATGTAAAAGCCATTACCAAAGCTGAGTTTATTCGGGTGTGGAACGGGGCCAGTCAATCTAAGTCGGGTAAAAATAAGCAGGGAAAATGTAAACCAGGTTGCTGATCTTAATGCTAAGTAAATGAGTATGTAATAAAAAAGACGCGTTTTATCGCGTCTTTTTTATTGGTTGCTACCTAACGGTAATCAACTAGGCAGCTAATTAATCTCGGGTAATGCTTCATCATGAATAACTGCTTCGAACGCGTTGAGGCGTTTATACACTGAAAGCATCTCTACAATTTTGTACCATGATTTCACGAGGTATTGGAATGATTCGCTGACTTGTGAGAAAGCGGTCAGGATTTGTTGCAAGATGCCGAAAGTTATTTTACCTGCGACGATGGTTGGCACGAGTAAGATATAGACAAAGATATTATCCGCTTGAATGTACATGGATCGCGCAACGTTAAAGTACATGTAGTGGAAGTACAGTTTAAAGTAGTTTTTACGCACATTAATAAAGAGTTCTTTTAGCGTGATTGGTTGTGCGCGATCAGTATTATCCTCGCCGTAAACCAGCTCTTTTCGGTAAGCGGCTTCTACACGTTGGTTTTTAAATTCTAATCCCGGTAATTTGATACCGACGATAGCCAATAATAATGTACCGAAGATTGACCATGCAATTGAGGCATAAAACAATGGTGAGGCAATGTGGCCAATGATGGGTAGCTCGGACACATATTTGGAAAGCTCCCATAACACGGGTAAAAAGGCGAATAGTGTCATCACTGCTTCCACCATGGAAACGCCTAGCTCTTCCATGATAGAGGCAAAGCGCATGGTGTCTTCTTGAACCCGTTGCGATGCGCCTTCTATGCCTCGGACTTTTGCCCACTTTGATACATAGAAATCATTCATGGCTGTACGCCAGCGGAAGATAAAGTGGCTGACAAAAAAGCGCGTTAGTACAAATAGGACGATGGCAATAAACGCAACTTCTGCGAACTGAATAAGGAGGCCATACAATTGTTTTGAAGTGACAGTCGACCCTGCTGTCAGTGCATTTTGCACGGCGTCAAAAAAGGGTCTGCGCCAGTTATTAATCGCGACTGAAACTTGTACTGAAAAGTAAGTGGAAAACAGAATAAGACCAGAGCCGAAAATAGACCACGCCAGCCAACGATTAGGTGTGAACTGAAACCAGAATAACGCAAATAGCGTGAGGCTAATGGCGTAGTAAAGATAGAACAAGGTAAACGAATCGGTGAAGAAGTGACCAACGCCAATGACTGGTTCGGTGTTGGATAAATCCAGCCCCAGCATTGCACCCAATTGCGTATTAAATGAATACCAAACAAAAATAGACACTGCCGACCATGCGACCACAGAAAGCCAAAACCAGCGTGAATCTGGAAAAAATGATTTAAACATAGAGATGCTCAGATGAAAAGATTACAAAGTTGACAGTAGTTTATGCGTTAAGGTTCGATTCTGCAATGATAGTCAGCCTGAATATGTGGCTTCATATTAAATAGATAATATTTCTTCTGCTTCGCGATTGAGTAATGCTTTTACCGCTTCAGGTTCATAGTGTCTTTTTAAAGAGATGGCGTAGAAGTTTTCGAAAAGGCTTGGAATCTTGCAATATTCGGCAAGGACACTATTTTTAATTTCATCTTGTACAACAACGATAGGCAGTAAAGCAAGGCAGTTTGAGTCTCTCGCTAATAGCCTCAACGTCGGCATATCGTTAATTTCAGCCATGATGTTGTAATCAACGTTTTCTGCATCACACACTTGGTCGAATCTAGCTCTAATTTCAGTGCCGTTCCCAGGTAACAGCAATTGATAGTTCTTGAGGTCTTTGGTGAAGTCAAATGTTTGGTTTTCTTTTAATGGTTTACCCACAATACTCATTTGTTGTTTCGCAATTAATTTGGATTTGATGGCGAATTGAATATTAGGGTTTGGCCTGAAGTTACTCAGGACTAAGTCAATTTGATGGGTATTTAATCGATTGAGCAATTCTTCTTGATTACCAGAGTCGATTACTAGCTCAATATCTTCTTTGGTGAGTATGGGCCGAATGAAATTCTCAACAAAATTTCTAGATAAAGAGGCATTAACCCCTATCTTTAAGCTGGTGCGGCTTGCCGGTAGGTTGCCTTTTAGCAAGCTATTAAGTTCATGACCCAAGGTAAACATTTTATCTGCATACGTTAACGTGAGCTGCCCTGCTTCGGTCAGTTTAAGCACTCGTCCTTCACGGTGGAATAACGGCTTTTTGACTTGATCTTCTAGCTTTTTAAGCTGCGTAGATAATGCTGATTGTGAAATAAAAAGCTTTTTGGCAGCACGACTCAAATTGCCTTCTTTGGCAATCATCCAAAAATAATACAAGTGATTAAAATTCAATTTAGCCATAAAAACATTCTGTTTTATTAATTAATCATGCCAGCTGTCTATATTAATACAGAACATTTGTCTTGTAAGAAAATAGTACCGTATTCTGTAGTGTTTTATAAGGTTCGTATTAGGTGGCTGGGTAAGTATTTCTTATTTTTTGAATTAATGTATTCGTGCGCTATTTTTAGTCTCTAGATTTTTTACATACGACCATGACACCCATTACTGACATTCGCCTCGTTTCAGAAGCCATTCTCAATGCTGTTGCGCCTGTTTTTTTACTCACGAGGATTGGCTCAATTTTAAATGTAATGGTGGGGCGTTTAGGTCGTGCTATTGTCCGTGCAAGAATCGTTAATGCCTTAGCTCCAGAAAAACGCCAGGAGCACAAGTTCGAATTAACCGTGAAACGCATTACTTGGTTGCGTGTCACGATTGGCTTTGCCACATTAGGGGCGCTGCTGGTTTGTGTGTCGATTGCGAGTTTATTTGTTTTGGTTGAGTCAGGCTTTAGTATGCCGTATATGGTGTTCTGGAGCTTTATCTCTTCAATGGGTGCGATTATTGTGGCGCTATTATGTTTCTTACGTGAGATATTACTCACTTCGAATGAGGTGATTATATCCAGCAACCTAGCTTTAGGCGCTTAGCCTAAATCATTCACAATGGCCATCTTTAATTGCACCATGTCATGCATGGTGTAACCAATGCCGCCAATGCCATAACCTGAATGTTTACGGCCTGCGAATGGCATCCAATCTACACGAAATGCCGTGTGGTCATTCACCATCACAGCGGTTGCATCTAGCTGTTTGATACAGTAGTTTGCTATCCGTAAATCACTGGTATAAACCGCTGCTTGGAAGGAAAAGTCTAAACTATTCGCTGCTGCAATGGCATCCGATATGTCGGTATATGCGTAAAGACAAATAACAGGGCCAAACACTTCCATGGACGATACTTTTGCCTTCGCTGGAGGATTCAATAACACGGTAGGAGCATAGGTCGTATCGCTTAGTCTTTGACCGCCCATGAGTAAACTAGCACCTGTGTTGACGGCTTCATTGACCCAGGCTTCAACGCGGTCAACTTCTTTAGTTAGAATGAGTGGGCCAACCTCGGTATGGTCGTTTGTTGGGTCGCCGACAATGAGTTTTTCTGCACCGTCTGCGAGTTGTTTTGCCACTGACTCGATGAGTGAGGCATGAACAAAAATCCGCTGTACGGAAACACAGACTTGCCCTGCATGATAAAAGCCACCTTTGAGTAGCGAAGGGATGGTTTTCGTTAAATTAGCTGTTTGGTCGATAATGACTGGTGCAACACCGCCATGTTCTAATGCGCAACGCACACCAGGTGCGAGTTTGCTTTTTAGCCACCAACCGACTTTAGCTGAACCAATAAAACTAAAGAAGCCAATATCAGGACTGGTGACTAACACTTCAGCCACTTCGTTATCACAGACACATATTTGGCACCATGCTTCTGGAAGACCCGCTGCGTGAACTAGCTCAATAAAGCGTTTGCAGTTCAGCGGCGTGATGTGTGACGGTTTTACAATCACAGGGCAGCCGACTGCAATCGCGGGTACGACTTGATGCACAATGAGGTTCAATGGATGATTAAACGCGCTGATGGCGACGACCACGCCAATCGGTTCATAGCTTGTGTGTGCAGTTCTGCCAATAGAAGCTGCAGTATGCCCCATGGGCACTTCTTCACCCCGCATGACATGACTCAATTCTTTAACGGCTAATAAAATACCGCCTATCGCACGTGCCACTTCAACACGTGCATCCATAATCGGCTTGCCGCCTTCTTGCGCAATGAGTAGCGCGAACTGTTCACCTTCATCTTCGACTAAGCCAGCTAACTTTTTCAAGATAGCCGCGCGTTCATGGTGGGCTAACCAAGCTGTTTTATTTCTAAATAATGCGTTTGCTGATGCAAGCATGGCATTGGCATCATCCAGGTTCTGCATTGGGATGGTGTTGATGACGTCACCATTAAAAGGGGAGGTAACGGCTAATTGTTCGCGTTGCTTTGTATTGGTCATATGATGCAAACTTTTT
This sequence comes from Methylophilaceae bacterium, assembly GCA_028823485.1. Taxonomy (GTDB): domain Bacteria; phylum Pseudomonadota; class Gammaproteobacteria; order Burkholderiales; family Methylophilaceae. The sequence goes on along the minus strand of JAPKBG010000003.1, from coordinate 87,302 downwards.
CTTTTAGCTCATCAATTAATACTTTATTGTTTTCTGAATAATCGACAGGCAACTCGATGAGGTGGACACCCCCCTCCTCATAACAGCGATCAATCAGCGGAATAAAACTGTCAACACTTTCAACCCGATGACCGGTTGCACCATAACTATTGGCATACATCACAAAATCAGGATTATTAAATTCTAGCCCAAAATCTTCATAGCCTGCGGCGTATTGTTTCCAGCGAATCATGCCAAATGAGTTGTCATTTAGAATGAGGACGACTAAATTTAATTTCAAGCGGACGGCTGTTTCCATTTCCTGACTATTCATCATAAAACCACCATCGCCACAAATCGCCATAACTTTACGATCAGGATTTAAGCGAGCCGCCTCCATCGCTGATGGTAATCCCGCCCCCATGGTGGCCAGTGCATTATCAAGTAGCACGGTGTTGGGTCTGCAGGTATGGTAGTTGCGTGCAAACCATACTTTATAAACGCCATTATCCAGCGCGATAATGCCATCGTCTGGCATAGCCTTTCGCACATCAGCAACAAACCGTTGTGGCTTCATCGGAAAGCTAGTATCGTCTTTGCCTTCTTGAATATGCGCTTGCACATGTTCGCGTACTTTGATGAAGTAAGAGAAGTCATGGCTTTCCGTTTTTTCTACGCGATTAGCAATGCGCTGGATAGAGGTGGCAATGTCGCCGACCACTTCTAATTGTGGAAAATAGACATTGTCGACTTGCGCAGATTTAAAGTTCACATGAATAACTTGTGCGCCACCATGCACCATAAAGAACGGTGGTTTTTCTACGACATCATGTCCGACATTAATGATTAAATCAGCATGATCAATCGCACAATGCACGTAGTCACCATCAGATAAAGCTGCGGTACCAAGGAAAGTATCTGCATGGCCATAAATTACGCCTTTACCCATTTGGGTGTTCACATAGGGGATGCCTGTACGTGTGACAAAGTCTGATAATGCTTGCCAAATACGTGCACGATTGGCACCTGCGCCCACCATGAGTAAAGGGTGCTTGGCCTTCTTGATCATTTGGGTGGCAATCTCTAGAATATCGCGATCCGCATGGGCATAACGACGTTTACTTGCCGTAAATATTGGGGTGGTCTTATCATTGACAGCTTCAGCTGCAACGTCTTCTGGCAGCTCTAAAAATACCGCACCTGGGCGCTCTTCAACCGCAAGGCGAAAGGCTTCGCGTACCATAGAGGGAATCATATCAACATTCACAATTTGTTTGGCATACTTGGTAATCGGTTTCATCATGCTGACAATATCAATAATTTGAAACTGACCTTGTTTGCTGTGCTTAATTGGTTTTTGCCCAGTAATCATCACGAGCGGAAAACCACCCAACTGGGCATAAGCACCACCTGTGACTAAGTTGGTTGCACCGGGACCTAAGGTCGCCATACAAACACCTGGTTTGCCTGTCAGTCGGCCATAAGTCGCAGCCATAAATGCGGCCCCCTGTTCATGGCGTGTCAAAATCAATTCAATACTCGATTTACGCATGGCCTCTAGAAAATCTATATTCTCTTCGCCGGGAACGCCGTAAATTCTTTCGACACCTTCATTTTCTAAGGCTTTAATAAATAAATCAGAGGCATTCATTTGGGATGCTGATGTTGGTTGAGTCATGATGAGTTCTTTCTCGCTTATTTAAACATTCGTACGACTTTGTAGGTTAATAATATCCTCTAATTTTTTTTCCGCTTCATGCTATTAGAGATTGGTTCCGGATTCAGCTCCATCATACTGACAGACTTTCCGTTGGCCTGCACAATTCGTGCATGTTTACGTTTAAGCTGGCGCGGTGTAGATACGCCGCAAGCCTGTGCGAGCACGCAAATTTCTTTTTGCATGTTTTGTGCATATTGCATAACGCGTACGGCTTTATCTTCAGGGTTTAAACCATATTGCAGTTTTTTATTGTGGGTGGTAATACCTGTAGGACAGGTGTTTTTATTGCATTGCAAGGCTTGAATACAACCTAATGCAAACATAAAGCCACGGGCTGAGTTAACGAAATCTGCCCCTGCACAGAATGCCCAAGTCGCCTCTGCTGGGGTAATGAGCTTGCCGCTGGCACAGACTTTAATGCGGTCACGTAAGTCATACTCAATGAGCTTGTCGACAACCAAAGGTAAGCTTTCTTTTAGTGGGAGACCCATGTTGTCGATTAAGCTCATTGGTGCGGCGCCAGAGCCACCATCCGCACTATCAATCGTCATGAAATCTGGTGCACTTTCTCGGCCACGTTCATTAACCGCTGCAAACAAATTATCGAAAAAACTGGTTGCCCCGACAACCGCTTTAAAGCCGACAGGCTTACCCGTTGTTGTCCGAATGTAATTAATCATGTCTAGCAGATCATCAACATGATTAATTTCTGGGTGGCGATTAGGGCTGATGGCATCTTGCCCAACGGTTAAGCCGCGAATTTCAGCAATTTCTTTGCACACCTTCGCACCAGGTAAAATACCGCCTTTACCAGGCTTAGCACCTTGACTGAGTTTAATTTCAAACATTTTTACTTCTGGGTGTTGTGCGACTGCTTTGAGTTTTTCTTCATCAAAGCCACCTTCTTTTTTTCGCACACCAAATTTTGCGGTACCAATTTGGAAAACGATATCTGCACCGCCATCTAAGTGATAAGGCGACAAACCACCTTCACCAGTATTCATCCAAATGCCAGCCATTTTTGCCCCTTTGGATAGCGCACGTACAGCTGGGATAGACAGAGCGCCATAGCTCATGCCTGAGATGTTAAATAAGGATGCTGTGGTGTATGGGTACTTGCAATAAGGGCCAATGGTCACGGGTTCTGGCGCTACATTATCCTCTGCTAAAGTAGGGAACGGGCAGTTCACAAAGAAGACAGTGCCTGGGTCGGTTAAGACGCGAGACGAACCAAAGGCGACTGTGCTATCCACATTTTTCGCAGCGCGATAAACCCATGAACGCTCGGCGCGATTAAACGGCATTTCTTCACGATCTTGCGCAAAAAAGTATTGCCTAAAAAACTCACCCATGTGTTCAAACAAGTAGCGAAATCTGGCGATGACGGGATAGTTACGTCTGAGTGTGCTTTTGGTTTGGAAGCGGTCAATAATGTAAAAAGTGACAAGGGTGACAAATGCCAGCCCTGCGACAAAAATAAACAGATAGACCAGTATCTCTATAGTATTAAATACGAATGATGATAAATGTCCCACCAAGAACCTCCTCAGCCTATGATTTAATTGTATGCTTAATCAGTCGTAGCGACAAAGCATTACTTACAAACTTGTTCTGGTCAAGTCGTAGTGGACACTTTCAATTAGGGCTACTCAAACCTCATCTTCGATAGGTCGTCATTGGCTGAATGCAATCTATCGACATTGTAGTAGCGCATATACGCGGCCACGTCATTTTTCATATGCTTTCTCGTTGGGGGTGCCTTCAATATCCAATCGCGTATCAGGCTACCGAAGAACCGTTCAATGACGGCAGCATCCCAACACGTGCCAACAGCTCCCATTGAGGATCGCAACCCCTTCTTGTCCAGCAGCTTACGAAAGCGCCGACTGGTGTATTAGGAGCCACGATCAGAATGAAACACGACACCTTTATTCAGTCTTCTTAGATTAATTGCCCGTATCAATATCTTTGGATGAGAAATGGTTCGGAAGCCACATAAATACTGAATATGTTTGAGTGTTGAAGTTATATGAAGTTTAACGGCTAGTGCTAGCCCGGTGCTAGCCAGAGGTATAAATGGAAAAAGCCAACATCGCGGTCAGCCTTCCGAAAGCCTCTTAATATTATTAAATTAACTTACTAATAACTTAACCCTCATTGCATTTAAAAAATGAAAGTCTTAGAACAGGCTATAAAGTTAAGGTGATAATAGAGAATTAAAAAAATGTTAAGACGACAATAATAATGCAAAACCAATTTTATTGGGAACCATGTCCTATTAAGGACCCTCCTATTTATTTAACGGCTGTTCTGACTGATGCTTCCGATTAATATTGTTTGGTTTAAACGTGATTTACGTATTCATGATCAGGCGGCGCTCTCAAGCGCAATCAAACAAGGCCCCATAATAGCGTTATATTGCTGGGAACCTGGCATGTGGCATGCTGATGATGCCTCTCTCTCCCAACAAGCCTTTGTTGGAGAGTGTCTTAGGTCTCTCAGACACGCTTTAGAAAAAATAGGTATTCGTTTAGATATTTCTTCAATGGGTATTATTGACACACTTATTGCCATATCAAAACAACAATCCATCGCAACCATACATAGCCATGAGGAAACAGGTAACTTAATCAGTTATAGCATCGATAAGTCTGTCAAAAAATGGTGTGAAAAGCATCGCATACCATGGCATGAATATGCTCAAAATGGTGTGGTACGGCGTTTAAAAAACCGTAATGAATGGCATGCAAATTGGGAACTGCATATGCGTGCTGCGCAGCAAAACTTATCGACAACCAACCATCAGCATCCAGTCATTGCTCTACCAAAACAACTCATCAGTAAAGCACGTGGTGAGGATAAACCACAACGTCAAATTGGTGGCAGGGAGGAGGCGCTTTCATTGTTAAATAGCTTTCTAACGCATCGTTCAAGTCGTTATCGTGGTGGCATTTCTAGCCCAATCAAAGCCAGCGAGGCTAGCTCTCGCTTATCTCCTTATCTCGCATGGGGATGCATTTCAGTCAGAGAGGTCGTGCAAGCATGTCGCAACACGGTTTTAAACAACCGAGCAGAAGGCTTCATTGCTAAACACCCACTCACCTTAGGTCTTAGAAGTTTCGAAAGTCGGTTGCACTGGCATTGCCATTTTATGCAAAAGCTAGAAAGTGAACCAACACTTGAACACCAGCACATGCATAGTGCGCACAATGACTTACGAGATGAAGGCTATGCAGATGATAAGTCTAGGCAACGTCTGGCTGCATGGTGCAAAGGTGAAACTGGATGGCCTCTGGTAGACGCTTGCCTTGCTATGCTGCGACAAACAGGTTGGGTTAATTTTAGAATGCGCGCCATGCTAATGAGTTCAGCTTCCTATTTACTATGGCTACATTGGCGTGAAACAGGCCTACATCTAGCCAGAGAATTTATAGATTACGAACCAGGCATCCATTGGTCTCAGGTTCAAATGCAATCCGGCTCTACAGGCATTAATACTTTACGTATTTATAACCCTATTAAACAAGCACGTGATCAAGACCCTAAAGGTGCCTTTGTAAGACATTGGATACCAGCGCTAAAAGGTGTGCCAGACAGCTGGATATTTGAACCGCATCTCATGCCAACTTCACTACAACGACAGTATGGCTGTATTTTAGATAAAGACTATCCATTGCCGTTAGTTGATATTCAACAAGCAACAAAGCAGGCTAAAGCTAACATATCAATCGCTAGAAAAAATAATAAAAGCCAACCGAATAGCAATCAAAATGAAACGGAAAAGGTATTACTAAAACATGGCTCCAGATCACATAAAAAAAACAAACAAAAAGCAAAAAAGAAAGTCTCAATATCATCTAAGCAAACTTCACTTTTTTAAATAAGCTTTAATTAATAGATAAACAACTAAATAAACCAGATGAACATCACGCAATGGGATATCCCGAATGACCGCCAAGCGCGCGTTAAAGCAATCAATTACTGGTTTGCGCAAGATGATAAAAGCGAAAAGCAATCACTATCAGCAGATTTTCAAGGTGGTAGAACGCGAGGCCTCGAGAAACTCAATGCCGTGAATGGCGAAGCTTATGGCAAAACCAGAAACTTTACTGATGGTGCGGTGACGCATCTGTCTCCTTATTTTAGACATGGTTGTATTAGTCTTCCTGAAGCAGTCGAAAAGGTACGTACGCAATTTGGCCAATCTGCTGAAAAACTACTAAATGAATTTGCCTGGCGTGAATACTGGCGAACCGTGTGGTATGCCCATGGCGACGCTATCATGGTCGACATGCAGCCCCCTCAAGTTGTCTTAGCCTATGGTGATTTACCAACTGACCTGCAAACCGCATCTACAGGACTGCCTTGTATTGACCATTTTGCTTCCCAGCTTTTGGAAGAAGGTTACCTACATAATCACGCGCGTATGTGGTTAGCTGCTTACACAGTACATTGGCGACATACTGATTGGCAACAGGGGGCACAATGGATGCATGACCAACTATTGGATGGTGACTATGCCAGCAATCATCTTTCTTGGCAGTGGGTCAGCTCAACCTTTAGCCGCAAACCCTATTTTTTTAATCAAGAAAATTTAGCCAAATATACGAAAAATAAACACTGCGATTCATGTGAAGAGAAATGCCCCTTTAGAGACAGTTACACCAACCTTGAACAACAATTATTTAAACCAAGCCAACAACTTGCTCGAGAACACATTCCTATTGAACAGCCGCATGCTAGCAGTGAATTAGGTGACAAGATATTGGTTTGGATCCATGATGAAATGCTCAATAATGAACACGATTTATTACAACTAACGCATGAAAAAGTCTTTATTTTTGACCCATATTTTTATCAAGACTGGTCAATCAATCGCTTACACTTTATCGCCGACTGCTTAATCGAAATGCCAAATGTAACAGTTTGGATAGGACAAACAAGTGCCGTTTTTAAGCATTTAAAAACACAACATATCATCACGCAAGACACGCCAAACCAACAACTTAAACAATTAGTAGCCGAGTATCCAGTCACTTGGCAGCCAGAACAAAAAGTATGCACCAACACATTTACATCAGAACAAATCACAAGCTTTTCAAAGTTTTGGAAAGTAGCATCACATGATTTCATTGGGGCTTCAAACAAGAAGAAAATGATTAGACACCGTGGTTAGTGCGCAACTATCTTTACAATATGAAGTCCCAAAGTAATGACAGATATTGCGTTAGAACAGCTAAGCATTTTTTACGATGGCAACTGCCCGCTCTGCTTAGCAGAAATCCATGTATTACAAAATAATAACCGTCGCCATCTACTAAAATTTATCAATGTCCAAGAAGGTGTCGGCGTAGAGGAGGGCATTAACTGTGATCTTGCCTTAAAAGTAATCCATGCCAAATTAGCAACTGGACAAGTAATTAAAGGACCGGTGGTATTCGCAGAAGCTTATAAACGTTCCGATTTAACGGCAATGAAATGGCTATTTTCGTTTACACTATTTCAACAATTTTACGCACTGTTTTACCGTTTTTTTGCAAAATTCAGACATCAAATATCTAAAACGATTGGTCCAACAATGCTGAAATTAGCTAGGTACAAATATCCAGATGCTGAATAAAGTTAAGCAAAATCTTATTAAGTCGCTCTAGATGAAATCAGCTAAACATATTGTGAATCCCAAAAAGCTATTGAACAGTAAATGGACTGCTGTCACCCCCAGCAATAAAGAAAAACATTTTATGGTGACAAAACTAGTGTTGCCAGAAGATGAGAATCAACCAATTGAAATAATTGAGCTAGAAGCCATCATGACAAAGCGCAAACAAACACTCAAATGGCAACTACTTAATGAAAAAGATAAATGGCTACAAGGCTGGGTCTAGCTGTTTACTAGCCAGACAACCATTAGGATAGTTATTAGCCTCTGACAACGATTGTTTTATTTCAGCGCGTGGATAGAAAAAAAGTTTCGTGAATAAACTGTGCTTCTACTTGATCACACACTTTAACTGGCAAAGCATTGGACGCCTGTATAAAGCATGAAGGGTTGTTCATCACCACCTCTTCAAAAACGCTGGCAATGTGGCCTTTAGCTGATAAATCTTCTGTCTGATCTAATGACTTCTTTAGTATGCTTATTAACTGATCGGCACCCCTGCAATCAATCGTTTGCAAATATTGCTTTTGTAAAGCCAAGGTCTGTATATCCACCTGTTTAGCGCTCGGCTTTTCAGCGCTCAATTGAGTGGAAGGTGTGTTTGCCACGGCTAAACAAGTCAAACTCAAACTGAATAATACGATTATAAAACGCATCCTAACAACTCCTTTAAACTAGCTTTTGGCTACCATGAATGTTTCACTGAATTGAGTAAACCATTCAAGCTAAGGCATGTTTGCCTCCGTTAGCTGATTTTAGTTCCGTTGATACAAAACCAAACTATCCTAAGATCATTTTTCAAAAGCGGCATATAAATAGGCGCTTTGTTTTTGTCAGGGCTCTACTTGCTCACCTTTCCAATCAAATACTAGGCCTGTATCGTCAATGTTTAGTTTGCTGATCACTTGTAATAATTGCTTGGCGGCTTTTTCTGTGCTGAAGTATTTGTCTTGATCGACACGCGCTAAAAATGGCTGCGATAATCTCGTTTCAACAGTACCAGGATGTAAGCCAGCGATAATAGCTTTTTTGTTGGTGCGAGCCGTTTCAATTGAAGCTGTTTTAATCAACATATTTAAAGCGGCTTTTGAGGCGCGATAGGCATACCACCCGCCAAGATGGTTATCGCTGATACTGCCAACCCTAGCAGATAATACACAAAAGACAGAGTTAATCTCTTGTGATAGATGCGGAATAAAATGTTTGGCAATGATGACTGGTAAAAACGTATTGGTTGCAAAAATAGTTTGTAATTGTTGATAGTTTAACTGCCTTAGTGTTTTTTCAGGTTTGACCGATGCATTATGTAATATGCCTGTTGCAACAATCATGCAATCAATAGCACCATGCGCAATAATTTGGTCACGCACTTCTGCTATTGCTGACTCTTGCTCAAAATCAACACAATAATCAATCACGTTAGTAAGTGGGGTGTTTATTTTTTTTCTGGCAAGCGCATGGATAATCACGTCAGGCATTTGACGATGAATTTCATGAATGAGTCCAGACCCAATGCCGCCATTACTGCCAACGATGACAACTGATTTATACATGTGCATTTTTCAGCATCGCCAATGCTAACTGATGACCGCTCTTAAAAGCAGATTCGATTCTGCCGCCCATAAACCAATCACCACATAACCCAATCTTATTGGTATTATCTATTAAATATGGCTGCTCATCCTGTCTTTTGCAGTTGGCGTATTTCCAACGTTTTAGTGCACAGAATTGTGGGTTTGATAGATCTTGATTAATAATATTGCTCACAGTTGACTTCATTCCCTCAATTACCCAATCATCGTTTTGGTTAAAGTGCGTATCTGCCCAGTCATTAGTCGAGTTGATTAAAAGATTAAAGCCTTTTTCTCGCATTGGCTTGCTGCTGTTATTCGAGATCCAGCTAATGGTTTCATCTTTTACCATTGCCGCATCAAAGCCTAAATCCATTTTATCCTCAAAACCTAACATCAAAGCATAGCAAGCCTGCATCTTGATATCAGATATAGCGTTATATTTGAGATTGGCCTTTGCTAGCAAAGCCTGTGTTTGTGGTACTGGCATGGCACAAACCACCCAGTCAAACAAGCCTAAGGGAGCGTCACCTTCAGCTTTTAGCGCCCACTGCTGATTAACCTTTTTCATCTCAACTACACGAGAATGAAGCGTTATCGATAATCCACGGCTTAGGTGTTCTACAAAGGCACGGTTATTAGGTACGCCAACATAATGAGGGTGTTTATCATCCCACAGTGTTTGCTTGGTAATACCTTGATTACACATCTCGACAAATCGAGCCTGCCAAGGTGCGACCACATTTTCTGATAAAAGGGGGTTAATTAAATCTTGAAACGCTTTAGATTTCACTTTAAAATATTGCGCGCCATGATCAAATGAGTATGGCTCAACATTACGTGATGCAATTCTTCCACCCGGTGAGTACGACTTCTCAAATAGGCTTATTTTAAAATGTTCTTTTAAACTGTTGGCTAAGGTAACGCCTGATAAGCCCGCGCCAATAATCGCAATTCTCTGCATCAACCAATCATCTCTAATAAATGCATTCAGGTCAATTATATTGAGATGTTTAAACTTATGGTTGACTGGTGCTGACAAGTTAATATCAGATGTTAGATAACTCAGCTATCAGAACTTACAAACAACATCGCTTTCCATCCGAAATTATCAGTTATGCAGTTTGGTTATATTTTCGCCTTAACCTCAGCCATCATGATGAGACCTTTTGATTTCTAACTTAGCGAAACTTTATCTCTAGTACCAGCCCTTGCTAGCCGGCCCTGTTAATGAAAAAACCCACATCGCTGTGAGCTTTATTCTAATTGGTGGCCTGAACTGGAACTGAACCAGTGACACGCGGATTTTCAATTCGCTGTACCTTGTACATAATGTAAAACTGTATAAGTTTTTGTATAACGTTATTTGTATTAACTCAAACAAGTTTGTATATACGATAAGTTAAATTATTTATTCGATTGACGCCCCTCACTTTATAATTTTATTAAAAGATTAATTTTGAATAGTCTGAGAAGTTTAGTTTAACCAAACTTATAAACACTCAATATTTTTCCATTGTTTAAATGCTGAATTCATCATTAATTATTTCATTTCCTCTTTCTAACATAAAATAACGAAATGCTTCAAATATGCGTATTTAATATGAAGGAAGCTTAAATCCAGACAATGCTGCTGCTTTGTTTACTCATACAGATATTGATGGAGGTTTGGTTGGGCGTTGTTCCTTGGATGCAGAAGCATATCGTTGATATTTTTAAAGAAGCAAATTAAGGATTAGAAATGAAAATTGGGATTCCTACAGAGATTCGTGAATATGAATATCGCGTTGCCATTACACCTGAGGTTGTTAAAAAGATTGTCAGTTTAGGTTGTGAGGTGCTTGTGCAGACAGGTGCTGGCCTAAGCGCAGACATTATGGATGAGGCTTACACTCAGGCAGGGGCAAAATTAGGCACTGCAAACGAGGTATTTGCATGCTCATTAATTTTAAAAGTACGCACGCCTGAGCCAAAGGAAATAACGGCGATGAAGGCAGGTACTGTCATTATAGGGATGTTAGAGCCGTTTAATCAAACAAGTCTACAGGCGATGTCTAAACAAGGGTTAACAGCCTTTTCTTTAGAGTTGTTGCCGAGGAACACTAGAGCACAAAGCATGGACGTGCTTTCTTCACAAGCTAACATTGCCGGCTACAAGTCAGCCTTATTAGCAAGCCACTATTATCGACATTTTATGCCTATGTTAATGACGGCGGCAGGCACGGTGAAGGCTGCACGAGTATTGGTTTTAGGGGCTGGTGTAGCTGGTTTGCAGGCGATTGCAACAGCAAGACGTATGGGCGCTGTTATAGAAGCTTCAGATGTACGGCCTGCTGTAAAAGAGCAAATAGAGTCACTAGGTGCTAAATTTTTAGATGTTCCATACGAGACGGAAGAGGAAGTGAAAATTGCTGCTGGGGAGGCTGGTTATGCACGTGCCATGCCTGAGTCATGGATGAAACGTCAAGCAGAGCTAGTAGCTAAACGCGCAAAAGAATCCGATATTATTATTACCTCTGCACTGATCCCTGGACGTGAACCACCAGTTTTACTCAGTGCTGAAGTGGTGCAGTCCATGAAGTTAGGCTCTGTGGTTGTGGATTTAGCTGCAGGTGTGGGCAAAGACGGCTCGGGGAACTGCCCGCTGACAGTAGCGAATGAGGTTGTAGTTAAGCATGGCGTTACCCTTGTTGGCTATACCAATGTACCCAGCTTAGTGAGCGCCGATGCGTCATCACTCTATGCAAAAAATGTATTTGAGTTTTTGAAATTAATGGTAACGGATGATGCAAAGCTGAATTTGTCGAAAGAGGATGAATTAGTTAAGGCTTGTTTGCTCTGTGAAAATGGCAATATTTCAAAAAATATGAATAAGGAAACACCATGAATGAATTATTAACAATGCAAAATGTGACTATATTTGTGCTAGCAATTTTTGTGGGGTATCACATTGTATGGAATGTTACCTCTGCATTACACACTCCTTTGATGTCTGTTACAAACGCGATTTCAGGTATTGTCATTGTTGGCGCGATGCTGCAAACAGTTCAGATAGAAGGCGTCGCTTTTAATTTAACAAGCATCTTGGGCACAATTGCTATTTTTCTAACGTCGATTAATATTTTTGGTGGATTTATGGTGACACGCAGAATGTTGGAAATGTTTAAAAAGAAAGATAAAAAAGAGATGAAGGGGCCTAAATAATGCCTATTAATCCTAATATAACGGCGTGTGCTTATCTAGTCTCTGCTGTTCTTTTTATATTGTCGTTAAAAGGGCTTTCCTCACCTAATAGTGCTGGTCGAGGCAATGTGCTAGGTATGTTAGGTATGGGGCTCGCAGTCGTGACCACACTATTTGTTGGGCATCAATTAATATTCTCACTGATTTTTACTGCCATTGGTTTAGGTGCGATTGTTGGCATAACGGTTGCAAAACGTGTCCAAATGACCGATATGCCAGAGCTGGTCGCGTTGATGCATTCTTTTGTCGGTGTGTCAGCTTTACTGATTGCCATCGCAGCTGTTTTTAATAGTGCTGAAGCGCATAGCACAATACAAAGAGTTGAATTGTTTATCGGTGCATTTATAGGCGCCATTACCTTTACGGCTTCAGTGGTCGCTTTTGGGAAGCTTTCAGGAAGATTCGGTGCCAAGCCAGTTGTGTTTAAAGGGCAGCATTTGTTAAATTTAATACTCGCCATATTGATGGTTACATGCGGGACTTACTTTAACCTTTATCAAAGTCAAACGCTATTCTTACTGATGTGCGGTTTGGCGTTGATATTAGGTGTTACTTTAATCATTCCAATAGGTGGAGCCGATATGCCGGTAGTCGTCTCCATGCTAAATAGTTACTCAGGTTGGGCAGCAGCTGGAATAGGATTTACTCTTAACAATTCCGTGCTAATCATTGCGGGAGCGTGCGTTGGATCTTCTGGGGCGATATTGTCATACATCATGTGTAAAGCAATGAACCGCTCAATCCTAAGTGTGATGTTAGGAGGGTTTGGTGCAGAGGTCTCATCTAGCACAGGCAGTGGAGAAGAAAAGACAGCAAAAGCGGTTTCAGTTGAGGATGTCGCTTTCTTATTAGCCAACGCAGATTCGGTGATTATTGTGCCAGGTTATGGTCTAGCGGTAGCACGTGCACAGCTTGTGCTACAAGAGCTAGCATCTCGATTGATTGAAAAGGGCATAAATGTAAAGTATGCCATACACCCTGTTGCAGGTAGGATGCCAGGGCATATGAATGTCTTATTAGCCGAAGCTGATGTGCCTTATGAACAGGTGGAAGAAATGGAAGAGATTAATAATGAGTTTGTACAAACGGATGTTGTTTTTGTTATAGGTGCAAACGATGTGGTGAACCCTGCCGTTAAGAACCCAGAAAGCCCAATATATGGCATGCCAATCTTAGACGCATATAAAGCAAAAACGATTATTGTTAACAAGCGGTCAATGGCAACAGGTTATGCGGGCGTAGATAATGAGCTGTTTTATCTAGAGAAAACGATGATGGTGTTCGGCGATGCTAAAAAAGTCGTTGAAAATATTACGAAAGCAATTGAATAGACTGTAATTCAAAGTGAAATTTTGCGATTTATATCGTCGGGCTGAATGTGGAGTAACATACAGTTATTCGCTTTTGAAATGCTAGCTAGATAGTGCCACAATTGCTAACAATAGAAATCAAAAAAGGCTTACAGTCTCCTGCAAGCTTTTTTATAACCTGGCGTCCCAAACGGGAGTCACTTTTATCTTCGCTTTCAAATTTCTATGTATGAGCGTAAGCAAGAGGTTGAGGATAGAGCTTTATATCCTCAAAAGGAATATTTAGCCCAAAAAGATAGACTTGGCTTATGGAAAGATAAAAATCCAATAGCACCATGGGACTTTAGAAAAATGAAGTATTAATAGTTTATGTATTTATTACGCAGAAAAACTGAAATCAGGAAAGTCTAGAGAGACCAATTTCCTGCCAACTAAAAGTTTGTCTGCACGCCTAAAAATAATATGTGGTTCATCACATTAGTATTCTTAATTACATTGACATACTGATTTTGATATCCAAACTCATAAGCAACGGAAGGGTTGATGCGATAATTCAATCCAACGAATAATCGATTTTGATTAAAACTTGATTGCGGACCATTTTTTGCATCATTCAAATTGATAAAGATTTCTTCATTAATTGCTAATGACAGTTTTTCATGCCACCGACTAAGCGGGTGTGTGTAACGAGCAAAATATCTGAATCGATAGGCTATTTCGTCTGCGCTATCAATCCATCTTTGTTCAAGCCGTATGCGATTGGTGAAAGCATTGCCATTATTAAAAGATTGATTAATGAATAACTCTTGAAATAAACGATGCTCAACATTTTTAGGGTCGTAAGTTGGGATATAAGCATAACCTTGGTAAACCCCAATATTTGGGGTTAGCTGATAGCCTAATGCGCCCCTTATTAATAAAGTATCGAGTGTATTTTCATGACCACTCGGAGTGTCATTTAAGGTAAACCTAGGCTGTATATCAACAAATGCATTTACAGTATCAGTGAATTTAATTCGACTAAGCGACATCAGCCAAGTACTGGTGCGTGAGGTTTCTGCATGGACTAAAACCGGAAAAAAAATAAGAAATGTGAAATAACGCATATTAACTTAACTATAATTTTAGAAAATTAGATTAGATTAGCATTTTCCCTTGTTAGCAAGATTTTGAACATCTTTATCTTCAACAGATTTAATTACCGCTGATGCGACACACCCACTAAGAGAAAGCAATATTAAGAAAATAGAGGTGAGTCTATGCATGAATTTTCTTTTGTCGATTAATTAATTATGATTTTAACTACTATATAAATATAATTACGAAAACCCAACTAATAAGTGTTTTGAATATTTACTTTTTTATCAGTGGACTGTTGCAGCAATAATTAAATAGAGGGGTTCTTGATACCTCCCTATACAAAAATTAAATAGAATTTATTGCTATAGAAGATATAAAACAATAAGACTTTGTAGTCTGTGCGCAGTCTAGAGCGATTGAATAAGACAAAATAAAAAGGCCAACCTCGCTGTCAGCTTTATTATTATTGGTGGCCCGAACTGGAATTGAACCAGTGACACGCGGATTTTCAATCCGCTGCTCTACCAACTGAGCTATCGGGCCATTAGCAACTAAATAGAATTAATTGCAAGTTGCGAATTATAGCAAATATTATTGCGCTGGGAACACTCAATGATATTTAATGTTTGAAAAGTAGTGAAAATAATTGATTTAGCATGATATTGTAGAGTCGATTTAACTAGATGATTTAATGTCATGTAGTTTAACGTTGGCAATATACACAATGTACAAAAGAGAAGAAAATGGGTTTATTTTCATTTGTTAAAGATGCTTGTGAGAAATTATTAGGAATCGGTGATGCCTTCAGCTGCAGAAGCGGCGCAAGCATCAGCAGATAAACCAGAAAAACAGCGGCAGCGAATCAAGCTGCAGGCGATGCGATTAAAGGTTATGTTACTAAGATGGGTTTAGAAGCAGAAAATTTAGATATTGGCTTTGACGGTAAACAGGCACTGTCGTGGTTGCTGGTATTGCAGAAACAAAAGAAAAAATCTTATTGCGCTACGGCAATGTTAAAGGCGTGCAAGACGTTGAAGATAATATGGTTGTGACTAATGCTGAGGCTGATGCACAGCTCCATAAAGTAGTGAGTGGTGATACCTTGTCTAAAATTGCTAAAGATTTTATGGTAATGCCAATAGTTACATGAAAATTTTTGAAGCAAATCAACTAATGTTAAGTCATCCTGATAAAATCTATCCTGGTCAAATACTACGCATCCCTGCTTAGTTTTAACCAGTAGTTTAGTAAAAAAAATTTAATTTTAGGATATAGAGTGAATACACTTTTACCTGCCCTATTAATAGGGTTGATGGCAACAACATTAACGGTTGCATGTACACAAAAAACAGAGGAAGCAGTGACTGAAGAAAGTATGTCAGAAGTTGCGGAACCTGTAGTTGAAGCAGTTGAGGCAGCGAGTAAGGAGGCTGCTGATGCAGCGGATGAAGTATCAGGTGCTGTTGCAGATGCGGCTAATGAGGCTGTTGAAGAAACAGCTATCGATGCAATGGAAGCTGCCAAAGAAGAAGCGCTTCCTCAGCCGTAAACTGGTTGTGAAAAGTATGATAACCCGCTAGGTTAATTTTTAGCGGGTTTTTTATATTTACCCAATAGATTTTATCTACTATAGTAAAGCCGTATGACAACAACTAATATACAGAATACTGCAATCACACCAATCAGTAATGAAATTAAGCTGGCATTACAGCAAGCCATTAATAGTAAAACTAAACCATTAGGGTCTTTAGGTAATTTAGAAGCAATTGCCCTACAAATAGGTCAAATCCAAAAGACATTAACACCTATATTAAGTCGACCTGTTGTACTAGTGTTTGCTGGGGATCACGGTATTGTGGAGGATGGAGTTAGTTCTTATCCCCAGGCAGTGACTGCACAAATGGTGGTGAACTTTTTATCAGGCGGTGCGGCTATTAATGTATTTGCTAGACAGCATGGCATCGGTTTGCGCGTGGTAGACAGTGGGGTGAATTTTGATTTCAAGCAGGTAGCGAATTTAGGGCACGCGAAAATTGCATTCGGCACTCAAAACTTCTTACACCAACCTGCTATGACGGTGATTCAGTGTGAGCAAGCACTCACTCTTGGAGAAAGTTTTGTGAATGAAGAAATAAATGCGGGGACAAATATTCTTGCATTTGGAGAGATGGGGATTGGTAACACTTCATCAGCAAGTTGTATCATGAGTTTGCTGTGTGACTTGCCAATATCAAAGTGTGTAGGACGTGGTACGGGATTGAATAATGCCGGACTCGTTGAAAAAACAAAAGTATTGAATAAAGCAATCGATAAACATCAATTAAGCAATATAGACCCAATACAAGTATTGGCAACATTTGGTGGCTTTGAGATTGCTATGATGGCTGGGGCAATGTTAGCTGCGGCACAACAAAAAGCAGTGCTGCTCATTGATGGGTTTATTGCAACATCAGCATTATTGGTTGCGGCTAAAATGCAGCCAAACATTCTGCAATATTGTATTTTCTCGCATTGCTCGGATGAATCTGGACATCAACAAATGCTGGATTATTTGAAAGTAAAACCACTGTTAAGTTTGGGCTTACGTTTAGGGGAAGGCACTGGCGCTGTGTTGGCCTATCCATTAGTACAATCTGCTGTTAATTTTTTAAATGAAATGGCAAGTTATGAGCAGGCTGGAGTGAGTAAGAGTGATACTTAGTATTAAGCTAGAGTGGCAGCATTTCCTGCTAGCGCTTGGTTTCTTTACGCGTATTCCTGTACCTAACTTCGTAAACTTTCAAGAGTCAGATCTGAGTTATTCAGCAAAATACTTCCCATTAGTTGGTATTATTGTCGGGTTGGTTGGTGCGCTCAGTTTTGTTGTGAGTGTTGGTTTTTTGCCGCAAACTATCGCACTGTTAATTAGTATGGCGAGTACGGTTTATTTGACCGGCGCATTTCATGAAGATGGTTTGGCAGATAGCGTAGATGGTTTAGGAGGTGGGTGGAATAGAGGAAAAATACTCAAGATTATGCAAGATTCTCATCTAGGCACTTATGGTGCGGCAGCATTATTTTTCAGTTTGTTCACTAAGTTTCAACTATTGAATTCGCTGGATAACACTTTCATTCCGTATGTGCTGATTGCAGGCCATGCAATCAGTCGCTTATCTGCAGTGTGGGTGATGGCGACATTAAACTATGCTAAGCCTGAAGGTAAAGCCAAACCATTAGCGACGCAGGTTAGTTTGTTAGGGCTTAGCTTTGCCAATGTTGTCGGCTTATTGCCATACCTTAGTATTATCCTAGTACTCATTGTTAGTCATTATCCAGCAATATTAGTTATTCATTTTGTGCTGATGACGCTCATTCCTATTCTTACCATTGGTTTTTGGTGGCGCTATAAAATTAAGCGCTGGCTAGATGGCTATACGGGAGACACTTTAGGTGCGATGCAACAATTGACCGAACT
This sequence comes from Methylophilaceae bacterium, assembly GCA_028823485.1. Classification (GTDB taxonomy): domain Bacteria; phylum Pseudomonadota; class Gammaproteobacteria; order Burkholderiales; family Methylophilaceae. The sequence goes on along the minus strand of JAPKBG010000003.1, from coordinate 69,286 downwards.
GGCCTTTTATTTTGGATTGCTTTTATGGAGCGTTAACTGTTGAAGCTAACATTAGTTAGGCATACTAGTTTAGCCATTGCTCCAGGTGTTTGTTATGGCCAGACCGATGTTGATGTGGCGGCTAGCTTCGTACAAGAGGCCAGTCGTACCAGGAAGAAATTACCAGATAATATAGATGCGGCTTTTAGTAGCCCACTGCAGCGCTGTGTTAAGTTAGCCAATGCATTGGCATTAGACAATATTACCTATGATGGCCGCCTAAAAGAGTTGCATTTTGGTGATTGGGAAATGCAGGCTTGGGATGATATGCCGCGAGCATACCTTGATGAATGGGGGCAAAATTATGCACATATGTCACCACCTAATGGTGAGACATTTAGAGAGCTTCAATTACGTGGCATCAGTTTTATTGAGGAAATGTTAACCCAATATCATGGTAAGCATATTGTCATTGTCACACATGGCGGTATGGTACGTGCTTTGTTAGCTCATGTGCTTTCAATGGAATTAAAAGGTTTGTTTCGATTTAACGTGGATTACGGCAGTGTGACGCAGCTTGATTTTAGTAATGTCATTCCTAAAGTAAACTTTGTGAATCATTGACTAATTTTTTAAGCGCTTGCTCCAGTTTGTCCCAATCATTATTAAAGGGTAAGCCAAATCGTAATGCGGCAGTCTCTTTAAATAACCGTACCCAGATACCCTGTTTTGCTAATGACTGATGGATAGTGCTAGCTTGTTCTGAGAGCACAAATTGAAATAAATGTGTTCCACCACACGGTGTAAGACGATATTGCCTGAGCAGTTTTTTTAATTTAAGGCTATTAGTTGATAGCGTTTTGCGAGCATTCACCTGCCAAGTGTGATCGTTCAGCGCCTGCGTTGCTATCAAGCGACTTGGTCCAGTTAGTGACCATGGTCCCAAGGCCTCTTGCGCTTTGGTTAATATGTGTTGTTGCGCCAACAAAAACCCCACCCGCGTGCCAGCTAATCCAAAAAACTTACCTAAAGAGCGCAATACTAATAAACCAGCTAAATCGGTGTGGTGAGCAATGCTATCATTCGGCGTTGTGTCCATAAAGGCTTCATCGACAATTAGCCAACCATGATGGCTGGCTAGTAACTTGTGCCATGTTAATAATTGTTTTTTGCTAAACCGCTTTCCTGTGGGGTTGTTTGGGTTGCAAATCAGCATCACATCTACTTTTGCAAGTATCTCTGCATTAGGCGTTTCATCAAATAAAGTTAAGGTATGCCCGTGGCTTCGCCATGCATGGGCATGTTCTTGATACATCTGCCTTGGCATTGCAATATGGCATACAGGCCTTAGTCTAGGCAGCACTTGTATGGCGGCTTGCGAACCAGAAGTTGGCAATAAAGACTGGCAATCGTAATAAGCACAAGCTGCTTCAATTAGCCCATCCTCACCCTCAGGTAGTCTTTGCCAAACCCTGCTTAGAATGTCTGGAATTGGGTAGTGATTTGGATTAATGCCAGTGGATAAGTCTAGCCACGACTCTAACGGGATACCATATTGTTGTGCTGCGTGCCTAAGGTTGCCGCCGTGCTCAAGCATAATGCCACCCTATGGCAACCGAAATAAGTAAGATAAGCAACAGCCAGCTAAAAACACCATGTCGGACTAACGTTAATGCTTGTTCGATATGCGCTATCATTGGCGGCTCACCTTCACCTAAAGCAGGTCGTTCATGCCATTGACCTTGATAGCAAGCACTGCCGCCAAGACTAATCCGTAATGCCCCTGCACCACTTGCCATTACAGGGCCCGCATTTGGGCTTTTCCATAACGGGGCTTGTTGTCGCCAGCAACGCAATGCAATACGTGTATGACCTAGCAAGGCGTAGGTTAAGGCTGTGAGTCTAGCAGGGATGTAACCAGCGACATCATCTAGTCTAGCGGCAGCCCAGCCAAAATAATAGTGGCGATGTGTTTTATAGCCCCACATGGCATCCATGGTGTTAATTAACCTAAATGCCAATGCACCCGTGCCACCTGCGATAAAAAACCAAAAAAGCGTACCAAAAACACTATCGTTACCATTTTCTAATACGGATTCTATGGTGGCGGGGATAGGGTCTATTGCTGCTGCATCACGACTCACTATGTAGGAGGCTGCCGTTTTTGCACCAAATAAATCTTGTTTATTAAGTGCGTTGCTAACAGCACGCGCGTGGTCATGTAGGCTTTTATGGCCTAGTGCAAAATACAATAATAAGGTGTCTATGATTAGTCCAAATGTTGGTATTTGGCTTAGTGACTTTGCTAAATAAATAAATGGCACAATTAACAAGTTGAGCGCTATAAACCCGACAATACGTTGATGTGATAATGCCTGGCGGTTTGTCGAGTTTAGCTGCCGTTCGATAGCGCTCGCTAACCAACCAAAACCAACTAATGGGTGGAAACGTTTTGGCTCGCCTAAGACAAAATCTAATGCGACAGCAAGGCATGCAGATAGGGGCAGTGTGAGATAATCTGAGTATGAAAACATTAATGGTTCAAGGCACCACTTCGGATGCAGGAAAGAGTACGCTCGTAGCGGGAATATGTAGAGTATTGTACCGCAGAGGGCTGAAGGTTGCACCGTTTAAACCGCAAAATATGGCATTGAATTCTGCGGTGACGTCTGATGGTGGTGAGATTGGTCGCGCGCAAGCTGTGCAAGCGCAAGCTTGCTGCATTGCGCCACATACCGATATGAACCCAGTGCTGCTAAAGCCAAATTCAGATACTGGTTGCCAAGTCATTATTCATGGGCACGTGGTGGGTAATCAAGAGGCCGCTGCTTATCATAGTTATAAGAAAACGGCGATGGAGGCGGTGATGGCGTCATGGCGACGTTTAACTGCGCAGTATCAAGCCGTGATTGTAGAGGGTGCAGGTAGCCCTGCTGAGATTAATCTACGAGAAGGGGATATTGCCAATATGGGTTTTGCTGAGGCGGCTGATTGTCCTGTGATTTTGATTGCTGATATTGATCGAGGTGGCGTGTTTGCGCATATCGTAGGCACGCTCGCACTGCTGTCGGAGAGTGAGCGTAATCGTGTCGTTGGTTTTGTGATTAATCGTTTTCGTGGCGAGATGTCATTACTGCAATCGGGGCTCGATTGGTTGGAAGAGGAAACTGGCAAGCCAGTACTCGGTGTGCTGCCATATTTACATAACTTCCATCTTGAAGCTGAAGATGGTATTTCTAAAGACCAAGCACAAGAAAAAATAAGTGAAAATCGATTGAAAATTATTGTGCCAGTATTGCCGCATATTTCAAATCATACTGATTTTGACGCTTTACGTTTGCATCCTAACGTTGATTTTCTTTTTGTCAAAATGGGCGATTACATCCCTAAAGCAGATTTGTTGATTATCCCGGGTAGTAAAAATGTTAGAGGAGATATGCAGTATCTAAAAGACTATGGCTGGGGGCGAGCACTTACTAACCAGTTGAGATATGGCGGAAAGGTAATTGGTATTTGCGGTGGTTTTCAAATGTTGGGTAATGCTATTCATGATCCGCATGGCATAGAAGGAGGCAGCGGTTCACAAGATGGCTTCGGCTGGCTGATGATGGAAACAACGTTAGAAAAAACGAAACAATTGAAGCAAATCACAGGGAGGCTGGGCTTTACTGATGCCGTGGTGACGGGCTACGAAATTCATATGGGCATCAGTGTCGGGCCAGCATTATTACAGCCTGCGCTCATGATAGTGGACGGTGAAAGCTTACGCCAAGATGGTGCGATGTCAGCGGATGGTCAGGTTGCGGGTACTTATGTACATGGCTTGTTTGATCATCCAGAATCTTGCGCGGCTTGGCTCAAATGGGCTGGGCTAGAAGAAGTTGAGCACTTTGATTATGAACAAGTGCGTGAGCAAGAAATTAATCGCTTAGCTGATAGCATAGAGGCACACTTAAACTGGAAAAAATTAGCGCCTTATTTACCTGCTTAGATTTATTTGGCAGCTAATACTTTAATGGTTTGGCCTAAACACTCTACCACTTGGCCTGCGCGAATTTTAGCTGTTTTGCGTAATTCGATTTCACCATCTACCGTGACAATACCATCCGCAACAAACATTTTTCCTTGGCCGCCACTGTCAGCAATACCTTCTGTTTTTAATAAATCACATAAGGATATGTATTCGTTTTTTAGTGTAAATTCGTTCATCTTTTATCCTTTTAGTTTAAGCGGTAAACCCGCTGCAATAAAGCTGACTTCATCGACAAGCTGAGCGATAGCTTGGTTTAAACGGCCTTGCGCATCTTGGAATTCGCGATTAATTTCGCCTAATGGCACAATGCCCATACCAACTTCATTACTGACCAATAAAATCGTGCCTTTTAGCTTTGGTAATACTGTTAATAATGCAGCACGTTCTTTATCCCAACTGACAGACTCAGGAGATTCACAATCAGGACAAACACATTGTGCTAGCCATAATGTCAGGCAGTCGACAATCACACAGGTGTTTTCTTTAGCATGCGTTGTTAATGTTTCAGCAAGGTGGAATGGCGCTTCAATAATATTCCAATTGCTAGGGCGACGTGCTTTGTGATGGGCAATACGTTTCGCAAACTCATCGTCATAGACTTGGGCAGTTGCAATGTAAGTGACTGCCAACTCACAGCTTGAAGCAAGCTGCTCAGCGTAAGCGCTTTTACCTGAGCGCGCACCACCTAATATTAAGTGTGTTGCCATATTATTGTATCTTTTCCCACTGTTTAAAAATGGTTTCTAGCTGCTTTAGCCCATAGGTAAATACAGAAGGGCCAGGTTGTAGAATGTCTGCTGATTTGATTTCAAATACCATCTTATTTTTTACGGCTGGTATTGCACCCCAGCCTTCACGGAGCATAACGTCTCTAGGCTGGAACTTCTTACCACACCATGAGCCAATAATAATGTCCGGCATACGTTCTAACACTTGAGCGGGAGTCACTACGCGTTCACGTGCACTGTGAAATTGGCTTAGTTCAGGAAAGCAATCTTCACCACCAGCAATATCAATCAACTCAGCTGCCCAGCGGATACTGCACATCATTGGGTCGTTCCACTCTTCAAAATAGACACTAGGTTTGTGCGGTAAGCTGTTGCCAACTTGGCGTGCTTCAGTTATTTGTAAGGTTAAGTTTTCTACAATGCTTTTAGCTTTTTCCGAGGCCCCAACTAATCGCCCAGTCGTGATTATCATACGCAAAATATCATCGATAGAACGCTGGTTAAACACATGCACTTCAATGCCTGCTTTAATGAGCTCGGCAGCAATGTCTGCTTGCAAGTTTGAGAAACCAAAAATCAAATCAGGCTTTAACGCTAATATTTTATCAATGTTAGCCGTGGTGAAAGCAGAGACCTTAGGCTTTTCTCTACGGGCAATTTCGGGCCGTATCGTGTAACCAGAAATGCCAACAATGCGGTCTTGCTCGCCTAGCATATACAGCACTTCTACCGTTTCAGTGGTGAGGCAAACAATCCGTTCTGGCAGCAACTTCATTTTGTGACGTCGCTTTCCCACTGATTTTCCATCAACATCTCAGCTAATGGTTTTTCTTCCGACCAGCCTTCTTCTACTAACATCGGTTCTTTATAAAAATTATTTACATAACCTAAGCATAAAATGGCAATAGGTTTTGCCCCTTTAGGTATCTTTAATAAGATAGCGAGTTTCTCTGGGTCAAATAAGCTAACCCAACCCATACCTATCCCCTCAGCTCTCGCGGCTAACCAAATATTTTGAATCGCACAGCTAACAGAAGCTAAGTCCATTTCTGGCAATGTGCGGCGGCCGAAAATATGCTTCTCCCTATCGTCACACAAAGTTGCAACCAGTAATTCACCACAATCTAAAACACCTTCGACCTTCAAGCGCATAAACTCAGCCATACGCGCAGTGGTTTCATATTCACCGATGGCCTCTGCGGTTTTAGCGCGCTCTTCATTCACTTGCTGGTGAATGGCTTTGCGTATATCAGTACTGCTGATACGAATAAAGCGCCAAGGCTGCATCAGGCCAACACTCGGGGCATGATGCGCCGCATGCAGTAGCTTGGTCAGTAATTCAGGTGAAATGGGATTAGGCAAAAAGTGGCGCATATCGCGACGCTCAGCAATCACTTTGTAAATGGCTGCTTTATCTCGATCTGGGTAACTATGATTCATGACGTGAAAAATGCTGCAGTGAGTTGGTGGTTAGACGGAAAGTAAAAGTGTAGGAAACTCGCTGTGATACTTTTGTACTGGTAAATCGCCTCACCTGCGCCATATTTACCTTTGGCAGTATGGCTTGGCGTAATTGACGATTCAAACTTTCCATAATGAAAAGTATGTGCACCTATCGTGCCCACATCTGTTTCCAGATGCTGCGTGCCTAGCCCTTGTAGCTTGGTCTGAATCTGACTATTACCTGCTAGTAAGCCAAAAGTAGGGCTACCATTTAAGGTTTCACCTAGCGCCATCATGCCACCACACTCCGCGAGTATTGGCTTGTTGTCAGCAACTGCTTTCGCTAAACTCGTACGCATTTCGCTGTTTTGTTGAATGATTTCTAAATGCAATTCAGGGTACCCACCAGGGATCCAATAAGCATCGGCTTCTGGTAGCGCATTGTCGTTGAGCAATGAAAAGTAAATCAGCGTAGCACCGAGTGCTTCTAAGCAATCGATATTGGCTGGATAGATAAAACAAAAAGCAGCATCACGTGCGATGGCAATGGTTTTGCCAGCCAGTAACTGATCGGTTGTATTGTGCGCGGGGGCCTCAAAAGAAACAGTTGGCGGTAATGCTAAATCGCCATTAACCGTTAACGCTTTGGATGCCTCGGAAATGCGCGCATCTAAATCGGTAATTTCATTGGCTAGATGTAGGCCTAAGTGCCTTTCTGGCAGGCTGAATTGTTCATCTCTCGCTACCGCACCCAACCATGGTGTTTCTGTTAGTAATGCCGCTTCTAGCATTTTTGCATGGCCTGCACTACCGACTTTATTGGCGACAACGCCTGCTTTGATGATGGCAGGGTCAAAATCATATAAGCCGTGTGTAATGGCTGCAAAGGTTTGTGCCATGCCACTGGCATCAATCACTAATGCAACAGGAATATTAAAGGCTTTGGCAATGTCGGCTGTTGATGGTGTGCCATCATATAAACCCATCACGCCTTCTAAGATAATGACATCGGCAGATTGTGCTGCATGGTGGAGTTGCGCTTGGCCATCGGCTAATCCGCACATACCTAAATCTAAGTTGTAAACGGGATTGCCCGTGGCGGCTTTTAATACCATGCTATCAATGAAGTCAGGCCCGCATTTAAAGGCAATGACATTAAGGCCTTGGTCACGCCAAGCGCGGGCCATGGCAGATGCTACTAAAGTCTTACCTTGCCCAGAGGCTGGCGCTGAAACAAGAGCAGCAGGACATTGCATTATAAGTCGATGCCAGCTTGTGCCTTGATGCCAGCTCTGTATGCATGTTTAACATCTTTAAGCTCGCTCACTGTATCAGCTAATTCAATGAAGGCCTCAGACGCGCCACGACCAGTCACAACGACATGCTGTTGGGAAGGGCGTGCTGCGATATCAGCCAGAATCGTGGCTTCATCAAGGTAGCCATATTTAATGGGGTAGGTTAGTTCATCTAGAATGACTAATGCAATCTCAGGGTTTTGCAGCATGGTTTTAGTGGTTTCCCAGCCCGCGATGGCTGTTTTGATATCGCCTTCACGGTCTTGGGTGTTCCAAGTAAAGCCTTCACCTAAGACATGCCACTCTACGTTTTCTTGCCGCGCAAAAAAAGCTTCTTCACCAGTATCGCTACGGCCTTTGATAAACTGCGCCACACCGACTTTCATGCCATAGCCTAATGATCGCGCCATCATGCCAAATGCAGAAGAACTTTTGCCTTTACCATTGCCCGTTAAAACTAAAAGCAGACCCTTTTCTTGGTCTGCTTTTTCGATAGACTGGTCAATATGTGCTTTTTTGCGCTCCATGCGCGCCTTGTGGCGCGCATTGATGCCAGTATCAGTCATTATGCTTTAGCGCGGTTAACGCGATTCGCTAGCGTGAATACAACATGTACTACGAGTGCAGTAACCAACCAAAAGCCAATACCGTCTAATTGCTGAGGGAAGTACTTCATTAAGCGTTCACCGAACACTGCAAACGTAGGGTCAGCAAAACGACCACCAAAGAAGTAGAAGCCACCGCTAGAGAGTAACTCACTGACAAAAGCAGCAACTGCAACACTGCCAACAAGAGGTAGTAATGCTTTGCCGCTAAAGCTGTATTGATTGTTAAACCAACGACCCGCTAGCCAAAGTGTGCCGTAAGCAGGCAATAAGAAGCCATAAGATGGCGTCACGCAGAAGCTGCTAACGCCGCCCTTTGTGATGGCATAGAAATCAATCCCAAAACAGAGTGCTAGTAATGCAGGGAAAAACCAACTAGGACGTAGATAGAAGCCAGCCAAGAAAAACACTGACAATGATGCCGCAGGTAAGTTGTTGAGCGAGGAAAAGTGGTCGCCACGCGTAACAAAGACTAGTGCTGCAAGTGCCACACCAATGATGATTTGGTGGGTTTTAGAAAGTGTTAACATTGACTGCTCCATCTGTGATATTCAATTAATAGTTGCAATTTTAACCTGAATTTATGGTTTCATGTCGTAACGTAAGCCAGCGAACAGATTACTACCTGCAGTATTGTAGGCTGGTGAAGTGTCACCATTCCCTGTGAATGCAAGCGCATACTCTTTATCAAGCATGTTATTAGCACGTGCTTCCAGCTTCCATTCAGCATTCAGTTTGTAATTAGCCGTTAAGTTAACGAGCATATAACCGCCCATTTGCTTGGTATTTGCTGCATTGTTATAGCGAGTTGAAGTGCCAGATACTTCAGCACCCCACTGTAAATCACCTACAGAATGCAATAGGTTAATTGCACCGTAACGGTTACTTCTGCGGACTAATAACTGGTCAGTTTGCTCATCGCGTGGAGATTGAACCGTATAGTTGCCACTGAGCAACAGGCTGTCTGTAATATCCCATTGTCCATCAAATGTGATGCCTTGAATGTCAACTTTTCCTACGTTGAAAGGGCAGTATCCCGCATATGTACAAGTGCCAGCAGCTGGTCCTGCATTGGCAATTAGGCTTCTGATTTTGTTTTGAAACACTGTGATACCACCGTTGAAACGCGTCCCTGTATATTGAACGGCCACATCGACATTATCAGATTTTTCAGGCGCTAAAGCAGGGTTGCCAAAATTTGGGTAGTATAGTTGGTTAAAGGTCGGTGCTTTAAAGGCTTTGCCATAGTTAGCAGAAATACGCCATGCCGGCGTAAAGCGATAGCCGTAACCTAGTCCGCCAGTTGTGTAGTTACCATACTGTGAGTTATGGTCCTCTCTCAGTGACGCTTGTAACGTGTGATTACCTTGATTAAGCAAATAGCTGACTAAAAAACCGTCAGTGTTGCGTTCGTCTTCTGCATAGTTATTTGAGCTATCTATTTTTTGACCGAGGTGGTCATAAGCTAGCGTTAATGTGCCAAGTGGCAGGGTTAAATCATTTTGCCATGTGATTTGTTGTTGGTTTGTACGGAACTTACTGATGCCACTTGCAGAGTAATTTTTTGAGCGATCGACACCGACACCTAACGTGAATGTGCTGTGCCAAAAGTCTGAAAATTGGTTTTTACTGGTAAATGCGTAGCTTTGTAAAGTTTGCTTGCCATAGTCATCGAAGTTATCATTGCCACTGTCGTTTTCATTCCGTCCTTGGCTTTCAAAAAATTGCAGGCCCCATGTATGGCCTGGTTTTAATGTTAGCTCAAGAAAGCCAGATGCACTTAAGTTGCTATAAGCATCGTTATCTTTGTCGAAAGTACCGCCACGTTTGCGGATAGATGAGAATCCATTGGTATCAAAATGACTAACGTTTAAGCCGTATTGCAAATCCTTATACTTACCACCAATGCCAGCTTCTGCTGTTTTTGTACCGTAAGAACCTAAGCCAGTTGCTGCATGAATGCGTGGTTTTTCTGATAAATTTCTTTTAGTGAAAATTTGAATCACACCGCCGATAGCATCCGCACCGTATAAACTGGATGCTGGGCCTCGTAAGATTTCGATTTTTTCGATTTGTGCGACTGGAATATTTTCAAATGAAGTCGTACCTAATGTTGCTGAGTTGATACGTAAGCCATCAACTAATACCACGACATGGCTAGAATTGGTGCCGCGTAAGAAGATACTGCTAGCTTTTCCAGCACCACCATTTGTCGTAATTTGTACGCCAGGTTGTCTACTTAAAATATCAGAAACGGATGCGGCACCTGCTCGCTCGATTTCTTCACGGCCAATCACTGTAACGTCTGCAACCACATTTTTACTGGATTGTGCTGTTCTTGTCGCCGATATGACAACATCATCAACATTAATATTTTCAGCTGAGAAAGCCAAAGGTGTAAATGCTAGTCCGATTAGACTGGCGATAATTGTTTTGTTCATTACTTTTCCCTAATGACATGCGACCCCGCATGTATGTTTAAAACTAGGGAATGTAGAAGGGTAGAGCAGACAAAATGCATACTGTGTAATTAAGTTGATGCAATGGCAACGAATTCAATAAGAGCAGTGCAGCTTTTGATGACCGCACCCCGCGGCATTTCCTAGCGCGCCTAATATTAGGCTGGTTGTTGCGAGGCCGGTCTCCGGGCTTGTGAGATTAGATGTTGCGCCTTCCCAAGCTTTAAAGCTCAGTGGCTGGTTGCAAAATCAAATGTAAACTCACTTACCGTTGCGGGGGCAGCATAGGACTTATTAAATATACTCTAACTCACCTATTTCCCAGTTTCACCTCGTTACTTGAAAAGCAACAAGGCACCTGACAACATTAGGGATTATAATGGATGTTTAAGAAAAAACAACGAATACTTGAATGCAACACAATGTTAATTATGTTAATTTACTTTGAATAGCCCATGTTAGCTGTTGACTAATATAGAATTTTTCAATTATAGTGGGGCTATGGATGACGATATAAAAGAACTAGAAGAAAGAATATCAAAGCTGATTGCTTTGTGCGGTTCCCTGCGCGAAGAAAACGAGGGGTTACGTGAGAAATCAGACGCATTAAAAAATAAGATGGCGCAAGCTAGTGTTAGGCTCGAAGGACTATTAGAAAAACTGCCACAAGGTGAAGAGGCCGCATGAGTAAAGCAAAGTCAGTAGACGTACAAATTATGGGCCGTGAATTCACCGTTTCCTGCACCGATGAGGAGCGTCAGGCGCTGATGGATGCCGTTGACTACCTTGAAAAAAAAATGCGCGATATACGAGATTCTGGCAAGGTGGTGGGTGTAGAGCGTATCGCAATGATGGCAGCCTTGAATCTCTCTCATGAAGTGCTCAATACAAAAAGTGGCGGCGTTGACATTGGCGATTATAAGCGTAGGATTGCTGTAATGCAGAATCAAATTGATGAAGCCATTGCAGAGCAAAATAAATTACTGTAATCAACAAAGCTAACTCATGAAAATCGTGTCACATCTCTGCTCTATCATTCAATTTGTTTTCTCTGGTGTTGCCTGAATCAATATTCCTTGAACTAGTTTACACAATAGGTTTCGACTCATCAGGCATGGTGTGATTGCTCTAAATTGAGTTTGCTTTTAAGCGACTCTTGGTGAGTGAGCCTAAAATGCCTTAAGTTGTTACCACCTGATCCTTACAGGTTCAGGATTAAGGTTCAGGTAACACCAGAGAAAATAAATTTTCATTTTAGCAATACAACTGCGGCGCTGCTGTTCTCTCATCGTACTAATCGTACTGTGTCCGTTCAAGCGCCTTGCACTTACATCGATAAAATCTAAATTACTTTCTTTGATTTGACTTCAGTCATACAAAACCTGCGGGCTTTAACGTAGCTCGTGATATTTCAAATCAGCTAGACTGACAACATCCAAACACTTTTCATGACACGCCTCTAAGATCACTGGCGGCGCAAAGCCATCCTGACTGGCTTCTAGCCAACGTGCGGCGCAAAGGCACCAGCGGTCACCAGCTTTTAGCCCTTTAAAATCATGCTCGGGCCTTGGCGTGCTTAAATCATTGCCTTGTGATATAGAGAATGCGAGAAATTCATCCGTTACTTGTACACAAACCGTATGGCTACCTAAATCTTCTGGTCCTGTATCGCAACAGCCAGTGCGCGTAAATCCAGTAAGGGGTGTTAATCCACACACTTGTAAATTGGTGCCTAAAACGTTACACGCCATGCGATTAACCTAATGTTGTAAACTTCACTTATGATACCAAAAGAAAATGCATGGTATGCACATAATTTCATGGTTTGATTTCACCTGATGAGTATAGCGATCTGATGGTAAAGGGGAAGTGTTAGTCTTTTAACTGTACGGAAGCTATTAGGAAAAAAGCCTCGCAATGCGAGGCTTTCCCTTAATTGCTTTAAGTGAATTAAAACTTAGTATCTAAACTACCCATTGATTTAGGGTAAGTTACAATGCCCCAAGGCATATCAGCCACTGGAATTTCTTTTGTGACTTCTTGTTTCTCTGTATCAATCACAAAGACTGCGTCAGATTTTCCACAAGCGAGTAATAGCTGCTTCTCATCTGGCGTGAAACTAAAGTGCCAGCAACGGTTCCCTGTTGGAATGTCTTTAATTTTCTCGTAAGTTTTTGCATCAAATACTTGCAGTGCTTTTTCTTTATTGGCCGCAACATAAATATGCTCGCCAGTTGAATCAAAAGAAATGCCGTAAGGTACTTTTCCAGTATCAACCACACGTACAACGTTGTAGTCTGCATCTAGCACCATGAATTTGTTGCCGTATTCAAGTGTTGCTAAGTATGTTTTGCCATCAGGTGATACTTTGATGCCACGAGGACGATCGCCATATTCATGCGTGTGAATCGTTTTCACTAACTCACCTGTTTCAATGTTATGGACAGTGATGGTGTTGTCAGCTTCGTTGGTAATCACAATCTCTTGACCGTCAGCAGAAAACTCAATGCCTTCTGTTTCTGGGCCGCCGACGATTTCTTTAATTTTCTCACCTTTGGCTAAATCAACAATCGCAATACGCGCTGGGATTTTGTCATCATCATCGTCATCTTCTTCAGCTTCTTTTGAACCAGGTTTTGGTGGAGGGCCACCTACTGCGCTTGGCTCTGATGAAATAAAGACAAAGTTACCTCTTACACGAACAAACTCAGGATTTTTACCCACTTCGATTTGTTGAAGCACTTCACCTGTTGCTGTATCAATCACAGAAATGCTAGAGTTTTCACGTGTGGCAACAATGAGTTTCGTGCCATCCTCAGTAATGCCTAAGCCTCTAGGGCCTTCTGCTTTGACGTCAAATGTGTTCACGACTTCCATCGTAGCAAGGTCAATCACACTAACGCCGGCAGTATCAGATTTCTGGCTTGTTACATAGGCAAGTCCGCTTGATGCTTCACTAATAACTTCTTCAGCCATTGTGTCTGTTGCTGCTTCAGTAGCTTGCTCTTGGCTACAGCCAGCAATACCAGCAACGAGTGCCAGCATGAGTAAGCTGATGCTTGCTTTGTTAAAGGTTGGTATAACTTTCATTCTTTTTCTCCAAAGTGTGATCTAGTTAATAAAGCCTAGCTAAGTAATCATGCAAGAACTATGCTTGGTTGTTCGACTAATTTTAGCGTGATTAGACAGTGACTTAAAATAGCCAAAGGGTTTTAGGTGGTTGATTATAACCAAAACACTGGCTGCACCATTGGCTAAATACAAACACGACATGCATTAGCTTAAGAATAGTTTGTAAGCAGGGTTCTCATTTTCATCCCAGTATGGATAACCTAAGCTGTTTAGGAAATCGGTAAAATCATTAATTTCAGTTGGCGGCACTTGTATGCCGACTAGTACGCGACCAAAGTCGGCGCCATGATTGCGGTAGTGGAATAAGCTGATATTCCAGTCGTGGCCCATTTTGTCTAAAAAATGCATCAGAGCATATGGTTTTTCTGGAAACTCAAATCGATACACCACTTCGTGTATCGCCAATGGCGCTCGTCCACCGACTAAATGGCGGCAATGTAATTTTGCCATTTCATTATCGGTGAGGTCTACAGTGGCTAAATGTTCCGCTTCTAAATTAGCAACTAAACCAACAGTTTCTGCTGGATCATGGACTGCGACACCTACATAAATGTGGGCTTCATTTGTATCAGAATAACGGTAATTAAACTCAGTGATATTACGGTCGCCCAATAAGCGGCAGAAGGCTTTAAAAGCGCCAGGCTTTTCTGGAATCGTAACAGCTAGTACAGCCTCACGCTTTTCACCAACCTCTGCACGTTCCGCAATGAAGCGTAAACGATCGAAATTCATATTGGCACCTGAAGCGATACCGATTAAGGTTTTGTTAGTAACCCCCTCTCGTTCAGCGTAGGCCTTAAGGCCTGCGGCAGCAAGCGCACCAGCTGGTTCTAAAATGCTACGTGTATCTTCAAACACATCTTTTATGGCCGCACATATTGCATCATTGTCGACAACAATCATTTCATCAACATATTGCTGACATAAGTCGAATGTATGTGCGCCAACTTGTTTAACAGCAGCGCCATCGGCAAACAAACTGACGTGGTCTAGTGTGATACGTTGCAGCTCTTTAAGTGATTTTGTCATTGCTTCAGCATCTTTTGCTTCGACACCAATAATTTTGATATCAGGTCGCTTTGCCTTCACGTAAGCGGCAATACCTGCAATTAAACCGCCACCGCCTACACAGCAGAAGATGGCTTCAATTGGTTCAGGGTGCGCTTCTAAAATCTCCATGCCTATCGTGCCTTGTCCCGCAATGACATCAGGATCGTCATAGGGGTGCACAAAGGTCAGCTGTTCAGTTTGCTCTAGCTTCGTTGCATGTTCATAAGCATCTGAATAACTATCGCCGATTAACACCACTTCAGCACCACGGCTTTTAACTGCATTGACTTTAATTCGCGGGGTGGTGGTTGGCATCACAATGACGGCGCGGCAGTTCAGCTTTTGTGCCGCTAATGCTACGCCTTGGGCATGGTTGCCAGCACTGGCGGCAATCACACCTCGACTCAGTTGTTCGGCCGTTAGATTGGCCATTTTGTTATAAGCGCCACGCAGTTTGAAAGAAAAGATTGGCTGCATGTCCTCGCGTTTAAGCAAGACTTGATTGCCGAGTCGAGCCGATAAAACTGGTTGAAAATCAAGCGGTGTATTCATCGCCACATCATAAACATGAGAGTTTTCGATGTTGTTGAGATAGCCTTGTAGGGTAAGTTTTGACATGTTTAAATTTTGCGGAGCAGTGTATAGTTATGCTTGGTTACATTATAAAGACTTTGTTAAGGATTTACTTAAAATGGCATATACGCAAGATGAATTAAAACAGCAGGTTGCTAAAGCAGCGGTTGAATACGTAAAAGAAGGCATTATTGGTGTTGGAACAGGCTCTACTGCTAATTACTTTATTGAAGAGTTGGCAAAAGTTAAACACAAAATTGAAGGTGCAGTGGCTAGTTCTGAAGCAACAGCTGAGCTTTTACGTGGCCACGGGATTGAAGTATTTGATTTGAATAACGTTGATGGTATGGATATTTATGTTGATGGTGCTGATGAAATTACTGAGCATCTACATATGTTAAAAGGCGGCGGTGGTGCATTAACACGTGAGAAAATTGTTGCTGCTGTGGCTAAGAAATTCATCTGTATTTGTGATGAAACGAAGTTTGTACCAGTGATGGGTAAATTTCCATTACCAGTAGAAGTGTTGCCAATGGCACGCTCGCAAGTGGCACGTGAAATTGTTAAGCTAGGTGGTCAGCCTAAGTTCCGTGACTTCACAACGGATAATGGCAATGTGATTTTAGATGTACATAATTTAACGATTAGCGATCCGGTTGATTTCGAAGCGAAGCTGAATCAAATCGTTGGTGTTGTCACTAATGGGTTATTTGCAGCGCGTTCAGCAGATGTATTGTTATTGGCAACAGCCGATGGCGTTAAAACTTACACCAAATAAGCGATATGCCAATAAAAAACCCGCAGCTTGCGGGTTTTTTATTGGCGGTCGTTTTTAGAAGTCAGTCACATTAAATCAAGAGACCTTAATATTGACGACATTTTTCTGACATTGTAGCCATGCACCACATTACCCTTAATATCCAACACAGGTACACCGCCGCCACCTAATGCTTCATGGCCATCACGGCCTCGCATGGTTGTTTCAATATCATACTCTGTGTGCTGTATATTGTTTTCAGCTAAGAATGCTCTGGTTTTTTTGCAATAGCCACACCATGAAGTCGCATATAAAATGACATTGTCATGTCTGACTTCAGCCGCCTGAGTTTGGCCTGTACCCATATTGAACTCACCACTATAAAAGTGCTGAAACATAAAAACGGCGACTAGGATGAATATAATTTTTTTCATCTAAGTATTATGCGCTTATTTGTTTTCAGGGACATAGCCTTCTGCCGTATCAGCACCTTCACCAAAAAAGTATTTTTCAGTTTGCTCAGTTAAGTACTTACGTGCAGCAGGGTCAGCTAGGCTTAAGCGATTCTCATTAACCAACATGGTTTGTTGTTTTAACCAAGTTGCCCATGCTTCCTTAGAAACCCCTATGTAAATGCGTTTGCCTAAGTCACCAGGGTAAGGCGGGAAATCCATGCCCTCAGCTTCTTTACCTAGTTTGATACAATTCACCATTCTTGCCATGTGTAAAACCTTTGCTGTTTAATATATTCAATAAAACAACATAATAACGCATGTTAAAATGCGCAGAACATTATTTGGTGATAAATTGATGAACGATACTGACTCAAACGCGCAAACGCATGAAGAAAGCCCATTCAAAGGTAAAACAGGCTTACCCCGCTTATTGAATGCATTTGGTTATTCTTTGGAGGGCTTTAAAGCCGCATTCAAACATGAAGATGCTTTTCGGCAAGAAGTGTTTTTTGCTGTTGTGCTGATTCCACTGGCTTTCTTTTTAGAAGCTGAAGCGCTACATCGTGTGTTGATGATAGGCAGTGTGTTTTTAGTGCTGATTGTTGAACTGCTTAACTCTGCGGTTGAAGCCGCTGTGGATCGCGTCTCAATAGAGCGCCATGCTTTGGCTAAACGCGCTAAAGATATCGGGAGTGCTGCGGTGTTTGTGGCATTGACGAATGTTGTGATGACTTGGGGTTTGATACTACTGACATAATTAAGGGTGGCACTGCCACCCTTAATCGTTGTTTCAACAATGATTGGCTAGAAATCAGCCCTTGCGCCAATCTGTAAAGAACGCTCGCCAGATGGTGAAACATCTTTTAAGAAAGAGGCGTGGTCTCTAATTTCTTCGTCTAGTAAGTTATTTGCTTTGGCAAAAATCTCTACATGCAATCGGCTAACTGGCAGCTTGTAAGCAGCGGTTGCGCTCACATTGTTATAACTATCCGTTACTAACTCATTAGCGGCTGTTTTACTTTGTTTGAAAGCATGTAATGCATCAAAACGCACGCTGAAACGGCCTTTTCTATAGTCCGCACCTAAGCCAATACGAGCAGGTGAAATACGCGGTAAATAGTCATTGTTGCGTGTATCTTTTGCATGCACATAATCTCCTCGCATATTTAAACTTAGTGATGATGTTGCTTGCCATTTACCCTCAAACTCGACGCCTTTAAACATTGCAGGTACGGCGCTAAAGGCATTGATATCAAAGGTCTCAGCACCATCAGTAAACGTATTTCCAGTATTAGTAAGCGCAATGAAATTGTTAAAGCGTGTCGCATAGGCGCCGAAGCTGAAGCTATTCCGGCCTTGTTTCCAGCGCAGCTGTGCATCGATGCCATTAGACTTTTCTTTGCCTAAGTTAACATCACCTCTCTCAAATTGATTGGTTGCTACATGGACGCCATCAGCAAGCAGTTCAAAGTAGCTAGGTGCTCGTTCATTATGAGACAGATTGGCGGCCACTGACCATGTGTTATTTAGCTGATAAATACCACCCAAAGCATAGCTGTTAGGACTGAAATTTTTGTTAACACCTGTCACTGCATCAATCTTATCTCGACCAAAGCGAGCGCCAAATGTGACTTTATGTGCATCAATGGGTAGTTCTTCATAGACATAGAGTGCTTGCGATTTAGTCGACACACCTGGCACAAAAGCTTCTTCACCAATAGCAGAAAAATCCGTATTAATGTATTGGTAGCCAGCTACCCCTTTTAAATTGCCAATTGGGGCATGGCCTACTTCAAAAGTGCCTTGCCAGCCGTCATTCATGAAAGTGGTGCCTATTTCATCACCTTCTAACTCCACATGCATGTAATCAGTGTGTGATAGTTTTACTTTGGTGCGATCAATAAAACCACCTAAGTCAGTAAACTCGCTCGCAATATCCCAGCGTTTGCTTTCCATATCAATGCTAATTGGTGCACCATCTTCAACAAAGGTCGTGCCGTAAGTGTTATTAAGAACAGAATATGAGGTACCAATATAACCATTTTCAAATGTTAGTGATGTGCCAATAGCGCCGCCGTCTTGTTGAGCGTTACTATTATTCAGTTTGCCTTTATTTTCACGAGGCGTCCCGTCAGCAGCACTTTTACGTTTCGAAACAGCGAAACCTGGAATGTCTAAGTCATCTGTTTTTCGATTGTATCCATCGACGTGAACGGCGAATCGTTCGTTACCAAAGTCGATGACAGCAACACCGCTTCGCGTACTAGCTGGGCCGCCAAAGCGTGTTTCTGCACGACCAAGAACACCATCA
Organism: Methylophilaceae bacterium; assembly: GCA_028823485.1. Taxonomy (GTDB): domain Bacteria; phylum Pseudomonadota; class Gammaproteobacteria; order Burkholderiales; family Methylophilaceae. The sequence goes on along the minus strand of JAPKBG010000003.1, from coordinate 50,466 downwards.
AGCTGTTCAGTTGGTATGCGGTGATCGATCGCATTAACAACGCCACCGACAGCACTACCACCATAGAGCAAGGCGGCAGGGCCACGTATGATATCAATCTGTTCAATAATCAATGGATCAACACCCACGGCATGGTCAAAACTGAGTGATGAGGCATCTAAAATGCCAGTGCCGTTTTGCAACATGCGAACACGCTCACCATCTAAGCCGCGAATTACAGGGCGGGAGGCATTAGGTCCAAATTGATTTGCAGCAACACCAGGAATGCCATTTAAGGTTTCACCGATGGTGCTTGCACGGCGTAGGCTGAGTTCACGTCCATTTAGTACTGATACGGGAGTGACTAATTCATCAGAGGCCACACCTAACGGGTTGCCAGTAACGGCAACAGGTGCGACATCAATCGTGTTATCTGCAGAAAAAGCGCTTTGTGCAGTAAAAAGAGTGGCTACTGCAATAAATACACAACTTAGTTGAGTATCGGGTTTGGTCGCACGTACGCGCGAGAATTGTCTATTAGACATCATGGGGTAATCCTTACAAAATAATCAAAAAGGCTAATCCAGCAAGTTTTCTGGCTAGCGTAATACGTTAATTTTGTAAGGTGGTTGGCGGTGCGCGAGCACTGTAAAAGGAGGGGCTTGCAGATGAGGTGCTAGTAAATGCACTGGCCGTAAAAACATGCTCAACTGGTGTAACAGAAAAGGTGAAAAGAGGCGCTAAGTCTGCAACAGCCGCATGGCTGTAACTGAGGCATTGCTCGCACTGGCTTTCCGTACTGTTTTGATCTTGCTGGTGCTGTTCTTGACTATCCGCTAAGTGGCTAATTTCATGTGTAGCTACGCCCATTTGCGTGAAAGCAAATAGTAAAATCAGACTTAAATGGATAATAACGCGTTGTAGCATGGCATATATGTTAGCATTATTTGAAGCCTAAATGATAGTATTTATCATTTAGATGGAGGCTGTACGTGAAAAAGCCAAGCAGGATGGCTTGGCTTTTTTCTGTCTTTCTTGAAACGCTTGCTTTAGCTTAAGCAGCGAAGTTTGCGCTAGCAAATTCCCAGTTAACTAAGCTTGTTAAGAAGGTCTCAACGAACTTAGGACGTGCATTGCGGTAATCGATGTAGTAAGCATGCTCCCATACGTCGATACAGAGTAATGCAGTGTCGCCTGTTGTTAATGGTGTGCCCGCAGCGCCCATGTTAACGAGGTCAACTGAACCGTCAGCCTTTTTCACTAACCATGTCCAGCCTGAACCGAAGTTGCCAACTGCTGAAGCTTGGAAAGCGGCTTTAAAGTCATCGTATGAACCCCATTTAGCATTAATTGCCTCAGCTAATGCGCCAATAGGTGCTGCGCCGCCGTTTGGTGTCATGCAGCTCCAGAAGAATGTGTGGTTCCAGATTTGCGCTGCATTGTTGTAAATGCCGCCTGACGCTTTTTTGATGATGTCTTCTAGTGCTGCAGTTTCAAACTCAGTACCGACGATTAACTTGTTTAAGTTAACAACGTAAGCATTATGATGTTTCCCATAGTGAAATGAGAATGTTTCTGCTGAAAGGTGGGGTGCTAATGCATCTTGTGCATAAGGCAGTGCTGGTAATGTATGTGTCATGGTGATCCTTTTTGTGAACGATTGATATTTTGGTTTTTATATTTTGATTTATATAGTACTTATTTTGCCATAATTAGTGTGACATAAAAACCATGATTGAGTTGCGGTAATTGTCATTTAACCTCAGAAGTGTGGTGAGAAATGCTTTATTTTTTCTTGGCTCTAGGATGTGCCATGTCATACACTTTGGTTAAGTGTTGGTAGTCTAAATGTGTATAAACCTGTGTGGTGCTAATATTGGTATGTCCAAGCATCTCTTGTACAGCGCGTAAATCACCGCTGGATTGCAACACATGCGAAGCGAAACTATGCCTTAACATGTGTGGATGTACTGAGGTGTCTAAACCTTGTTTAATCGCCCATGCTTTCATGCGGTATTGCACATTGCGGGCAGATAAACGTTTACCTTGCTTGCCAAGGAAGACCGCTTTTTCTGTTTGGTCTTTTAATAAGGAGGCACGTTGGTTGAGCCAGTTTTGTATAGCCGTAATGGCATGGTTGCCTAGTGGGACGATGCGCGTTTTGTTGCCTTTACCTGTGACGATAATCGTGCCTTCGGTGAAGTCTAGTTGGTCAATGTTTAGATTGATCAGCTCATTTAGGCGTAAACCAGAAGAGTAAAAGAGCTCTAAAATGGCATGATCACGCAGGCTAAGTACATCATCACCTTTGACATCAACGAGTTTGATGGCCTGCTCTATCGACAGCGCTTGCGGTAATGTCTTTGCTGATTTTGGCGCGCGCAAACCTTTTGCAGGGTTGTTGCGATAATCATGTCTTTGCACTAAATAATCATAAAATCCACGCCAGCTCGATAATAAGCGTGCAATGCTTTTACCACCAAGGCCTTTGCTATGTAACGATGCGATATAACGTCGGATATGGGTGCTTTGTAAGTCCTTTAAAGCCGTATCATCACTGAGTTTCAAGAGTTGCTGAATATCACGAGTGTAATTTTCTCTTGTTAGCGGGCTTAAACCGCGTTCAAAATTTAAAAATTTAACATACTCAGCTAATAAATCCACATTGTTATTCCACGACATGTCTAGATAACGCGGCACTGACATGGTCACCTAGCTTTTGTAAAAAGTCTATGCCCGTGCTAACGTGAAAACGCCCTTTTTCTTCGCTGGCGAGAGCTAAGTAGCCATAAACAGATTCGGTTTTTAGAGGCATTACAGCAATGGAGTTGGCCGGCGTAACAAACCAATCATCAACGTTAATATTGGTCGGTGATTCTCCACAATATACAGCTTGAATATCATTGACCCAGGTATGGGTCGATTCAGGCGTTGCTGAGAAGGCAAGGCTGCCAGCATCTTTGCTGTCAATTGGACTTGCCCAAATGCGTAGGCAGGTATCCGTAATGTTGAAATTTTCAACGAGTTTGTGATTAATGAGCTGTTCAATAACATCAAAGCTTTTGGCTTTTTGCAATAGTACAAAAAATTGGTGCAATTTATTGGTGATTTGATCATTATCTTGCGCATTGAGTACTAGCTCAACATAGCGCTCCTCCAAGGCATTTATTTTGTCACGTTGTGCTAATTGCTGTCGTTCCACGAGAGATATGGCGCCATTGCCATGCGGGCTAGGTAGGTGAATGTCGGCGAGTAAGTTAGCATTTTTTTCAAAAAACTCTGGGTGGGACTGTAAATAAGCCGTGATTTGATCTTCTTGCATGGTTAATCCTAATATTCAATTTTAATTTTTTGGAAAGCTATTTTTACAGCTCTATTTGGCCTTCAAAGACAATTTCTGCTGGGCCTGTCATCATTACAGATTGTGTTTCACCCGCCCATTCAATCTGCAGCTGCCCCCCACGCATATTCACTAATACGGGGGATTGTAGCAAGTTTAATTGGATGCCGCTGACCACCGCGGCACATGCACCCGTGCCACAAGCCAGTGTTTCACCACTGCCACGCTCATAAACCCGCAAATTGATTTCATGCGAATTGACAACTTGCATAAACCCAGCATTTACATGTTGAGGAAATTGTGAGTGGGATTCAATTTGAGGACCAAGCTTACTGACAGCAGCGGTTTCTACATTATCGACCAACACCACAGCGTGTGGGTTGCCCATGGAAACAGCAGATACTGGGATGACGCCATCGGTGAGACGCAGTGTATATTGCGGCTGTCTTTGTGCGGCTAAAAAGGGCAGGCTGTCTGGCTCAAGGTTTGGAGGCCCCATGTCGACCACCACATCACCGTTTGGTTGTAATTTAAGGATAATGATACCGCTTGCTGTTTCAACAGTAATTTGATGTTTCTTGGTTAATCCTTTATCAACAACAAAACGCACAAAGCAGCGCGCACCATTGCCGCAATGTTCTACTTCGCCACCATCCGCATTGAAAATTCGATAGCGAAAGTCGACATTGGCTGTGTCACTTTTTTCGACCATGAGCAGCTGGTCGCAACCTACACCAAAGAAACGATTGGCAATATGTTGGATTTGCGTTGTGGTTAATGTGATGGATGTTGTGACACGATCAATGACAACAAAGTCATTGCCTATACCTTGCATTTTCGTAAAGTTAACTTTCATACTGCTGATAATACTGTATTGAGAAAGACTTTAGTATGTGCGCACGGTAAATATTTGTATATGTACAACATAAATTCATCTACAATGCCAAGTGCGGTGTTCTGGTGCGTTAGCTTTAGCCTTTAGTTAATGCGTCATTTCTCCATATTTATTAACTTTTTATTTTCAAGGCATACAATGAACGAATATCTTTTTACCTCAGAATCTGTTTCTGAAGGCCATCCCGACAAATTAGCAGACCAAGTTTCTGATAGTGTTTTAGACGCTATCCTAGAACAAGACCCAACAGCACGTGTTGCAGCTGAGACGTTAGCTAACACTGGCTTGATTGTATTAGCTGGTGAGATTACGACGACTGCAAACGTAGACTATATTAAAGTTGCACGTGAAACGCTTAAACGTATTGGCTATGATAATGGCGATTACGGTATCGACTATAAGTCTTGCGCCGTGATGGTTGCTTATGACAAGCAGTCACCTGATATTGCACAAGGTGTTGATGCTGCGCACGATGACCCGCTTGAGATTGGTGCTGGTGATCAAGGTTTAATGTTTGGTTATGCAGTTAAAGAAACGCCATCTTTAATGCCATTGCCTATCTGGTTAAGCCATCGCTTGATGGAGCGCCAGGCGCAATTACGTAAAGATGGTAGCTTGCCTTGGTTATTGCCGGATGCAAAAGCACAAGTGACTGTTCAATATGTCGATGGTAAGCCACATAAAATTGATACGGTTTTAATTTCAACACAACATATGCCAGATATGACTTTAGAAGACATTCGAGAGGCAACGATTGAAGAGATTATTAAACCAATGTTGCCGCAAGATTTAATTAAAGGTGATATTAAGTATTTGGTTAACCCTACAGGCCGTTTTGTGATTGGTGGGCCACAAGGAGATTGTGGTTTAACAGGCCGTAAAATTATTGTGGATACTTACGGTGGCGCGGCTCCACATGGTGGCGGTGCTTTCTCTGGTAAAGACCCTACGAAAGTCGATCGTTCAGCAGCGTATGCAAGCCGTTATGTCGCTAAAAACATTGTAGCCGCAGGCTTGGCAGATAAATGCTTAGTGCAGGTGAGCTATGCCATTGGCGTCGCACAGCCAACCTCTATCATGGTTGATACTTATGGCACGGGTAAAATCGCTGATGAAAAAATCACCGCATTGGTTCGAGAGCACTTTGATTTACGTCCTAAAGGCATTGTACAAATGCTTGATTTATTACGCCCTATTTACGCTAAAACTGCAGCGTATGGTCACTTTGGCCGCGAAGAGCCAGAGTTTACATGGGAAAGAACAGATAAGGCGGCAACTTTGAAGGCGGCAGCAGGAATTTAAAAAGTAGATTGTTATTGGTTAGGTAGGTGAAAAAGAGGGTTAAAAGCCCTCTTTTTTAAATCAGTTTAGCTTGTGTTTGATAATATAGGTGCGCTCTGGACGGATGCCAGTGTCTAATTTTTTGCAAATGATTGATTTGGCGATATAATGTTAATCTTCTGAGGAACGTTGCGAGGGTATTCCCATACTCCCAGGCTTAGAATTGTATTAACTACGTTCACTTTTTACTGTGCGAGCACGGAAACTAAAAGGTGAGCGTTTTGCTTCCAAAGACTTAATTTCCTTGCTCAGTTTTCATTTATTAAAGGAAGAATATGAACACTGTAGCTAATCAAGACTATATCATTGCTGATATTGGTTTAGCCAATTTTGGCCGTAAAGAAATTGCGATTGCTGAAATCGAAATGCCTGGCTTAATGGCGATTCGTGAAGAATATGCCGCTGCGCAACCACTTAAAGGTGCGCGTATTACGGGCTCACTTCACATGACGATTCAAACAGCGGTGCTGATTGAAACATTGAAAGATTTAGGCGCTGACGTGCGTTGGGCATCATGTAATGTCTATTCAACACAAAACCATGCTGCTGCTGCAATTGCTGCAGGAGGCACGTCAGTTTTTGCCATTAAAGGTGAGACATTAGATGAGTACTGGGATTACACACATCGCATTTTTGACTGGCCGAATGATGCAAATGGTAATCCACAGTACTCAAACATGATTTTGGACGATGGCTGTGATGCTACGCAGCTATTGCACATCGGACAAGATGCAGAAAAAGACATCTCTATTTTAGATAACCCAGGTTCAGAAGAAGAGATTTGCTTATTCAATTCAATTAAAGCAAAACTAAAAACAGATCCTAATTTTTATTCAACACGTATCGCTGAAATCAAAGGTGTAACGGAAGAAACCACAACAGGCGTCCATCGTTTATACCAAATGTTTGAAGAGGGTAAGTTAGCTTTCCCTGCGATTAATGTAAATGACTCTGTGACTAAGGCTAAGTTTGACAACTTATATGGCTGTCGTGAATCATTAGTGGATGCGATTAAGCGTGCAACTGACGTGATGATTGCTGGTAAAGTCGCTGTTGTGATTGGTTATGGTGATGTGGGTAAAGGCTCTGCGCAAGCATTGCGCGCTTTATCTGCTCAAGTATGGGTAACAGAAATTGACCCGATTTGTGCATTACAAGCAGCGATGGAAGGCTATCGCGTTGTAACGATGGAATATGCTTGTGAGCATGCCGATATTTTCGTCACAGCCACAGGTAACTACCATGTGATTAATCATGACCATATGACTCGCATGAAAAACCAAGCCATTGTGTGTAATATTGGTCACTTCGATAACGAAATTGATGTTGCTTCATTAGAGCAATATGTGTGGGATGAAATTAAACCACAAGTCGACCAAGTGATTTTCCCTAATGGTAACCGTATTACATTACTTGCTAAAGGTCGTCTAGTGAACTTAGGTTGCGGTACTGGCCATCCTAGTTATGTGATGAGCTCTAGTTTTGCTAACCAAACGATTGCACAAATCGAGTTGTTTACTAAAACAAAAGATTACCCACTGGGTGTATATACCTTAGCGAAGCACTTGGATGAGAAGGTAGCTAGATTGCAATTGGTAAAATTGAATGCTGAGCTAACTGAATTGACTCAAGAGCAAGCTGACTATATTAGCGTGGATGTTAAAGGCCCTTATAAGCCTGAGCATTATCGTTACTAGTCACATTGTTAATACTGCACTATTCATTTAGCGCACTATTTTTATTAGATTGGAGTCGGGGATGCGGTTTTACTTAGCTGGGTGCTGAATGCATTGGCATTGTTGCTAGTAGCTTATCTCATCCCTGATACCCATGTGACAGGGTTAGATGTCGCGCTGGTTGCAGCTGTTGTCATTGTGATTAATGGGTTTCTCGTTTGGGGTGTTGGGCATTATCTGCAAGGATTTGAAGTGCGAACGATGTTTGCAGGCATCATAGGCGCGCTCGCTTATAGTATGGTTGCTTGGGTGTTGGCTAACCTTATCCTGGGTAAGAGGTCATCTCGAAGAAATTGAATTGAGTATCAATATGAAAAAAACATCATTAAGTTTTGAATTCTTTCCACCAAAAACAGAAGGTGGCATTGCTAACTTACGTGAAACGCGTCAGAAGCTGGCTGTATTTAAACCAGAATTCTTCTCTGTTACCTTTGGGGCAGGCGGCTCTACACGGGATCGAACGATGGATACAGTGTTTGAAATACAAGATGAAGGTTATCAAGCAGCGCCCCATATCTCTTGCATCTCATCTAGCAAAGCAGAAATTGTAGAACTCCTGAAAGCCTATCAAGAAAAAGACATTAAGCGATTGGTTGTATTACGTGGTGATGTGCCATCAGGTGAAGTCAGTACGGGTGATTTTAAATATGCGGTGGATTTAGTGGCTTTTATTCGCCAAGAAACGGGTGATTGGTTTCATATAGAAGTTGCAGCTTACCCAGAATTTCATCCTGAAGCACGATCAGCAGCTGATGATATTGACAATCTAAAACGTAAAGTGGATACAGGTGCAGATTCTGCGATTACACAGTATTTTTACAATGTAGATGCTTACTTCCAGTTTTTAGAAAGCTGCTATAAAGCGGGTATCCGTGTGCCGATTGTGCCAGGGATTATGCCTATCTATAACTATACACAGCTTGCGCGATTTTCTGGTATTTGTGGTGCAGAGATTCCACGTTGGTTACGTTTGCGCTTAGAGGCGTATGGAGATGATTTAACTTCATTAAGGGCTTTTGGCACGGACGTGATGAGTGAACTGTGTGAAAAGTTGTTATTAGCTGGTGTGCCAAACTTCCACTTTTACACCTTAAATCAAGCAGCAACGATTACTACCATCATTAATGATGCAGGCTTAATGCGTAAAAAGTAATTTATCGCGTTAAGCTGAGTGGTTGAATTATTGTATTGTAGAGCCGCGCGGGTTAAACAGCGCGTCTTCCACAAAGGAGTAGTCTTTATCACGTCCTTGGCTCCACAGTGCTATCATGGTAATCCAGCGCGTTTCTTCAATGCTGATTTTCGTCTTATTGAGCGCCATAGCGCGATCAATCACTAAGTCACGCTCAACATCATTAATCACGTTCGCTTGTTGTAGGAAAATTAAGAACCCCAAGCTTTCCGTATCAATTCTTTTTGACTCATTGGCAGTGAAAATACGAATCGCAGTTTTGGCGTGAGCGTAATCCAATTCTAGTGTGTTCAGCGTAGACTTCATTGATTCAAACCAGTTAAATGCACTTAGGATGTCATCTTGTTCGAACCCAGCCTCTGACAGCTCCTGCTCTATTTCGGCATCATCAAGTATCGTTTGATTGGCAAAATAATTTTTGAACATGAATACTAAAACTTCAAACATATATTTTCCTGACTATATAAGACGTTGATAATGACCACCTGCTGGCGTGGTGACTTTGCTTTCTAATTCCAACACCATCAGCATGGATGAAAGTGCTTCTGCCGTCAATCTCGATATTTTAAGTAATGACTCGAAGCTAATGGCATAAAAACCCATGGCGCTTAATAAATTATTATCCTCGGACGTTATTTCATCACTTTTAGCTTCGACATTACGTGATTGCTGTTCGGGCACTAAATGTTTTAACTCTTCCAGGATGTCAGTCGAACTTTCTACTAATTTAGCCCCTTGTTTAATTAAATGGTGACAGCCTTTAGAGGCGAGCGAATCAATGGAGCCTGGGATAGCAAAAACTTCACGGCCCTGTTCAGAGGCTAAACGCGCACTAATCATTGAGCCGCTATCAAATTGGCTTCAACCACTAAACAGCCTAAACTTAAGCCGCTAATCAGAATGTTACGGCGTGGGAAATTTTTTGCTTTAGATGGCATGCTTAGCGGAAATTCGGAAAGAATAAGACCTCGCTCAGCTATTTTGTGTGCTAAGTTCCTATGCTTGGCTGGATACACAATATCGAGACCTGTTCCGAACACAGCGATAGCGGCACCATTGCTTTTTAATGCACCACGATGGGCTGCACCATCAATCCCTAATGCCATTCCGCTTACTACACATAAGGCCTGTGTGCATAAATTTTCTGCAAAATTTTCTTCATTTCTTTCACCTTACGGTGTTGCATTGCGGATGCCAACCATGGCAATTAATGGATGGTTTAACCAACGCAAATGACCAATGCCATATAGTACGGCAGGTGGATTGCTGATTTGCAATAAGGATTGTGGGTATGTCTTGTCAGCTAAGGTAACTAGGTGAGTGTTATCTTTTTGAAGCCAATCAAGCGCTGGTTGGATAGCGCCAATATCTAGCCCCTGCTTGATCATGGATGCAATTTCTGCGCTGACTACTTCCTTTAATCTGGCTGAGCGCAATCCAAAATGCAGCACCGTCAGAATATGCTCGGATGGTTTCCATTTATAATCATTGTTAGTTTTAGTTTTAGTTTTAGTTTTAGTTTAATGTTTTTTTACGGTGTGTGTACGGCATCCAATGTGTAAATTACATTAGATGACCGCATAATAAGACCCTAAGAAACACGATCAAATGATCTAAATACCATGAGCAAGCCAACACGTTCATCTGGCAACTCAACTTGGCCAGCTTCTATAGCGGGTTCTTTTTGGCTGGATTTTGGCTTCTTGTATTCAGGGTCCGTAATGATACGATCATAGCGGCTGATAGCAAGCACATGGCCAACTTCCAATCCATCTTGCTGGCCGAGGTTGATTGCAACCACTGAGTTTGGGCCTGCTTCTGCAACACCAGCAGAAACGCCATCGTGGATGCGAATGATACGACCTTTGACTTGGCTCTCTGGTGCGTGAGGAACAAACTGCCCTCGTATTTCATCAGGTGCAATGACTAAGCGATCTTTTACAAAAATCTCTTCTTTTGCTGTGAAGATATCAGCTGATGCGGCTGCACCATAGCGGGTGATGTTTAAACCACCTAAATGAACAGCCTCTGTTCCCAGCACTTCTTTCGTATCTGGGTCAACTAGTTGCACACCAGGTCTGTAAATGCCCCAGTTCTCACCATCTTCTTCCTTGATTTCGTTAATATAAACATGGGTGCCTGGACTCATGATCACGCGATCATCAGCGCCCGCAATAATGCGAGGTGCCGCGGCTAAGTGTTCATTTTCACTTAATAAAGGCTGTGTTAAGAATGGGGTAATGACGTGAGGAGAAACCGTTTGAATAGCCTCTTTTACTAATGCTTCAACACGTGCTGTTGGCTCTAATTTGACTGTGACGTGTAATAAGCGAAGCTTTGGATAGGTACCACTTAAATCAAGAATAACAATATCATCTGGGTAAATTAAATGTGGATTTCTAATTTCATCGCGATTCATCGCCTATAGCTTTGGCCATAACCACGGGGTTTTTAAAAGCTTGCCAGAAACATCCCAAAGTGTATCGCCTTTAGCGACAATATGGCGATAAGGGTGGTCTTTGTTTAGTTGGATTTCATCAGCAACAACATTAAGGCTTAAGCAAGTAAATACAAGCAGCGTTATAATGACGCGATGCAGATTTTTTTATACATTGATTGATCTCAGTAAAATAGCAGAATTTATCCGAGAAGTTACGTTAAACTTATCACGTAATTCATTAAAAAATAAAGTTTTTTTGGCAAAATACATAACGATATGGCAACCTTAACGATAATAAATTATCCCGACCCACGTTTACATACGGTGGCAAAACCAGTTTTAGCAGTTAATGATGAGATTAGACAGCTTGTTTCAGACATGGCAGAAACCATGTATGCCGCACCAGGTATAGGTTTGGCGGCAACACAAGTTGATCAGCATATTCAACTGATTGTGATTGATACCACGAAAGAGCAAAATAATTTGCAGGTGTTCATTAACCCTAAGATTGTTGCAAAAAGCGGACTAACTGAGTATGAAGAAGGTTGCTTGTCTGTTCCTGGCGTCTATGAGACGGTAACACGCGCAGAAAATGTGAGGGTTGAAGCCCTGGATGAAAATGGAAAAAAGTTCACCTCGGATGCTGGCGATCTTTTAGCGATTTGTATCCAGCATGAAATAGATCACTTGCTTGGCAAAGTGTTTGTCGAATATTTGTCACCACTGAAACGCAACCGTATTAGAAAGAGGCTGATTAAACAGGCGCGTGAATTTGAAAAAAATGCGGATTAAGCGGTCAAGGATATAGCCAGACATATGAAAATTATATTTGCAGGGACACCTGAGTTCGCAGTTGCAGCTTTAGCGGTGCTCATTCAAGCAGGCCATGAAATTGTGATGGTGCTGACGCAGCCAGACCGGCCAGCCGGACGTGGGATGAAGTTGAGTGCGAGTCCAGTCAAACAATTGGCTGTGCAACATGGGCTAAGGGTTTATCAGCCAGTATCATTAAAGCCAGAAGACGGGCAAGCTGAAATAGCCGCAGTGCAGTGTGATGTGATGATTGTGGCAGCTTATGGACTCATTATTCCTACTTCAGTACTCAACATGCCAACAAAAGGTTGTTACAACATTCACGGCTCATTGCTGCCACGGTGGCGGGGTGCAGCACCGATTCATCGCGCGATTTTAGCGGGGGATGCGGAGACAGGCGTGACCATTATGAAAGTGGTGCCAAAGCTAGATGCTGGTGCCATGATTAGTAAACAAGCCATTCCGATTTTAGAGACCGATACAACACAGACTTTGCATGATGTGATTAGTGAGCAAGGCGCATTATTGATGGCCGAAGCCATGCAAACATTGCAAGCAACGGGGCACGTAGCTGCTGAGCAACAAGATGAGTCGCTTGTAACTTATGCACATAAAGTAGAAAAAGCCGAAGCAGTATTGGATTGGAAAAAGCCAGCCGTTGAGTTGTCACGTCAAATTAGAGCATTTAATCCATTTCCTGTTGCCACCGCACAATTTAGAGGTAACACTTGTCGAATATGGTTTGCTACGGTGCTAGAAGAGCATGTAGAAAGAGTAGAGCATGCAGAGGCGGGTGAAATTATCGCATTGGGTCAGGCAGTCAATGTGGCCTGTGGGCAACAAGTGTTGAGTATCCAAGCATTGCAAATGCCTGGTGGAAAACGACAGGATGCGATGCAGTTTATTCAAGGGCAACACGTGAGAGTTGGTGAGATTTTTAAATAAGCGGTTTTAGTAGGCGGTTTAGTTTGCTGGTGATTAATCCAATATTGGTACAGTTGGCATTTAAAGGAGATTGGGTATGTTAGGAAGCTGGCTTAAAACATTCATGTTGATGGCGGCGCTCACTACACTGTTTGGCACGATAGGCCCATCTATCGGAGGCATTGGCGCGATGGTGCTAGCGTTGGCGGTGGCAGGAGCGATGAATATTTATGCGTACTGGTTCTCAGATAAGGCAGTGCTGAAATTGTATGGCGCGCAAGAAATCATGTCATATAATACAGCGTTTCATGGTTACTACAGTATGGTAAAAGAGCTGGCAGAAAATGCTAAGTTGCCTATACCTAAGGCCTATGTGATTGATGAGCAGCCCAATGCTTTTGCCACAGGTAGAAACCCAGAGCATGCAGCCGTCGCAACGACCATAGGTATTATGCAGGCATTAAATGAACATGAATTACGGAGTGTCATGGTACATGAGGTGGAACACGTTAAGCATCGTGACACGTTGATTCCTACCATATCAGCAACTGTAGCTGGCGCGATTGCTTCTTTTGCACGATTTGGTGCGATGGGTGGCGGCGTGGAGGCAACCCTATAGTAGCTTTATTAGCGGTGTTTTTGGCGCCGATGGCAGCATCATTAATACAAATGGCGATTTCACGTGGGTGGGAATATGAAGCGGATAGAGTGGGTGCTGAAATTAGCAAAGACTCTAAAGCCCCCGCTAGTGCATTAGAAAAAATTCAAAATTTTGCGCGCCAAGTGCCTAACCAAACGGCTGAAATGCACCCAGAGACTGGGCAGATGATGATTATTAATCCATTGTCAGGTAAAGGTCTAAAAGGCTTGTCTAGCACACATCCGCAAACGGAAGAACGTGTTAGAAGGCTGTTAGAGATGGCCAATCATTACTAGTTTATTAAGCTAGCTCATTTAAAGTGAGTACTTTCGGTGGCGCCTATGCAGTGTCTTTCCCTGAGTGGGTTGATATGCAGTAAAATCCTAACTATTCAAAACTGAAAGGTTTCTTTGTATATTTCACAACAAATTGCCGCCATGGCCGTAGCAGACGTTCTGTCTGGGCGCAACCTTACCTTGGCACTGCCTGATGCACTTGATGTGTTTCCTAAATCGACACCGCAACAACAAGGTGGAGGGGCGGATTTAAGTTACGGTACTTTACGTTTTTATGGTGAAGTAAATGCTTACTTAACGCAATTGCTAGAAAAGCCACTCAGTAATGTTGATATTAATGCTCTATTATTGGTTGCTCTTTATCAATTGTTGCATGATCAGGCAGATGATTTTACGGTGGTTAATCAGGCCGTAAAAGCGGCGGGGCATGCTAAGCCACGCTGGGCAAAAAGTTTGGTCAACGGCGTGCTACGTAACTTCTTACGACAAAAAGAAGTGCTTTCAGAAAAATTAAAAACAGAAGAAGTGGCGCTTTATTCTTATCCAAAGTGGTGGATTAATAAGCTCAAGAAACAATACCCTAATGACTGGCAATCTATTTTAGAAGTCGGTAATACACATCCACCAATGACGTTGCGGGTGAATGCGAAACAATCAACTACGGAAGCTTATGCCAAGCTGCTAGCACGTCAGGACATTGATGTTACAACCTTAGGCGGTGAGGCAGTCATCCTCACCAAACCAATCGCAGTAGAACAAGTGCCTGGCTTTGCAGATGGTGTTGTTTCTGTACAAGATTATGGTGCACAATTGGCGGCACATTTGTTGGATACAGCACCTAATATGCGCGTATTAGATGCTTGTAGCGCCCCAGGCGGAAAAGCAGGTCACTTATTGGAGTTGAGTGATTTAGCACTGACTGCGTTAGATAGTGATGCAGGTCGTTTGAAGCGTGTTGCTAGTAATTTAACGCGATTAGACTTGCAGGCAGATTTGCAGTTAGGAAGCGCTGCTAAATGGAAGAGTGAACAGCCATTTGACCGTATTTTAGCGGATGTACCGTGTACAGCCTCAGGCATTGTGCGGCGGCATGTGGATATTAAATGGTTGCGCCGTGAGTCAGATATTGACTCCTTTACGCAACAACAAGCGGTCATTTTGGCCAATTTGTGGCATTTATTGGCAAAAGGCGGTAAATTGCTTTACGCAACTTGTTCAGTTTTTGCTGAAGAAAATCAGCAGCAAATTGATCAATTTATCAAATTAAACCCTGATGCAACACGACTGCCACTGAAGCTAATGGATGATAGAATCGAAGGTATTAATATTCAGCAAGGTCAGCTAGTTCCAGCTAAGGCCCATGATGGATTCTTTTATGCATTGTTGCAAAAAAGTTAGTTTATTTTTTGCTTTCATGATGACCTGTTTGCTGGCCTCAGCATCCGATCATCATGTCATCATTAAAAGTGCGGATTTAAAAGCGTCGGGCGAAGCTTATATACTGAATGCCGATTTAGAAATTTCGCTTGGTGAAAAAGTAGAAGAGGCCATTAACAAAGGTGTTCCTGTCGAATTCGTCTATGAATTTAAGCTGGTTAGTCCACGGGCATTTTGGTTTGATAAAGTTGTTGTTAAAACGAGAACCCGGATTACGGTTAGTTACCATGCCTTGAGTCGACAATACTTGGTCAAGCAAAGCGAACGACAAACTTCACATGAGATTTTAAGAGAAGCGATGATAGAGCTAGTGCAGCTCTATGATTGGGATGTATTTGAGCGGGCTCTTATTGAAAAAGGTAGAGGCTATCAAGCGATACTGAGTATGCATTTAGATGATAGTCGGTTGCCTAAGGCAATCCAAGTGGAAGCGATTCGGTCTGAAGATTGGCACTTGGCTTCTGAAGATTTTGTATGGAAACCAAAAGTCAAATGGTTGCCAGAAATCTTGAATCAGTAGCATGAAATATATCGTCTTTTTTAGTGCGGCGTTGGGTTTGGTCCTGTTGTACTTGCTATCACTAGCTAGTGCGAATACAGCGGTAGTCGGCGATTATTATAAAATTCTACTCTATTTGAATATCGCTCTTGCCACCTTGCTTGTAGTGCTCATTACTTTTCAGATTAAAAGTCTATATAAAAGCATTAGAAACCAGGTGGTGGGTAGCCGCCTTAATTTACGCATGGTGAGTGCGTTTGCCATGATGGCGATTATTCCAGGATTAATTGTTTATTTGGTTTCTGTTAATTTTCTTTCGCGCTCTATTGAGTCTTGGTTTAATGTGAAAGTAGAAGCGGCTTTAGATGGTGGCTTAAGTTTGGGTCAACGTGCATTAGATACACTGCTTGATGATATGGAAAATCAAGCAGAAAGCATGTCAACGACATTGGCATTGCAGCCAGGGCTTTTACAATACAGGGTATTGCATGATTTGCGGGCACGCTCCGGGATACAAGATGCGACATTGTTGTCGCCAAGTGGGCGTATCATGGCCGTCTCAAGTGCTGACGCTTCAAGTTTTTTACCAGAACTACCAAGTGTGACGCAATTGCGGCAAGCGCAATATCGATTGGTCGGTAAAGTAGAGCCCATTCCTGATAAAGGGCTGTATTTGCGGGTTTTAGTGCCAGTTAACTCGCAAGAACTAACTGGTGAGACATTGATTTTACAGTTGTTACAACCCGTGCCTAAATCGCTGTCAAACACAGCAGAAGCAGTGCAAGATGTGTATCGTGATTATCAAGAGCTTTCTTATAGCCGCAACTCTATTAAAGATGTTTTTAAGCTAACGTTGACCTTGGTACTGATGCTAGCCATGCTTTCTGCTTTGGCGATTGCTTTTGTGCTGAGTCGCAGGCTATCACGCCCATTGACGGTGTTGGCAGAGGGTACCAGAACGATTGCTGATGGTAATTACAGCAAAATGTTGCCAGAACATGGCAATGATGAGCTTGGTGTTCTGGTGAAGTCATTTAATAGCATGATGCGTCAGCTAGGGGATGCTAATAAAGCGAATGAGCAAAATCATCAACGATTAGAGGCTGCTCGTGGTTATTTAGAAACAACGTTGGCGCATTTATCTTCGGGTGTGTTAGCGATTAATCGTAAAGGCGAGCTACGTACGTTTAATTTGGCGGCAAAAGATATTTTAGGGTTTAATTTAGCACAATACGAAAATCAAAATCTGTCGAAAATAGCAGTTGAAAACCCTTTTCTTGCCGAGTTTATTAAAGTGATACAAACGCACTTTGAGCTCACCGTTGATGAAGGTCAAGTGAGCGCAGAGATGAGTCGGCAGTTGGAAGTGCTAGGGCCTTCAGGAAAGCAGTTGCTATCGGTGCGGGCAACACGGATGCCAGCCAATGCCAATAGTGGCTTTGTTGTCGTGTTTGACGATATTACCACCATGGCACAAGCGCAGCGTGATGCTGCTTGGGGTGAGGTTGCTAGACGGTTGGCACATGAGATTAAAAACCCTTTAACACCGATTCGGCTGTCTGCTGAGCGTATGCAGCATAAATTAGCTGATAAGCTAAGTGTAGAAGATGCGCGTATGCTAGCGCGTGCAACGAGTACGATTGTGAGTCAAGTGGACGCGCTAAAGTCTATGGTGAATAAGTTTAGTGAATACGCAAGAGCACCATCAGCTAGTATGAAAAATATTGATTTAAATCAGTTAATACGAGATGTGTCTGGCTTGTATGAACACTCACATGCAGATATCACCTATGATTTAGCAAAAGTTATGCCTGACCTGCTAGGTGACTCGACAATGTTGCGACAGGTATTGCATAATTTAATGCAGAATGCACAAGATGCATTAGAAGGCCAAGTTGAACCAAAAATAACCGTTAAAACGAGTTTAGATAATAATGCTACTGTATTGATGGTGAGTGATAATGGGCAGGGCTTTTCCGAGCAAATACTCGCGCACCCCTATGAACCTTATGTGACGACAAAATCAAAAGGGACTGGTTTAGGATTGGCAATAGTAAAGAAAATGGTAGAAGAGCATTTGGGGCAGATTTCCATTACAAATAATGCTACCGGTGGCGCTTGTGTCAGCATAAAATTACCACTAAAAGAATCGTTGGCGGAATTGGGAGCACAGAAAATCGACTCGAAAAATAAGTCATAATACTTGTAATTAGCGACACTGAAGTAAGAACATAATCGAAGTAAAAATAGTACAGAGAAAAGGTAGCATCAATATGACATCTAGGAATATTTTGATTGTAGACGACGAGGTCGGCATTCGCGAATTGTTAAGCGATATTCTGCAAGATGAAGGGCATCGTGTGATTACCGCTGAGAGTGCAGAAGTCGCTCGTGAGGCGCGGCTATCTGCACGACCTGATTTAGTATTGCTAGACATTTGGATGCCAGATTGTGATGGCATTAGCTTGCTGAAAGAATGGGGCAATGCAGGTTTGTTGAATATGCCTGTGGTGATGATGTCAGGGCATGGCACGATTGATACGGCGGTAGAAGCCACGAAAATCGGTGCGTTTGATTTTCTAGAAAAACCAATCGCGTTACAGAAGCTATTAAAAACGG
This sequence comes from Methylophilaceae bacterium, assembly GCA_028823485.1. GTDB lineage: Bacteria > Pseudomonadota > Gammaproteobacteria > Burkholderiales > Methylophilaceae. The sequence continues at coordinate 32,315 of JAPKBG010000003.1, read as the reverse complement.
TGAATGAAGCATTGCTACATGCGGAAAATTTACCTAAAACAGAAATGAATTTAGCTAGCCTTGGTAAGAGCCAAGTGATCAATGAACTTAAGCAAAGGTTGGAGCAAATATCGCGCAGCTCAACACCATTGCTACTCATGGGCAACAAAGGCGGCAGTGTTGAATTATGCGGACATTTTTTACACGAGGCAGGTACCCCATGGCTCTCTTTAAAAGACAATGAAAAATTAAAAACTGCGCCATTAGCGTTGTTAGAGAAAGCACGCGAAGGCATTATCTTTATTGAGGAGCTGACAGCGTTGTCGGTTGCGGAGCAAAAAGGCTTAAGCCTTTTACTATCCAATGCTAGTAAATATGATGTGCGCATTATTTGTGCGACAATCTATAGCCTACCGCAGTTGGCTGAGCATGCAGAGCTGGAGCAGTCTTTAGTACAATTGCTCGCTAACACCCATTTAAAAGTACCTGGCTTGAATGATCACCGTGAAGATATTCCAGAGCTTGTGTTAGCCATGGCAGCCGTGCTTGCAGAGTCTTCTGGTATTACTTATAAACACTTTGATGTGGCGGCGCTTAATGCCTTGCGCAATACGGAATGGACAGGTGATTTAAAGCAGCTAGAGGCTGTTGTTCAGAACCTGATGTTAACTAGCCTTGGTGAGAAAATTACTTTAGAAGATGTTGTGCGGATGCTAGAGCAGTTTATCGGTGCTGTAGAGTCTACTGACCAAGTGTTACCCATTGATTTAGTGCAACCATTGCGATCAGCAAGAGATGAATTTGAACGTTATTATTTCAAACACCATATGAAATTGATCAACAATAATATGAGTAAGTTGGCTGAAATTTCTGGTTTAGAGCGTACTCACTTGTATCGCAAACTTAAACAGCTGGGCGTGAGTATTAAAGGCTAGCTGTCGCTAATCGTCTTATAGATTCACTTCTAGTACAACAGGGGTGTGGTCACTCGGGCGTTCTAGTTTTCTAGGCGCTTTATCAATGATGCAGGATGCACACCTTTCTTTCAGTGCATCACTCACGAGGATATGATCAATCCGCATGCCGCGATTACGTCTAAAGCCCATCATGCGGTAATCCCACCAAGTAAACTGCTTTTCCTCTTGGTTAAGCATTCTGAAACTATCATGCAAACCCATTTCTAGCAGCTCTTCAAAGGCGTCTCGTTCTCTAGGGCTAACTAAAATCTCACCTTCCCATGCGGCTGGATCATGACAATCGCTATCATCAGGGGCAATATTGTAATCACCTAATATCACCAAGTTTGGATATTTTTTGAGCTCTTTCACTAGCCAAGCACTGAGTGCCTTAAGCCAGCGCATTTTGTAATCATATTTATCAGAATCAACGGCTTGTCCATTCACGACATAGACGCAAATAACACGTACACCATCAATCGTCACACTAATTACACGCTTTTGTTCATCTTCAAAGTCTGGAATGCCATGTTGCACACACGTCATCTCATGCGTACTCAAAATCGCCACACCGTTATAAGTCTTTTGGCCGCTATGGACTGCGTTATAGCCAGCGGCCTTTAGCTCATCGTATGGAAACTTAACGTCTTCTTGCTTGGTTTCTTGTAAGCACAGCACCTCGATTGGATTTTCTGCCAACCAATCTAATACATGCGGTAAGCGGACTTTTAGAGAGTTGACGTTCCAAGTAGCGAGTTTCATGTGTCTGTTTCGAGTGGTGTTTGAATGGAGCTCACTTTATCATGCTGTTATATATGGGTCAAAATCAATATAGCGTTAATCGGCTGGTGGAGTTGCTTCCTGCAGCAAGTCGCCAAGTTTCTCTGCAATACAAATAGCAGAGTGTGCATCATTCGCAGCGTATTGAATCTGACTTGTTTGTAGTGGATAAGCACCCCAATTAGAAGTTTGCGCACCTTTTCCTAAGCGCAGCTTTAGCACCATGGCAACGGCTGCTCGTGCACCAATCGAATTCTTTTCGCCAGATAGGTTTTTTAGTGCGATTGATAAATCGAGAGTGTTCACAATATCGATGTCGAGTTTATTGCGAAGCTCTTTAATATCATCACGAATACCAAAACCAATTTTTGTAATATTAGTATTGCTCAATATTGATCTAGCGGCTGCAACGGCTGCATCAAATCGTGTGGGGAATAAGTAGGCTTTTGAGGATGTTGATAATTGAATTAACGTAGGGCCCGCGCTTACCTGGCCTTTACGGAAAGTCGGCTTAGTCTCAGTGTCAAAACCAAGTCTAGCTTCGTTATTTAAAGCAGTTAATGCTTCGTTTGCATCTGCTTCGTTTTCAACTAATTTAATATCAGTAAGATTAAGCTTAGTGTATAGAGGATAGGCTCTGATTTCTTCTTTAGATGGACGGTGCATGCATTAAACCTTTTGAATTTAAGATGAAAGCATATCACCTAAACCTGCATTTGGATTCCCTCCCCTTTTAAGGGGGAAGGTTAGGATTGGGGGGTGCCAGTAATGCTATACACCAAATATAGTTCTCTCTATCTGCATTTTTTCCCCTAAAGGCGAAAAGCGACTTGGTATATATTCAGCTACGAGGTGGTAATAGTATTGATAAATTTGTTATCTGATTTCATAAATTGCTTGGGAGGCACTCATGCATTTATGTATCTTATTGCCTCTAATTTCAAATTCTGCCTGTGATGCGCTCATGCTTTTATATACCTTCTTGCCATCATATTTAGTAGAAATTGATAACTCCTTCTTTATATTATGAACCCATCCCGCTATGCCTCAACAACGCATCCATACTAGGCTCTCTACCTCTAAACGCCACAAACGATTCCATAGCAGGCCTAGAACCACCCTTAGCCAGAACTTCAGCCTTAAACCGACTACCAGCCTCTTCTGACAATACGCCTAGCTCTTCAAACAAGCTATAAGCATCGGCAGATAAGACTTCTGCCCATTTGTAGCTGTAGTAACCAGCTGCATAGCCACCTGCAAAGATGTGGCTAAAGCTATTCGGGAAGCGGTTCCATTTTGGTGGACGTAAGACAGCGACTTCATCGCGGACTTGTTCGACGACATCTAAAGCGGACAGCTTGCCATTCGGGTCAAAGTCACCGTGTAGGCGCATGTCGAATAGTGAAAATTCGATTTGTCTGACCATTTGCATACCCGCTTGGAAGTTTTTGGCGGCGATCATTTTATCGAATAATTCACGGGGTAATGGTTCGCCAGTTTCGACATGTGAGGTCATGTTGCTGAGTACTTCCCACTCCCAGCAGAAGTTTTCCATAAACTGACTTGGTAGCTCAACCGCATCCCATTCCACACCTGAAATACCTGATACGCCATACTCATCCACTTGTGTCAGCATGTGGTGTAAGCCGTGTCCAAACTCGTGGAACATGGTTGTCACTTCATCATGTGTGAATAAAGCTGGTTTATCGCCTACAGGTGCTGAGAAGTTGCACGTGAGAAAAGCAACTGGCAGTTCAATACCTTTTGCAGTTTTACGACGAGTAATGCAGGTATCCATCCATGCACCGCCACGTTTATTTTGGCGGGAGTATAAATCTAAATAAAAGTAAGCAATTGGATTGTTATCTTGGTCATTGATGACATAAAAGGCTGCATCGTCATGCCAAAGTGGTGTTTCAGCTTTTTGTACTTTGACGCCAAAGATGGTTTCCGTCACCTTAAATAAGCCAGCCAATACATTTTCTTCTGGGAAGTATTGCTTCACCTCTTGATCAGAAAACGCATATTTTTCTTGGCGTAATTTTTCGCCCACATAGCCAACATCCCATGCTTGCATGTCATCTAAACCTAAGGATTTAGCGTGCGCGGTGAGTTCTTTCATATCACGTTCTGCATAAGGCTTAGCACGTTGCGCTAAAGTGTCTAAGAACTCAGACACTTGTTCAGGTGTATCTGCCATCTTGGTGGCTAGTGACAGCTCCGCAAAGTTCTTGAAGCCAAGCATGTTGGCTTCTTCTTTTTTGAGTTTCAGGATGTCGTTAATTAAGTTGGTGTTGTCCCATTCTGGCTTGCTCAGCTCTGAAGCGCGTGTTGAAAAAGCGCGGCATAAGGTTTCGCGTAGTGCGCGATTTTCCGCATATTGCATCACTGGCAAATAAGAAGGGTAGTGCAGGCTGAATTGATAGCCAGTTTTTCCTGCTACTTTTGCTGCATCTGCCGCGGCTTCTATGGCATCGGCAGGTAAGCCTGCCAATGCATCAGCTGTCTCAACGATATGAGTAAAATCGTTGGTGTTATCCATGATATTTTCTTCGAACTTGCTGCTAAGTTTCGACAACTGCTCCGAAATTTCTTTAAATCTCGCCTTTTGGTCGGTTGGTAGCTCTGCGCCACCTAGTTTAAAGTCGCGCACTTCATGGTTGATGATGGTTTGTTGTGTAGGCGTTAAATTTTTAAAGTCTACACTCGTTTGTATGGTTTTAAATTTCGCATATAAGCGTTTATCTTGCGACAAGTCGCAGCCAAAATCAGTTAACTTTTGCAAGTTGTCGTTATAAGCTTCTCGTAGTTCTGGACTATTCACCACCGAATTCATGTGCCCCACTTGGCCCCAAGCACGTCCTAGCTTTTCGCTATGATCTTCTAACTTAATCGCAAAGTTCTCCCAAGTCGGTGTTTCTTGACTCGTGGCGAGTTGCTCAACCGATGCGCGACCTTCGCTAATTAAACTGTCGATGGCGGGACTGACATGGTCAGGTTTTACTTCATTAAATTTTGGTAAGCCAGAAAAGTAGAGTAATGGGTTAGATGACAAAGTTGTTCCTTAAATTAAAATTTTAATTGATTAAACGGAGACATAATGGGTGGCGATAGGTTTCACCCTTGCTAGTAGCGATAGCGGCAATAATGCAAAAAACAATATTGGCTAGCCAAACCATTGGCAACATCATTAGGCCGATTAACACCAAAGATAAGATGGAGCCGCAAACAAACATGGCAATCGCAACTGTAATTTGGAAATTAAGCGCTTCTTTGGCTTGGTCAGCAAGGTAGGCATTACTCTCTTTTTTGAGTAGCCAAACAAGTAGTGCAGGAATAAATGAAAATATGGTACCAAACAAATGGGTGATGGTGGCAAGGTTTTTATCGTCGTTATTTAGGACTGTGATTACTTCTGGCATGCTGATTTCCTAAGGTTGTATAATGCTTATGTGGGTACAACAAGATTAAAATTCAAGTCGCTAGCATCATGGCGTTGTTTTCCTATCGAGCTCTCGATGGCGAATAATGACCTTGTATTCAGAGTCTTGGAAATGACGGCTTAGTTGCTCCACGAAATAAACAGAGCGGTGTTGTCCACCAGTGCAGCCAATAGCGACCGTCAAATAACTGCGATTATCTTGCTCAAAACTGGAGAGCCATTTTTGAACATACTGCTTCACATCCGCTAGCATATCTAATGCTATTGGTTCACTTTCAAGGAAGTTGATGACGGCAGCATCTTTGCCAGTAAGCGGACGTAAGGCTGTATCGTAATGCGGGTTAGGGATGCTGCGGACATCAAACACAAAGTCTGCATCCAGTGGGATGCCTTCTTTGAAGCCAAAAGAGGTGAACAGCAACACCATTCTGTTGTTCGTGTGTTTGGTAAATTCACGAATATGATTACGTAACGTATTGGCGCTAATGTTACTGGTGTCAATCCGATGACCAAGATCGCTATAGCCGCCTAATAATGCACGTTCGTTCAAGATGCTTTCGGCTAAGGTTGTTTCGCCATTACTTAACGGGTGTTTGCGCCTGGTTTCGCTAAACCGTTTAACGAGTGTTTCTATTTTCGCATCTAAAAACAATACATCCACCTGATTGCCGCTCGCCTTTAGCTGTTCAATCGCACTTGGGAAGGTTTCTAAGCCAGCGCTACGACAATCAATGCTGATGGCCACTTTGCTATATTGGGCAGACTCAACATGGTGTGAGATAAGTGGCAACATGGTCGCGGGCAAATTATCAATACAATAAAAACCACTGTCTTCCAATGCGCGCAGTGCGACACTTTTACCAGAGCCTGATAGCCCTGTGAGGATGATTAAATGCACGATATTGGTTCTTTCAACCTTAAAAACTATTTGAGGAGCTAGTTTAACATTCTCTGCAGAATCTAACAGTATTGTGGAATGGTTGGTGTGGAGGTGTTTGTAACCACCCCAAGTGTTAAGTCTGGATGAGTTAACACTTGATTCTAAATGGCCCTCAATATAAAAGCGAGCTAATGTCTGTTGGATTAATTAATTATTTGGTGTTTGACAGCGCCATTAATTTTATGATGGTCACTATTTTTTTCTTTGTGTTTCAACACCTGTCGGTCAAGTTTATCCGTCAGAATATCAATGGCGCTATACATGTTCTCATCGCTACTTTCAGCGTGTAAATCATTGCCGGGCACGTGTAGTGTTGCTTCAACCTTTTGGGCAAGCTTTTCTACACGCAGGGTTACTTTCACATCAATCACATCATCAAAGTGATTGCTAATCTTTTCTAGTTTTGTTTCTACATATTCTCTTAAAGCTGAAGTGACTTCTAGATGGTGTCCTGTTAGTTGTAAGTTCATAATTGAGATCCTTTTGTTAAGTTTGTTCTTCAGTTTTTACTTTAATAAAACTGAGCAAGTAAAAAATATAAAACAACTTTAGTGTACACCTTTTAGAGCCGATATAATCAATCTAGTTTACTACTTTTATACCGTTGTTATAAAGATTTACGTAAATTTGCAGGTGGGATGTGCAGAGACTCTCTATATTTTGCAATCGTACGTCTAGCAATGACAATTCCTTGCATAGCGAGTATTTCGCTAATTTGATTGTCAGAATATGGTTTCTTCGTGTTTTCTTCGGCCACCAATTGTTTAATGAGCGCACGAATAGCGGTGGCAGAACACTCACCACCCGATTCGGTGGCAACGTGACTGCCAAAAAAGTATTTAAGCTCGAATATACCGCGCGGGGTGAGCATGTATTTATGTGTCGTCACTCTTGAAATTGTCGATTCATGCAGCTCTAATTCGTCTGCAATTTCGCGTAATACCAATGGGCGCATGGCGATTTCGCCTTGCTCGAAAAAGTTACGTTGTTTGTCGATAATAGCTTGTGAGACGCGCAGAATGGTAGAGAAGCGCTGCTGAATATTTTTAATCATCCAACGTGCTTCTTGCATTTGACTTTGTAGATATTGACCTGAATTTTCGCGATTACGTTTTAAGATATCCGCATACATTTGGTTAATGCGTAACTTAGGCATGACACCATCGTTTAATGTGGCGACCCAAATTCCTTTTGTTTTTTTAACAGTGACTTCATGTTGAATAAAGTGATTAGGACTGAATTGCGCAAAGCCAGCACCCGGCCGTGGATTCTGTAACTGTATGAGTGTTTGCGCGCTCTTTAAGCTTTCTTCGCTGCAGCTAGTGAGCTTGCGTAATTTATTAAAGTCTTTATTAGCAAGCACATGTAAATGTTCTTTTACGATGATTTTAGCCAATACCAAATCGGGAATGTTATCAGGCAAGACATTGAGTTGTAGCAAAATACATTCTTGTAAATTGGTTGCACCAATGCCGACGGGGTCTAAGTTTTGTACATGTTTCAATACTATCTCTAGTTCAACAAACTCAATTTCCAGTTCTTCAGGCAGTGATTCTATGATGTCTTCTAAAGAAGATTCTAGATAGCCATTTTCATTAATACTATCGACGAGTAGCAACATTAACTGTTGGTCACGCTCTGACAATGAGAGTAGTTTTATTTGGTCCAATAAATGATCACGTAGGTTCTCTACGGCCGTTTCTTGCCGCGTGAAACTATCATCGTCATCAACGTTATTATTGTTCTGTTTTCTGCCTTCATCCCAATTACTGGCGCTGCCATACTCTTCATACTCTTCATAGCCTTCATCAAAATCATTTTGTTTGAAGTCGTCATCTGCTATAGGCGCTTCTGCTGCAGACTCCTGCTCACTGACTTCCGCATCTTTGGTGGAAGCATTATTGTCGCTAGCTTCATCATTACTTGTTTCAGTGTTAGATGACTCTGCATTACTTGCTTCACTATCTTCATCCCCTTCGATAAGTTCCAGTAGAGGATTTTCTTGCAAAATTATTTCAAGCTCTTGATTCATTTCAAGTGTAGAAAGTTGTAGTAAGCGTATCGATTGTTGTAACTGCGGGGTTAACGCTAAGTTTTGCGATGTTCTGAGTTGTAAACCTTGTTTCATGATTCTTTTCTAATTTAGAGTTTGAAGTCTTTGCCTAAATAGATTTCACGCACATCTTCATTGTTAACGATTTCTGCTGAGCTGCCAGATGCAAATACAGAGCCAGCATTGACAATGTAGGCGCGATCACAAATGCCTAAGGTTTCGCGCACATTGTGGTCAGTTATCAATACGCCGATATTGCGTGAGGAGAGAAAACGAATGATTTTTTGGATGTCCAGCACGGCAATGGGGTCAATGCCTGCAAATGGCTCATCTAATAAGATAAAGCTAGGATTGGTTGCTAAACAACGCGCAATTTCAACACGTCGTCGTTCACCACCAGATAAACCGACGGCTGCATTGTTACGGATATGCAGAATATGTAAATCTTGTAAAAGCGACTCTAGTTGGGCCTGTCTTTGTAGCTCAGTTAAATTCTGTAGTTCCAGTACTGCCATGATATTTTCTGAAACGGATAGCTTACGAAAGATAGAGGGTTCTTGCGGCAAATAAGCAAGTCCCATGTTGGCACGTAAATGAATAGGCATCTTGCTCAGATTTTTACCATCCAAGGTAATGTTGCCAGCATCTAAAGGAACTAAGCCCACAATCATATAAAAACTGGTAGTTTTGCCTGCACCGTTAGGCCCAAGTAAGCCGACGACCTCCCCACTCTTAATCTGTAGAGACATATCATGCACAACCGTGCGTGATTTGTAGGACTTCTTAAGGTGTTCTACAACAAGTTCACTCATATGTTTTTCATTTTTATGGTTGCTTATTAAGCTCATAGCTTAATTTAAGTTTGTTAATCGTCATAGGTGTTTTGACGTTAGCTGGAGGTGCATCTTCCTCTTTGTCATCTTTTGGTTGAATGATGACTCTCACTCTGCCACTTGAGGGCCCAGCACTTTCAGACTTTTCTCCACCTTTGACTTCAGCGTACTCTGCATTCCCATCGTAACTAATGTAGTCGCCATACATCACATCTTCGCCTTGTTTAACCCAAGCTTTTGTATATAGCTCTACTTTATCCATACGGCCATCGTATTCAATACGTTGAGCACTGCCGTACATATATTCATTTTTGCCCTCACTTTTTTGTTTAAATGTGGCGGGGTTGCCGATGGCGGTACTAGTTCCAAAGCCGCTGTCGTCTTCGAGTACGACCAGCTTGTCTGCATGAATCACCAGTGTGCCTTGCGTTAAGATGACGTTGCCTAGATAAGTACTGGTTTGTGCCGCATCGTTAACAGTCAGGCTGTCTGCTTCAAGCTCAATTGACTTGTCTTTATCAGCGGCCTCAGCAAATACAGTTGAGCTTGCGAAAAGGCTGATCAGAAAGAGGGGTGTGCAAAAAAAGAGCGACATTATTTCACCATGTTTTTGATATGGTTTTCTAACTAGGCTCTCTACACATGGGTGATTGCTAGCAATAGGGGTCATTATTTTTTGGGTCTTTCATAGTGTGCATTGACTTTATGAAGTAGTTTGAATGTTTGTTTGTTCTTATCGTAAATCATCCCTGTTGCATGAATGATGGTTTTAGAGGCTTGTGTAAGTGTCACTGGCCTATCTGTTTTTGCTAATTCCAAGTCAGGAAAGAGGATTAGTTTATCCGTTAGTACGCGCATTTCACTTTTATCATCATAGGCATCTCGCACAACAACGACATTACCCAATATTTCAACTTCCTCTCCATCACTAGAAATATTGCCATGATCACCGCCAATTTTAGTATAAGGCTTATCTTTGGTGTACTGTGTAAATTTTGGTTTTTCCAAGACAGTACTATCATCATCTGGGTAGTGCGTCATTTTTACCGCTTTTAATATATAACTTAAGTTGCCATCCTTATCTGTTTGTTTGGTGACAAAATTTTCCATTGTGTAATCAGGGTCATGTCGTTGACTGCCGTCAATTCTAGACCCTTGCTGTTCAACTGCTTTATTAATCCAAAAAGTAATGAGCGCCATGAATCCCATTAAAACGAGTGGGAATAAAACGGTTGTACGGTTTTGCATCTTTACGGAATGCTTAGTTACTCAAAATACCGACGGGTGACCGCGTCATAGGTATCTTGTGCTTTCATGATTAATTCGCAAACCTCCCTCACAGCGCCCTTACCCGCTTGGTTCTTCGTGACATAGTGCGCGTATTCTTTAACCAGGCTTTGCGCTGTTGGGACGCTAATCGCTAGGCCGCACGCTCGCATTGGCGGAATGTCGACAATATCGTCGCCCATGAATGCCGCTTCTTCTGGTTGAATATTGAGCTTTTTAATTAAATCATCCAAGGCCACTTTTTTATCTTCTACTCCTTGGTAGCAATGTTCGATTTTATTGGTCTCTGCTCTAATCGACACTACGTTAGAGGTTCGCCCAGTGATAATGGCCATTTTGACGTCCGTTTTATTGAGCATTTTCATGCCTAAGCCATCATGTGCGTGGAACATTTTATATTCCTGACCATCGTCACCAACCATGAGGCCGCCGTCGGTCATGACACCATCAATATCAAAAACAATGACTTTGATTTTTTTTGCGCGGGCGATAACTGCCTCTGTTACGTCACTCAAGCTGCTTCTCTTTTTCATTGAATTAATTCTGAGTATTCACTAAATAATTTTGGCTATTAACAAGTCATGCATATTAAATGCACCGACTAGCTTGTTGTGGTCATCTGTGACCAGTAGGCCATTGATTTTATGATGTTCCATCAACTCTACGGCTTCGGCTGCTAATTTCCGTGCACCAATCGTTGTTGGATTAGCATGCATCACATGGGTCACTTTTGCTGATTGTGTGTTTTCACCACTGGCAAAAACACGGCGCAAATCACCGTCGGTAAAAATGCCAACTAAAGTGTGTTGTTGGTCGACAATGGCGGTAAAGCCTAAGCCTTTTTGTGTCATTTTAATCAGCGCCTCTGATAAGAGAGCAGTATCCATGACGTAAGGAATGGCATCCTCCATGTGCATTACATCGCTAACACGTGTGATTAAGCGTCTGCCAAGATTCCCGCCTGGGTGTGATTTAGCAAAATCTTCTGCTGAAAAATCTCGACAATCTAAAACACAAACGGCAAGTGCGTCACCAAGTGCTAATGCCACCGTCGTGCTTGCTGTTGGAGAAAGCCCTAGTGGGCATGCTTCTTGAGAGACTTCTGCACTCAGATGGATATTAGATTGCTTGGCTAAAGTAGATGTTTTTTTACCAGTAATGGCAATGACTTTTGCCCCGAGTCGTTTGATGGTTGGCAGTATATTGAGTATTTCGTCACTTTCACCCGAGTTCGATAATGCAATGACAACATCATCACCAGTAATCATGCCAAGATCGCCGTGGCTCGCCTCGGCTGGGTGCATAAAAAAGGCTGGTGTCCCTGTGCTTGCTAACGTAGCAGCAATTTTGCCGCCAATGTGCCCAGATTTACCGATGCCACTTACGACAACGCGGCCTTTACAATGTAGAATAAGTGAGATAGCCGCTTCGAAGTTTGCATCTAAGTTTGAAGCGAGAGCCTCAATTTCTTTTGCTTCAGTCAGCAGCACCTTGCGCGCAAGCGTGAGTGATTCGCGCGTTGATACGTAAGGCTGTTCTTTTTGCAGTAACTCAGTGCTCATATACAATTAGTATAAAAGGGAATCGTTGCTTAATAAAGCAAAATACACGTGGTTTGATATAAATTTGGCATAAATAAAGATAAGTAGGCACAATTTTTGCACTAATCACATCATTTGCTATGATTTGCGCAGAAACCACATTTAGAAAGGTGATCATTGTTTAATTCACTTGCCAGTATTCTTTTAGTATTAACAAGCTCTGTTTTATTTGTGGCATTTTTCCGTGCCTTGCGTTTGCCACCGTTGCTGGCTTACTTCGTCGTCGGTGTTTTGTTTGGGCCTTATGCCTTTGCCTTGCTGCCGAATACAGAGTCTGGTCGTCATTTAGCTGAATTTGGGATTGTCTTTTTGATGTTTAGTATCGGTTTAGAGTTTAGCTTGCCTAAGCTGTATGCGATGCGTAAGACACTGTTTGGTTTAGGCGGTGCGCAGGTTGTGATTACCATGGTGGCAGTAATGGGTGCTTGTTGGTTAGCAGGCTTTAGTTTAACGGTCGCCTTTATTGTGGCATCAGCCTTAACCATGTCTTCTACCGCGATAGTCTCTAAAATATTGATGGAACGCGTTGATTTGAACTCTCGCCATGGTCGACTGAGTATTGGCATTTTGTTGTTTCAAGATTTAGCCGTTATTCCCATTTTGGTGCTCATTCCCGCATTAAGTGCAGAATCAGCCGATTTGGCGACATTGCTTGGCTGGGCTTTTATTAAAACGGTCGTTTTATTATTTATCTTATTTAAATTTGGTAAGGGCGTGATTAGCTTTTGGTTTGGTTTAGTCGCGAGACAGCGTTCTCGTGAACTATTTGTGATGAATGTATTAATGGTGACGTTGTTATTAGCATTTGCAACTAACTTAGCTGGCCTATCCTATGCGCTGGGTGCTTTTATTGCAGGGATGTTGATTTCAGAGACGCGCTATCGCTATCAAGTGGAATCCGATATTGCCTCATTCCGCGATATTTTAATGGGTTTGTTTTTCATCAGCGTAGGCATGCTGCTGGATTTCAATTACTTGATTAATAACATTGCATTGGTTTCGGCTTTGTTATTAGCTTTTGTGTTGTTTAAAGCCGTTGTGATTGCGATTTTAGTCCGTATTTTCGGTTTCGAGGTGGGTGTTGGCATTCGGACTGGCGTCATACTGGCGCAGGCGGGCGAGTTTGGTTTTGTAATTTTGACTTTGGCATTAGGCCGAGGCTTGATTGGCGGTGCTGAATTGCAATTAGTGTTATCTGCCTGCTTGTTATCCATGATCATTGCGCCATTTGTGATTCAGTACAACGGCCGCATCGCGCGAAGTTTAGCCAAAAGCTACATCATGAACATTAGTCGTAAAGAAGTTGAGTTGGAAGAGATTGGTAAGAAGCTAAATGGTCATGTCATCCTTTGTGGTTATGGGCGAAGTGGGCAGTACCTTGGGCGATTTTTAAAGGAGGAGCACATTCCTTTTATTGCATTAGATATTGATCCAACCCGTGTCAATGAGGCAGCGGTCGCTGGTGAGCATGTGATGTACGGTGATGCAAGCCGAAGTGCTGTATTAGAAGCGGCGGGCGCAGGACATGCAAAAGCGTTGATTATTAGTTATGCCGCAATGCGTTCTTCCATGAAGATATTACATGTCACGCGAGAAATTTATCCAAATCTACCTGTTATCGTGCGCACAACGGATGAAACGCATATGGATGAGTTTAGACAGGCGGGTGCAACTGAAGTGGTGCCTGAAGTATTAGAAGGCAGCTTAATGCTAGCTTCGCATGCACTGATTATTCTTGGCGTGCCACTTAAGCGTGTTGTGAAGCGGATTCGACTTTTCCGTGAAGAGCGCTATCAAATGTTCAAAGGGTACTTTGGTGGTGTGACCGATGAAGCTGGTGAATTTGGCGATACTAAGCAATTAAGGTTGCATCCTGTGACGCTGTCTAAAAATGCTTATGTGAATAAAAGACTGTTACGCAATGTTGATTTAACTGACTTTGATGTTGAAATACAGCATCTACGCCGCCCTAACATGCGTGCAGATATTTCACCTCGACCTGATATTCTGTTTGGTGAAGGCGATGTGATTGTATTACTCGGCTCGCCAGAAGGCTTGGTTGCTGCAGAAATGTATTTGCTGACAGGCAAGGCTAACTAGATGGCAGGCTGATGAAAGCCAGCTTGCTTTCTTCAACTTAACTATTTCACTGCCTGCCAAGGGCCTGATTTTCCACCTTGTTTTTCTAATAACTGAATGTCGCTCACGGCCATGCCGCGATCAACGGCTTTGCACATATCATAAATCGTTAGTAGGCCTACACTCACCGCAGTCAGTGCTTCCATCTCAACACCAGTTTGCCCCGTGGTTTCTGCCGTCACAGTGCAGCTAATGCGGCTATTCTTTTCATCAACCTCAAAATCAACGGCAACTTTACTCAGACTGATTGGGTGGCATAGTGGAATTAAATCAGCCGTTTTTTTACTGGCTTGAATCGCCGCAATACGCGCAATACCAAGGACGTCACCTTTTTTGGCACTACCTGACTGAATGAGTGCCAATGTGCTGGTTAGCATGCTGATTTTGCCTATGGCAATGGCAATGCGTCGCGTATGCGCTTTGTCGCCAACATCGACCATATGTGCTTGGCCTTGATTGTCAAAATGCGTTAATTGTTCCAAGTTATTCATTTTACTAACCTATTTATTTTGTCCCATGATCGATTTAATGCGAACTTGTAACCTAAAGGCATTATCATATCAGTACTAATAACATGACAAACTTTAAATGCTACGCTCATTATTCGTATTATTAAGCTTAGGCTTATTTTCCGCTAGCCCTGTTTTCGCTGAAAAAACATTATCTGGCAAGCCTTACACGAAGTCTACTGATCTAGATGCGATAAATATAGATACTCGTTTGCCAGATGCTTTACATAGCGACTTGCCTGAGCTAGGAGACTATTCGCAAACCATCTTGTCAGCACAGGATGAACAGCGGATTGCGGCACAGATTCTACGAGAAGTGGCTGTTAGCGATGAGGTATTGCAAGATGTTGAAATCGCGGACTATTTGCAGATACTAGGCAATCGTTTAGCAGCAGCTAGTGATGATAAGCAACAGTCTTTTAACTTTTTTGTGGTGAAAGACCCGACAATTAATGCATTTGCAATGCCAGGTGGCGTTATTGGTGTGCATACGGGCTTGTTTTTAGCTTCTCACTCCGAGTCCGAGTTGGCCAGTGTATTAGGCCATGAAATTGGCCATGTGACGCAGCATCATTTAGCACGTATATTAGCCAAACAAAAAACAGATACTTTTAAGAATATCGCAGGGATCGCATTGGCTTTATTGGTTGCACGGACTAATCCAGAGCTGGCTTCAGGTGCGCTAAGTGCTTCATCTGCAGCAGAGATACAACGGCAGCTAGGCTATACGCGAGAGCATGAACGAGAAGCTGATAGAGTTGGCTTAAATGTGTTGAAAAATGCAGGGTTTGACCCAAGAGGCATGACCGCATTTTTTATAACATTGCAGAGAGGCTCACGCTTTGTAGATAGCAGTTCGCCTAGCTTTCTGCGGACGCACCCTCTGACGTCTGAACGTATTTCTGATGTAGAAAACCGTGTGGTGAATATGCCTTACAAACAAGTGGGATCAAGTTTGGGCTATTACTTTGTTCGTGCAAAGCTACGCGCCAATCAAGGTTTGGCGCAAGTCGCTATTGATCAGTTTCAGCGCAATATTAAGGAAGGGCGCTATGCTAATGAGATTGCTGAACACTATGGATTAGCGATTGCGATGTTGCGACAAAGTGATGTTGCTGGAGCCAGTGCTCAGGTGCAGTGGTTGGATGCACATGCGGTACAAAGTGCTTTTGTGGAAAATGTAAAAGCACGGATAGCCGTTGTAGAAGATAACCCCAAAAAAGCGGGTAAACAATATAATGCCGCATTAAAGCGGTATCCAGAAGATAGAGCACTGATTTATGGTTATGCGGAACATTTTTTGGCCATTAAGCAAACTAAAAAGATGATTACGCTAGTGAAAGAGAAACAAAAGCTTTATATTGCGGATCCTTACTTTTACACACTATTATCGAAAGCTTATCTGTTGGAACACAAAGATTTGTTAAGGTTTCAAGCGCAGGGCGAAGCTTATTACCGACAATATAATGTTGATAAAGCGGCGGAGCAGATGGATTTTGCGACCAAAGCGAAAGATGGTTCTTTTTATGAAAAATCAATCGTAGAAGCGCGGCTGAAAGAGCTGCGTCGATTACAAGAAATCTCAAAACCGACTAGTTAACGATAAAGAGGGATTACGTGAAACGTAGAGAATTTATAGGATTAGGTATTGCATCGGCTTTGCTCATGCCAGTACGTGCCATTGCTGCCGCATGGAATACAGTGGCCTTTAATGCAACGGATATTGAAACGGCAGAAAATGGTTTATCGATTGCGGATGAATGCCCGAGTGATGCCATTGATATAACAGCACCGAGCCACGCAGAAAATGGTGCGATAGTGCAGGTGGCTGTACATAGCCACATTCCAAATACAGAAGCGATAGCCATATTGGTAGAGAAAAACCCAACAGCGCTATTGGCTAATACGATGTTTAATCATGGTGCGGAGTCCAGCATAGTGACGCGGATTAAGATGGCTGAAACTTCAGATATTAAAGTCATTGTGAAGGCGGGTAATCGCTATTTTACGGCGAGTAAAAAAGTGATTGTATTGGAAAATGGCTGTGGCGGAATCAGTAGTACAAACGAACAGTTTAAGTCGAGTATTAAAATACGGGCAAAACAGTTGAAGAATAAGGCGCTAAAAGATAAAAATCTGGTGCAAATCAAAGCCATTATTACGCACCCTATGCATACAGGACGCGGTAAAGATGAGACTGGCCAATTGATCCCAGCACACTTTATTCAGCACATCACGATTACGCACCTTAATCAGCCAGCAGTAACAATGCAGCTAGGTACGGGCATCTCTAAAAACCCATATTTAACCTTCCATCTGGCTGGAGTAAAGCTGGGTGATGCTATAGTCGTAGCCTGGCAGGATAATATCGGCAATTCAGGCGAGGCTGGAACGCGCGTCATCGTATAACAGCCAGATCATTTAGTGATATTTTTTTGATAAGCATCTTTTCGATAAGCATCTTTTGTAATTGCGTATTGATAAGTTTTATTTATCGATATGATTAAAATAATCAAATTTACTAATCTTAAGCATGTCTCTATAATGCATGCATAAACTGATTCAAGCGCACGATTTAACAACCAGTATTTAACAACTAACTAAAGGAAAAAATAATGTCATTAATTAATACAGAAGTTCAACCATTTAAAGCGGATGCTTTCCACAACGGTAAATTCATTGAAGTAACAGACAAGAGTCTAAAAGGTAAATGGTCTGTTGTGATTTTTATGCCAGCTGCATTTACATTTAACTGCCCAACTGAAGTAGAAGATGCTGCGGACCACTATGCTGAGTTCCAAAAAGTAGGAGCTGAAGTGTATATCGTGACAACAGATACACATTTCTCACACAAAGTATGGCATGAGACTTCACCAGCAGTAGGTAAAGCACAGTTTCCACTAGTGGGTGATCCAACGCATCAGTTAACAAACGCATTTGGCGTACATATTCCTGAAGCAGGTATGGCGCTACGTGGCACTTTTGTAATCAACCCAGAAGGTGTGATTAAAACACTAGAAATTCACGACAATGCGATTGCGCGTGACGTGAGTGAAACACTACGTAAATTAAAAGCAGCTAAATTTGTTGCAGAAAATCCAAACGAAGTTTGTCCAGCTAAATGGAATGAGGGTGCTGCAACAATCACACCATCACTAGACTTAGTGGGTAAGATCTAAACTTAATTGCGTTCAATTAAGTAAAAATAATCCGCTAAGACATAACCTTGGCGGGTGAAAAAACTGGGCGTTGTTCACAAGATGACGCCTTTTTTGTAAGCAAAACCAAGCAAAGAGACCAGTTAAAGAGAGGGATATCATGGCATTAGACGCAACGATCAAAACACAATTAAAACAGTATTTACAAATGCTACGTGAGCCTATCGTATTGGCTGAGTCACTTGATGACAGTGTTGGTGCGACAGAGATGCATGACTTGCTAGTCGAGATTACCAACATGTCAGATAAAGTAACACTGATGCAAGAGGATAATGCACGCAAGCCATCGTTTGCTGTTAAGCGTGGCGATGCGCATAGCAAAGCGAGCCAACTAGTTGGCGTGCGGTTTGCAGGTATTCCATTAGGTCATGAATTTACTTCTCTCGTATTAGCCTTGCTGCACACTGGTGGCCATCCAATCAAACTGGAGCAAGATAAGATCGACCAAATTGCAGCTATAAAGGGTGAATTTCATTTTGAGACTTATGTTTCACTCAGCTGCCATAACTGCCCAGATGTCGTGCAAGCGATGAATATGATGGCGGTCATCAATCCGAACATTACCCATGTCATGGTTGAGGGTGGTTTGTATCAAGATGAAATCAAAGAAAGGAATATTATGTCCGTACCCACCATATTCTTAAATGGTGAAATGTTTGGTGCTGGCCGTATGGAGTTAGACGAAATCTTGCCAAAAATTGATATGGGTGCATCTGCAAAAGAAGCAGAAAAGATGAATTCAAAAGCGCCGTTCGATGTGTTGATTGTTGGCGGTGGACCAGCGGGTGCAGCGGCTGCTATCTATGCGGCACGTAAAGGTATTCGCACAGGTATTGTCGCGGAACGTTTTGGCGGTCAAGTCATGGATACATTAGCCATAGAAAACTTCATCTCAGTTCAAGAAACTGAAGGGCCAAAATTAGTGGCGGCATTAGAAGAACACGTCAAAAGTTATGACGTCGACATCATGCCATTACAAAAAGCAGTATCGCTAACCAAGCAAGAAAACGGCATGGTACAAGTCGGCTTAGACAATGGTGGTACATTGCAAAGCAAAGTTGTAATTGCAGCAACAGGTGCGCGTTGGAGAAAACTGGGTGTGCCAGGTGAAGCTGAGTACCAAAACAAAGGTGTCGCCTATTGCCCGCATTGTGATGGCCCATTGTTTAAAGGTAAACATGTCGCGGTCGTTGGTGGCGGTAACTCAGGTGTCGAAGCTTCCATTGATTTAGCTGGTATTGTTGGGCATGTGACATTGTTTCAACGAGGCGATGCATTAAAAGCAGATGCCGTGTTGCAAGATAAACTACATTCATTAAGTAATATCACCATTATCTTGAATGCTGAGACTAAAGAAATTACCAGTACGAATGATAAAGTGAATGCTTTGGTTTATACCGATAGTACAACTGGTGAATCTAAAACGGTTGAACTAGAAGGTGTCTTTATCCAAATTGGTTTAGTACCTAATACGGATTGGTTAAAGGACAGTGGCGTGAAGCTAAGCACGTATAATGAGATTGAAATCAATTGCCACGGCTCTACTAATGTAGATGGTGTATTTGCTGCAGGAGATGTGACTACTATCCCATATAAGCAAATTATTATTGCCATGGGTGAAGGCTCTAAAGCAGCGCTGGGTGCTTTTGATTATTTAATTAGACAATAATCGAATTAAATGATTAGTCAGTGGCCTTTTTCAATGCCAAAGCATTCATACAATAACGTAAGCCTGATGGTTTAGGACCATCAGGAAACACATGGCCTAAATGTGCATCACAAATACTGCATGTCGTTTCTATGCGTTGCATGCTGTGCATACTATCTGCATGATAAGCCACAACGTCGTCGCTCACTGGTTCAGTAAAGCTTGGCCAGCCAGAGCCGCTTTCGAATTTATTATTCGCATCAAATAAAAGCGTATCGCAACATACGCAATGATACTGGCCCGGCTCAAACAATGAGCACATGCCTGAACTAAAAGCACGTTCTGTTCCTTTTTCTCGAGTAACATAATACTGCTCAGTAGTTAACTCAGCCTGCCATGCATCATCTGATTTCTCAACACGACACGGTGGTATCGGGTTGCCATTATTTGCCCAATTTAAAACAGCTTGCCAGTTAGGTGTTGCCATCTATTGCTCCTCTAGTTGGTGTCTTAATACGAAAATAAGATCTTAAAAAAGTTCTCATTTATGTTTAGCAATCCTCTTATAGGCAAGTGTTGCACTATTAACAGCCAGCACCTACACCGATATTATGGTGAAAAATCACAGTACGAACCACCCTAATATAACTTGCAAGCTAATCTCTCCTAGTAGTGATGGATAGTCATTAGTTAAATGGCAGCCAAACTTAAAGCAACAGCCTCAGCTACTTTAATCCCATCGACCCCAGCTGACAAGATGCCACCAGCATAGCCAGCGCCTTCTCCACAGGGGAATAAGCCTTTGGTGTTAATACTTTGCAAAGTGTCATCATCACGTTTAATTCTAATCGGTGCGGATGTACGTGTTTCAACACCCGTCATAATGGCATCATGTAAATCAAAGCCATCAATTTTTTTAGCAAATTCAGGAATCGCTTCACGCATCGCGCTAATGGCAAATTCAGGCAAGGCATCGGCTAAGTTAGTCAGCGTCACGCCCGGTGTGTAAGAGGGCGTAACTCCACCCAATTGTGTTGAAGCTTTGTTGGCTAAGAAGTCACCAATTAATTGTCCCGGTGCATTGTAGTTACTGCCACCCATCACGTAAGCATTGCCTTCTAATTGGCGTTGTAATTCCATGCCTGCTAGTGGATGCCCTGGAAAATCTTCTTCTGGAGTAATGCCGACAACGATTCCTGCATTAGCGTTACGTTCATTGCGGCTGTATTGGCTCATACCATTGGTCACGACACACTCAGGCTCGGAAGCCGCTGCAACGACTGTACCCCCAGGACACATACAAAAGCTATACACACTACGACCGTTCTTAGCGTGGTGGACCAGCTTGTAATCAGCTGCACCTAGCTTAGTAAGTAAGTCTTCACTATAGCTCTTACCATAGCGTGCACGGTCAATCAAACCTTGAGGGTGCTCTAATCTGAAACCAATTGAAAATGGTTTGGCTTCAATATAAATGCCGCTCTTATGCACCATCTCAAAGGTATCTCGTGCGCTATGTCCAACGGCTAAAACGAGGTGGTTAGTCTCAAGATGCTCACCAGTTTGTAAGGTCACACCTTTGACTTCACCGTCTTCAATCACAATACCATCAACCCGCTTTTCAAATCGAATCTCACCGCCGAGCTTAGTAATGGTTTGGCGCATTTTCTCGACCATACTTACCAGTTTGAACGTACCAATATGTGGATGACTCACGTATTGAATCTCTTCAGGTGCACCGGCAATCACAAATTCTTTAATCACCTTGCGGCCATAATGTTGTGGGTCTTTGATTTGGGTATATAACTTGCCGTCAGAAAACGTACCAGCACCGCCCTCACCAAACTGCACATTAGACTCAGGGTTTAATTCACTCTTACGCCATAAGTCCCAAGTATCTTTTGTGCGTTGCCGCACTTCTTTTCCACGTTCTAATACGATGGGTTTGAAACCTGACTGTGCGAGGATGAGTGCTGCAAAGATGCCAGCAGGGCCAAAGCCTACGATAACGGGGCGTAGCTTACCCCCATCCCAGCCCTCCACCTGAGAGGGTGAGGAAGTATTATAAATGTCTGCACTTGATGCCCATTCCTCTTTTAAGAGGGAAGGTTGGGATGGAGATAAAGCCTTCCCAGCCATTGCCACAAAATGATAGCTTGTATCTGGCGCAGGCTTAATATGCTTATCTCGTCTTAGCTTAGAGAGTATCTTCGCCTCATTCTTCACCTCAACATCCAAACTGTACACATATAAAATGGAGTGTGATTTACGCGCGTCTACACCACGTTTAAAAATGGTAAAGCTCATTAAATCGGTTTCAGAAATCGATAGGCGCTTAAGCAGCGCCGCTTTAATTTGATCGTCTTGATGGGTGAGCGTATCCGCTTGCTCAATGGCAAGTTTGACTTCGTTAATTCGTAACATGGTTCACCTTTGGGATAGTAGTTATCTATCAGAAGTGGTTATTTTACATTAAATGATACATGACAAGTCTAGTGCTGAAATTAGGAGTCCTGCTCGATAGGTCGCCATTGGCTGAATGCAATCTATCGACGTTGTAGTAGCGGATATACACGGCCACGCCATTTTTCATACGCTTTCTCGTTGGTATGCCTTCAATATCCAGTTGTGTCTCAGGCTATCGAAGAACCGTTCTACGACGGCATTATCCCAACACGCGCCAACATCGCCCATTGAGGATCGTAACCCAGCTTGCGAAAGCGCCGACTGGTGTACTGGGAGCCACGGCCAGAATGAAACACGACACCTTTATTTGCCCTTCTTAGATTAATTGCCCGCACCAATGCACGTTTAACTAAAACGGGTGTCACATGTTTATGAATTTCCAATCCGAAGATACGTTATAGCCTTGAACAGTGGCTAACGCCACCGCCTCTTCTTTAAGCTCTTTTGGGTAACTCTTGTGTACTCGTTTATGAGTCATGGGGACTCTAATAATTAACAACATTGTTTTTTATTAAAGTGTCCATTTCAATTAGACCAGAACAATCCCAATACTAATGTTAAAGTACCTCTCAATCAATATTCATCAATTAAACAAGGGCCTGCCATGAAAGCAATATGGAATAACACAACAATCGCACAATCAGATTCAACCGTTGTTATTGACGGAAACCACTACTTTCCTTTAGCCTCTATCCATCAGCAGTTTTTTCAGGCAAGCACACACACCTCAACCTGTGGGTGGAAAGGTTTGGCCAATTACTACACCATTAATGTAGACGGCAAAGAAAATGAGAATGCAGCCTGGGTCTATAAAACACCCAAAGAAGCTGCTTCTGAAATTGAAGGTTATGTTGCCTTCTGGCAAGGCGTAAAAGTGACAGAATAGAGCATTGGGTAATCACAAGATGACAGTCAAAAAAGAAACGTTGCTTCAACAATTTATAACAGTTAGGCAAGTAACATTAGCCATCTGCAGCCACATTGAGAATGAGGATTTTGTTGTGCAGCCCAGTCCTGAAGTCAGCCCACCTAAGTGGCACTTAGGCCATACTAGTTGGCTATTTGAAGAGGTGATTCTAAAACAATATAAAAAAGACTACGCCTATTTCAACCCTGCATTTTGCGTCTTATTTAACTCGTACTATAAGGCAGTAGGCGAACACACCATACAGTCAGAGCGTGGCAACTTATCCAGACCGACCGTTGCAGAAATCATGTGCTATCGTGCCCATATCGATGCACAAATGACAGCGTTATTAACGGAAGGAACAGTTGCTGAGGAGGCCCTAGCGTTAATTGAAACTAGCATTCATCATGAGCAACAGCACCAAGAGCTGCTTTACATGGATATCAAGTACATTCTCGCAGGCAACCCACTCCCAACACAGTACATCAACACACCACTGAAAAAAGCGGCTAAGCCGATACAAGCTTGGACTAACTTTGAAGAAGGGATCGTTGAAATTGGTGATGATGGAGAGGGCTTTTCGTATGACAATGAACGCCCCCGCCATAAACACTATCTCCACCCTTTTTCCATCAGCCAAAGTTTGGTCACTAATGGCGAGTTTCTTGCCTTCCTTGAAGACAGCGGGTATACCCAGTCCAAGCTTTGGTTAAGCCAAGGCTGGGGTTGGGTGAGCAAAGGAAAAATTACGCACCCTTTCTATTGGTCGTTGATCGATGGCACTTGGTATGAGTACACATTACATGGCCTAATATCGTTAGATTTAAACAAACCACTTGTGCATATCAGTTACTTTGAAGCGGCTGCGTTTGCTAGCTGGAAACAATTAAGGCTCCCTACAGAGCAGGAGTTGGAAGTGTTTTTAGTCGCTTCAAAAAGCAAAGAATCAGAACCTAGCCTTCACCCCACAAATGCACAAACAGCCTCAGGTCAGGCTTGGTGTTGGACCAGCAGTCAATACTCACCATACCCAAAATTCAAAGCATTTGATGGCGTATTGAACGAATACAATGGTAAGTTCATGTGTAACCAATTCGTTTTACGTGGTGGCTGTATCGTCACACCAAAACATCACTACCGCCATAGTTATCGCAACTTTTATGCGCCAGAACAACGTTGGATGTTTTCTGGCATCCGCTTAGCAAGGGACATCATTTGAAACTTACCAACCTGATTGAAACAGATCAGACTAGCCAGCACCATGAAGCTTTTTTAGCCGATGTGGTTAATGGTCTCAGTACAGAACAAAAGTCTATTTCAGCAAAATATTTTTATGATGATATCGGTAGTGAGCTATTCCAAAAAATATCTCAGCACCACGACTATTATCCAACCAAAACTGAATTTTCAATTCTAGAGAACATCAGCAATCTGCTGCCAACCATCATCAATGACGCTGAAATTGACATCATTGAGCTGGGTGCTGGAGACGGCCATAAGAGTGAACTCATTATTAATGGGTTTATCAATGCGAAGCGCAAAGTAAACTTTTACCCGATCGACATTTCAGAAAAAGCCATGCAGCTGTTAGGTGACAATTTAAGCATCAACGAAAACTTGCATATTCATGGTGTCGTTGCAGATTACCTGCATGGGCTTGCCCATCTAAAAGCAATATCAAACAACAAAAAACTCGTGCTTTTTTTAGGCTCAAATATTGGTAATTTTAATAAAGAACAGACTGACCAATTTCTTACAATGTTATGCAATGCATTAAACAATGATGATTATGTGTTGATGGGGTTTGATTTGAAAAAAGACCCAGCCATTTTAAATAAAGCGTATAACGATGATGCTGGTTTAACAAAAGCGTTTAATTTGAACTTACTCACCAGAATTAACCGTGAGCTAGGAGGTGATATTGATATTACACAATTCATGCACTATGGCTTTTACAACCCTTATCGCAGCACAATGGAAAGCTATTTAATCTCCTTAGCAGAACAAACGATTACACTTAAAGCTGCCAACCAGACCTTTCATTTCAAACATCTTGAGTCTATTCATTTAGAGTATTCACATAAGTTCACACCGTCTGGTATTACCAAATTAGCCGAACACAATGGTTTTGAAATCACGCAGCTTTTTTCGGATGAAAAAGATTACTTTATCGATGCGCTCTTTCATAAAATAGTTCATAAAGATATGTACGACTAATGCAACACCCCAAATGGAGATCACACATTGACTGACCATTTTGATTTTGACCAAACGATCAACCGTGAAGGCTCACATAGCCTTAAATACGACTTAAGAAAACTGCTATTTGGTGATGCGAATGTAACGCCGATGTGGGTAGCCGATATGGACTTTGCGCCACCCCCTGCCGTCACCGGCGCATTAATTGAAAGAGCAAAACACCCTATTCTGGGGTACACCCTTGAGCCAGACAGTCTCTTTAATGCACTCATCCAATGGCACAAAAAACGCCATGGCTGGGACATCAAACGTGAATGGATTCTGTTATCTCCAGGTGTGGTGCCAAGCTTACATGCCGCTTCACTGGCTTTTGCTCAAGCTGGTGAGTCTATAATTGTGCAACCACCCGTTTATTTCCCATTTTTCGCTGCGGTCAAAAACACAGGCAGAACCTTAATAGAAAATCCACTGCTGTTACAAAACAACCGCTACAGCATTGACTTTGACCACCTAGAAAGCTGTGCTGAAAAAGCACGCATGTTGTTCTTATGTTCACCACACAACCCCGTGGGCAGAGTATGGAGGGCGGATGAATTACAGCGCCTATTATCGATTGCTGAACAGCATGATTTAATGATTGTCTCAGATGAAATCCATGCCGATTTAATTTATCCAGACAACAAACATTACCCACTTGCCACATTAGCGAACGGCTCAAACAACATCATCACGGCCGTTGCGCCCAGCAAAACATTTAATATTGCAGGGCTAGGCTTGTCTGCACTTATTGTACCGGATGCAACGCATAGACTTGCTATTCAGCAAGCTTTTGAGACTCTACACACCAGCGCATCCAATCCATTCAGTATGGTCGCTTTTGAAGCCGCCTATAGCGAAGGTGAGAATTGGTTGGAAGCATTACTCAGCTACTTAACCACAACACGTGATTTTGTCACGGATTACTTAGCCACGCATTTGCCACAAATCAAACTCATTGCGCCAGAGAGTACATACTTACTATGGCTGGACTGCCGTAGTTTAGGCATGAATGACCATGAACTAAAAAAGTTTTTTATCGAAAAAGCGCAATTAGGCTTAAGCCACGGCACCTTATTCGGAACAGGTGGTAGTGGCTTTATGCGCATGAACATTGGCGCACCAAAGCAAACCATTGCTGATGCATTAGAACAGCTTAAACAAGCGTTTATCTCTAAATAGAGACATCTCTATTGGTGGCATACTTGCTACTCTGCTGGTCTTTTTTAGAATCGTTGACCTCGGTTAAATGGGCAACTTGTTTCTCTAGCTGGTGAATGCGTTTGTGCAAAATTAAGTGATGCTTGCTTAAATTGTTCGCTGTAACGTTTGGTCATGACTTCCCTCATCAATATTAAGTTAATCTAATCTTATAAAGGGCTGTTTATCCATTCTGTTGACTAGGCTCAATGGAGAGTTCGACTATATAGTGAGTGGCTATCGCCTTATATTCTATATAACGCTATGATTACAGCAGGGCAATTACACTAAATAACAAACAGTACAAAAAGATAAAGAAAAGATAATGAATGACAATCAACTGTTACGGTATAGTCGTCATATTCTGCTGCCGCAGGTGGAATATGCGGGGCAAGAAAAGCTTACCCAAAGCCATGCGCTCATTGTAGGGGCTGGGGGGTTGGGTTCGCCCGTTGCCCTGTATCTAGCAGCAAGTGGTTTGGGTACGTTAACGATTTGTGATTTTGACAATGTTGATTTAACCAATTTGCAGCGACAAATTATTCACAACACAGCATCGGTTGGTGTGAATAAAGCGCTATCAGCACAGCACACTATTCGTGAAATTAATCCTGAAGTTGAAGTGAAAACAGTACAGAAAAAATCGACGCAAACAGAAATGGCTGCATTGATTAATGCAGCAGGTGTTGTGATTGATTGCTCTGATAATTCGGAGACGCGCTATACGCTTAATCGCATTTGTTTCGCACAGAAGAAGCCGTTAGTTTCAGGTGCTGCGATGCGATTTGAAGGGCAGGTAACGGTTTTTGATTTTAGAAGTAAAGCCAGTCCATGTTACCACTGCTTATTCCCTGATGCAGGTGTTGGCCAAGAGTTGCGTTGTTCGGATAATGGTGTATTTTCTCCGTTGGTTGGTATGGTTGGTACTATACAAGCAGCTGAAGCGTTGAAGTGCTTAATGGGGATTGGTGAGAGCTTGCAGGGGCGGTTAATGATGATAGATGCACTAACGGCAGAGTCGCGCACGGTTAAATTTGCGCGCGACCCTGCGTGTAAAGTGTGTGGTTAAGGTTTTACTTGCCGTCCTTATTTGCCACCAACTAAACTTTTAACTGCACCAACTAAATCACCTGGCATGACAACAATTTTGCTGTTGCCTGAGCTAGACATTTTTTGTAAGGCTTGAATATAGCGATCACCTAAAAGGAAAGTCGCAGAGTCGTTATTACCTTTTGCAGCTTCTGTAATAAATTTGATTGATTCGCCAGATGCTTTTGCGCCCACCATTTGTGCTTCTGCGTCTTTTCTTGCGGCTTCTAAACGTGCTTCAGCATTTAAAATCAGCGCTTGTTTTGCACCTTCGGCTTCAGTAACGACCGCAACACGTTCGCGCTCAGCTGCCGCTTGTCTTTCCATCGCATTTTGCATGTTCATGGATGGTTTAATATCTTGAATCTCAACAGACTTAACGGTTAAGCCCCAGTCTAACGCTTCGTCAGCCACTGCGTTTTTCAGCTCGGCTTTAATGCGGTCACGTGAAGTCAGTGCTTCATTCAAATTCATACCGCCGATAATAGAACGTAGGTTGGTTTGCACCATATTACGCATCGCTACACGGAAGTTTTCAATGCCGTACACAGAGCGTTCAATGTTGCTGACTTTAATGAAAGCAACCGCATTCGCTAGAATCACAGCATTGTCTGCAGTAATCACTTCCTGTTCTGGTATCTCTAAAATAATATCTTTGGTTGTTACCTTGTAGCTGACTTTACTTAAGAACGGGTTGATGATGGTTAACCCGGGCGTGATAACACCTTTAAATTTTCCTAGCCGTTCGACAACCCACTCTTCACCTTGCGGCACAATGCGGACACCTTTAACAATGGCGATAATGGCTAAAAATATGAGTACGATACTGAATTCTGTCATGATTTTTCCTAATAATTCAAAGATTAAATAACTTTAACTCTTAATGCATTACCTTCTACGGCTACCACATTGGCTTCTGCTCCTGCTTCTATACCTTCATCGGAAACAGCAGTCCATTCGCGAGCGCCCATCAAGCCTTGTGTGAATTGAATGCGACCTGATTGGCTAGGGCCGCAGGCTTTAATCACTTTACCAACTCTGCCAATTTCCTGACCTTGTGACTGACCAATGCGAGAGTGCGTTTCAGTTTTTTTGTTGTATAGACGCCAAATTGCAAGAGAGCCAATTGCAAGCACAGCAAAAATCGTGAATTGCCAGGCATAAGGTATGCTTGGAAACAGCAATATTGCTAAAGAAACGCATAAGGCCGCTATACCAAACCATAAAATATCTAAGGTGCCGACCATCGTCATTTCAATGGTGAGTAGGGCAATACCAAAGGCAGCCCAAATCCATATCGGTTCTATCATTCAACGCATCCTAGCTTAAGCAAATAGAGCGTTTATATTAGCACTATTTATAGCAGTTATTAAGTTGAAGTAGTCGAATTGCTACCTGATTAAACTTTTCTTTATATGAGGGGCGGCTGAACGCGCCTAGTCTTTGCGTTAGCTATGGTAAAATCCCGCATATATGACGACGAATACACAAACACCAGAAAACGCACTTGATAAACCTTTTGATCCGAAAGCCATTGAAAGTAAATGGTATGCCTTTTGGGAAAGTAAGGGCTATTACGAAGCCGGACTAAATCCAGAGGTTAAAGAAAACTTTAGTATTTTATTGCCACCGCCGAATGTGACCGGTAGCTTACATATGGGTCATGGTTTTAACCAAACGCTCATGGATGCGCTGACTCGTTATCACCGAATGCGCGGCGAGAATACGTTATGGCAGCCGGGGACTGACCACGCAGGTATTGCGACACAGATTGTTGTTGAGCGTCAGCTGGACGTACAAGGTGTTTCGCGCCATGAGTTGGGCCGTGAAAAGTTTTTAGAAAAAGTGTGGGAATGGAAAGAGCTTTCTGGCGGTAATATTACCAAGCAAATGCGCCGTCTAGGCACATCGCCAGATTGGTCGCGCGAACGTTTTACCATGGATCCAAAGCTGAATAAAACGGTGACGGAAACCTTTGTGCGTTTGCATAAAGAAGGTTTGATTTACCGCGGCAAGCGATTGGTGAACTGGGATGTCAAACTCGGCACGGCTGTTTCAGATTTAGAAGTCGTGCAAGAGGAAGAAGATGGCTCGATGTGGCACATCAAATACCCACTGGCGGATGGCTCAGGCGATTTAACTATCGCGACGACACGTCCCGAAACGATGTTGGGTGATGTGGCTGTGATGGTGCATCCAGAAGATGAGCGATATGCGCACCTTGTTGGTAAAACGGCCAAACTGCCGTTATGTAATCGTGAAATTCCGATTATTGCAGATGATTATGTCGATAAAGATTTCGGTACTGGTTGTGTAAAAGTGACGCCAGCACATGACTTTAACGATTACGCGGTTGGCCAGCGTCACAACTTAGCAACGGTTGGCATATTAGACCTTAAAGGTTTTGTGAATGAAGAAGCGCCAGCGCAGTATCAAGGTTTAGAGCGTTTTGCTGCACGTAAGCAAGTCGTTGCAGATTTAGATGCGCAAGGTTATTTGGTTAAAGTTGATAAACATAAATTAAAAGTCCCTCGTGGCGATCGTACTAATGTCGTGATTGAGCCGATGCTGACAGACCAGTGGTTTGTTGCAATGAGCAAGCCAACAGCCGATGGCAAAAGCATTACGCAAAAAGCATTAGATGTTGTTGAGAGTGGAGAGGTGAAGTTCTACCCAGAAAACTGGGTGAATACGTATAACCAATGGCTAAATAATATTCAAGACTGGTGTATTTCTCGCCAGCTATGGTGGGGCCATCAAATTCCAGCTTGGTATGGCGACAATGGAGAAGTGTTTGTTGCATATGATGAAGCTGAAGCAAAAGCGGAGGCAGCTAAAGCTGGCTATACAGGCAATTTAAAACGTGATGAAGATGTCTTAGATACTTGGTACTCTTCTGCGCTATGGCCTTTCTCAGCCATGGACTGGACGGGTGATGAAGCGATTGATGCGCAAAACCATGCCTTACAACAGTTCTTACCTTCCTCTGTGCTGGTGACTGGTTTTGATATTATCTTTTTCTGGGTGGCGCGTATGGTGATGATGACCAAACACATCACTGGAAAAATTCCATTTAAGCATGTCTATGTGCATGGCTTAATTCGCGATGCTGAAGGCGCGAAAATGTCTAAATCTAAGGGCAATGTATTGGACCCGATTGATTTGATTGACGGCATCACGCTGGACGATTTAATCAAAAAACGGACAACGGGGTTAATGAACCCCAAAGATGCAACCAAGATTGAAAAACGTACCCGTAAAGAGTTTCCTGAAGGCATTGATGCTTATGGTACTGATGCGCTACGATTTACGTTCGCAGCTTTAGCGAGCCCAGGCCGTGATATCAAGTTTGATTTGCAACGTTGTGATGGTTATCGCAACTTCTGTAATAAATTATGGAACGCGACACGCTTTGTATTAATGAATACAGAGGGCCAAGACTGTGGCTTGGAGTCTTGTGCAGATAAACCTGACGGCTATTTGAAATTTAGCCAATCGGATCGCTGGATTGTTTCTATCTTGCAAAGAACAGAATCGGACGTTGAAAAAGCATTTGAAGACTACCGCTTTGATTTGGCTGCTAAATCCATTTATGAATATGTGTGGGATCAATATTGCGATTGGTATTTAGAAATTGCCAAGGTGCAAATACAAGTTGGTTCTGAAGCTGAGCAACGCGCGACACGCCGTACTTTATTACGTGTATTAGAAACCATCCTTCGTTTAGCACACCCAATTATTCCGTTCATCACGGAAGAAATCTGGCGTACAGTTGGCCCAATGAGCGGCCGCACTGGCGACAGCATTATGTTAGAAGCTTACCCATTGGCACAGCCTAAAAAGATTGATGTGGATGCTGAAGCTTGGGTTTCAAAACTGAAAGCTTGTGTCGATGCTTGCCGTAGTCTACGTGGCGAAATGGGTATTCCACCATCGACTAAAGTGCCTTTTGTTGCTGCAGGAGATAGCGAAACGTTAACTGCTTACGCACCATATTTGAAAGCATTAGCTAAGCTAGAGGAAGTGAGGGTAGAGGCTGAGTTGCCAGAGGCGGATGCTCCTGTCATGTTGGCTGGTGATTTCAAACTGATGTTAGAAGTTGAAATTGATATTGAAGCTGAGAAAGAGCGTTTAGGTAAAGAGGTTGTACGTTTGCAAGGCGAAATTGCAAAAGCTAATGGTAAGTTGAACAATGAAAACTTTGTTGCACGTGCGCCTGCTGCAGTCGTTGAGCAAGAAAAAGCACGCGTCGCTCAGTTTGCAGCGAGCTTAGAAAAGCTGGAAGCACAGCTCGCTAAATTAGGGTAGTTCCATAGAGGAGGACTCCAAGAGCGATAACAAAAAAACACCATTACCATTAGAGGTTATGGCATTAGAGCTCTTTGGTACGGTATTGATGGGGACTGGCATTGGCATGGCAGGGTTGCCAATGGGGACGCCACTTATCTGCTCTACATCCCTTATAAACACTGCAAGTTGGCTCATTCGTAACACTAAAATTTACCATATATAACCACATATATAACCACTTTGGCATTTGCTAACCTTACCCCCCAATGACTTTTTTTTATGGATATATCTAAAATAACGAGCTCCATAATCGCCCTCTAAGAGACTTTCTAAAAACCACCCTATTCTTTGTGTTGACCTTAATATACTCCAACAAACATTTGTATATTAATTAAGCATTTTGATTACAGCTATTCAATCATTAAGAAGTTAATATCTGTGCTCATCTTTATCCTCAGATATTGTGGATTCAATCCTCTGGACAATATTGAATTCAGTTCTGATATAAACTTTATAATAAGTTAATCCCTCACATGATACGAAAACTCACCCTTGCACTCCTCCTTACCCTGCCTTCAATGGCTATGGCTATAGATTTAGAGGGTTATTACATTACGGCAAAAGGCGGTGCATCTAAAACATTTAATACAGGGACGACGAGCTTTAATAATCTTCTCGGGACTCTTGTTACTTTACAAAATGAAGATTTAGGCACAGGCAGTGCGTTTGGGTTTAGTGTCGGT